>JAAFHV010000322.1 GCA_013297655.1 Myxococcales bacterium | reverse complement strand
GGCGACGTGACGATCCCCCAGGTTGCGCCCAGGGCCGGACGCGCTAAGAGGTCCGCTGCATGCGTAACATCGCTCTGAGGTACGAGAGCTCGTCCTCCCTCCTGGAGGCGATGGCGGACGCTCCCCACGGCGGGCTCACGCTCCCCGTTCCTCCCGGCGAGCGGGTGGGCGAGGGCGAGTGGGTCCTCGCGGTGGTCGAGACACGGCGCGAGCGCAAGTCCGCAGCCGCCGCGGCGGTCGGTCGTCGGGTCGAGGGAAACATCGTGCTCGGGTTCGGCGCCGGCGACTGGGAGCGCGTATCGGGCCTCACCGTCCCGCAGAGCACGCGCCCGCCAAGCATCACGCGGCCCATCACGCAGGTCACGGAGGCGCCACCGAGCAGCCTACGCACCCCCGGCATCCGCATCGCCCTCGTCGACCGCGACGACACCACCCGCGCCGAGCTCGACGAAACGCTGCGCGCGCAAGGCCTCGACGTGATCGCGTTTTCGAACGAGAGCGAAGCGCTCGCCGAGCGTGGTCCTCTCCACGCCGCTGTCATGAGCTACGGCCCCGGCGCGAGCGCCCTCGCCAAGAAGATGCGAGCGGCCCACCCCTCCGGCCTGCCGGTGCTGTTCGTGTCGGCTCAGCGCTGCTCGCGCGAGATCGTCGAAGCCTACGCGTGCGGATGCGACGACTACCTCGCTCGTCCGTTCCGCGGCGCAGAGCTCGGCGCCCGCGTGCTCGGCCTGCTCCGGCGCTCCCTCGACGCCTACCGCTGAAGAGGGCAACCAGCGCCGACCAGCGCTGCGTCGCATAGTGGCACCCCGTGCCACGAGCAAGCGCACGTGAATTTGCTCCACTTTCGCGACTTTTCGCGACCCGTTCCGCCACGAGCGGCGCCGCCGTCACACCTCGACGAGGTGGCGCGACGAGGGTGCATGGAGCTTCGTTTCGCCGTGCCGGCGTTGTTCGCCTTGGTCTTCGTAGCGTGCGGCTCGCCCGAGCACATCGAGCGTGATCTCTCGAGGCACCTGCCTCGTCACCGCCCGGCGCCGAACGAGGACGAAAGCGTGCATCGAGGTGTTCATCTGGCCGAGCCCTCGACGCGAGAGATCGCGCGACTCCAATACTCGGAGTGCGAGCCCGGTGAGATCCGCGAGTGCTTCGCGCCCGGCACCGGCCCTTCGACCGAGCCGGGCCACACCGTCATGCGCTGCGTCGAGTCGGAGACCGGCGCGATGGTGTTCTCCCGCGCCGGCTGCGCGACGCCGCTCGTGCTCTCCTTCGGCGACGACAAGGTCGCGTTCACGACGAGCGCGGCGCCGTTCGCGGTAGGCCCGTATGCGGCGACGGCGTGGGTCTCGGCCGCGACTCCGTGGCTCGCGCTCGACCTCGACGGCTCGGGCTGCATCGAGACACAAGCAGAGCTCTTCGGCGCCGACGCCCACGGCCGCGACGGCTTCGAGAAGCTCGCGCGGTACGACGATCATCACGACGGAGCGATCGATGCGCGCGACGCGGTGTTCGCGCGGCTCCTCGTTTGGCGGGACAAAAACCAAGACAAGGTGTGCACCAAGGACGAGATCTCGCGCCTCGCCGATGGTCCGGTTCGCAGCATCTCCCTCGGCGCCACTGCCCTCGCGCCGCGGGCCAGCTCCTACGAGGGCGCACACGCGCCGATGCTGTGGACCGACGACGACGGCCGCCCGCGCACTGGCCGTGTGGTTGACGTGTATCTTGCACCGATTGGGTCGGAAGCTCCGGTTGCTCCTCGCGCCGCGCACGGAGAGTGAGCACGACGGTCCGAATCGATCACCCCAGGCGCTTCGGTGATCCACCAGCGCGAACGTGACCGATCTCGCCCGCGAAAAGGGTTTCCGTACAGCGGCGACACAATGCTCGCGCGAGAGCGGATGGCACGTTCGCTGCTCTCCATGATGTCGCGACGTCGGCTCTTCATCACCGATGTCGGCCGGAGGACCCATGTCCGAGAGCCACGACTTTTTCGCCCTCGAGCGCCGAATCCAAGATCGCCTCGTCGCGTCGCTTCGTCGCGAGGCGACCCCGATCATGCTCGCGCGCGCGCCGCTTCCCTCCCGACGGCCGCTGGTGGTGCTCGCCCTCCTCGCGACGCTCGGGCTCGGGATCGCGCTCTTCGTGGTGGGCCTCGGGCGCGTCGCTTCGCCCGTGTTTCGGCACCCTCCGGCGACGATCGCGGCGCACCTCGCGTGGCTCGTCGTGCTCGGCGCGTCGCTCCTCGTGATGCGGCGAAAGCAGCGATCGGCGCGCGCGCTCCCGCTCCCGCTCGGCCGCTTCTTGTTCTCTTCGGGGGTGCTCGACGTGACGGCGGAGGCGATCCGTTTTCGCCCGCTCGTGTCGTACGCCGTCTCGCCGCTCGCGAGCCCGAAGCCAACCGCGGGTCACGTCGTCACTTGCAAAGTGGGCACCGAGACGATCCGCTTCGAGGTCGCGGAGGCCGAAATTTCCGCGGTGCACGCCGAGCTCGAGGGCCACGCGCGCGCCCTCCTCGAGCAGACCACGGAGACGATCGAGGCCGCCGATCCGCTGCACCTCCCGCGCTACTTGTCCCCGATCGCGCCTTTGGCGCCCTACGCGTTCGTGCCCACGTTCGCCGAGCGCAGACCGCTCTTCGCGACGTTGGTGTGGGCGGCGCCGCTCGCGGGGTTGCTCTTCGTCGGCCGCGAGGTGGTGAGCGACGAGCTCGCCTTCCGCGACGCGCGGGCACACGACGACGTTGGCGCCTACGCCGCCTATGCCGCGCGAGGAAAGGCCCACGTGAGCGCCGTGCGAAGGACGCACCTGCCGCGCGCCGCGCTTCGCCAGGCAAGGGCGATCGGCACCGTCGAGGCGATCGAGAGCTTCCGCGCCGACTTCCCCGCGACGGACATCGAGGGCGAGGTCGCGGAGGCGCGTGGCGTCGCCGTCCGCGCCGATCTCGCGCGGGCAGAATCCAAGGGAGAGCTCGCCGCTCTCCGAGAGCACGCGCGCAGGTTCCCGAACGAAACGAAGGTCGAACGCGACGCCGCGATCGCTGCACACTACACGCGCGCGAGGACGCACGCCCTCGCACGGGTGCCCTCTCACGATCCTTCGCACCTCGGCGCTGCGATCGCCGCGCTCTACCGGGTCCCGTCCGCCGATCCGCCGAGCGTGCGCACCGAGGCGCGAGCAGACGCAGGCACCGGCCTCGATCTCGCGGAGCGCGCGGTCACACGCACCATCACGTGGAACGGGAAAAAATCCCTCCCCACCGCGATCATGAACGAGAAGGAGCTCGCTTCGCGCGCGAACGCCTCCGCCACCGTCACGCGTGACCTGCTCCGCGCCACGATCGAGAGCGACGCGGTCCCCTTCGGTGACGCGAGCCCCGGGCCGTCGAAGGGCAGCCAAGCGTCGCGCCTCGTCGTCACGCGGAGGGTCGACTGGTCCGGCCGCGTGTTCACCGCGATGAAGCCGCGCGTGGCGGTCGCCGGCATCAACGTGAGCTACGAGGCGTCGCTCGTTCTCCCCTCTGGGGCCGTCGCGTGGACGTGGAAGACCTCCGTCTCCGAGGGCGTCAACGCCGCGCAGATAAAGAAAGACGGCGCCTCCGACGCGATGATCGAAGCGCGCCTCTACCGCGACATGCAGGACGCGGCGGACAAGACGTTTCAGGCGCGCCTCAAGGGCGTACTCGAGGCGAAGAGCCTCCACGCGTCGAAGCATTGAGCGCGCCGACCTGAACGCGTGCGCCGTTGCCCCTCCTCGCGTGCAAGGGAGGTCGCGGAGCGAGCTGTGCTAAGGGACGGCTCGAATGGCGGCGGACGAGAATTTCCCGGTCGACACGTCGGATCTCGACGATCTCCACCTGGGTCGGCTCGAGGCTCCGGAGAGTCTCCGCGGCGCGCGTAAGCTGTTCGTCGTCGGCGGCGGCCGCGGCGGCGTAGGCAAGAGCCTCGTCGCCGAGAACCTCGCGGTGTACTTCGCGCAGCTCGGAAAATCGGTCGTCCTCGTCGACGCCGACCCCACCGGGCCGAACCTCCACGCGCACTTCGGGGTGCCCGCCTCGCGCGAAGCGCACAACCTCGAGGAGGGCGGCGACGCGGCCTTGAAGCGCGCCCTCGTTACCACGCTCGTGCCCGGCCTCCAGCTCCTCCCCGCCGCCGCCGACGCGGTGAACCCCGCCCCGCCGCTTCGCGGAGGCAGGAAAATTCGCTGGCTCTCGCGCCTGCGCAGCATCCCCGCCGACATCCTCATGGTCGACGTGGGGCCGGGGATCACGCCCTTCGCGATCGACATGATGCTCGCCGCCGACGTGCCGATCTGCGTGACGGTGCCAGAGCCACCCGCGATCGAGACCACGTACCGCTTCGTGCGCGCGGCCTACCGACGCGCGCTTCGTCGTACCCTCTCCCAAGATCGTTTTCGTCTGTCGATGATGGAGCGCGCGCTCGTCGAGTTCGGTGTGCTCCCGAAGCCACTCGACCTGATTCGCGCCCTCGCGAAGATGGACAAGGGACTTTCCGAAATTGCATGGATGGAGGCCAATCGCCTTCGATTTCACCTCGTCGTGAACCAGACCCGCGTTCGGACCGACCTCGAGCTCGGGGCCTCGATGAGCGAGCTCGTGCGCCGTCACTATGGGGTGTTCCTCGACGAGCTCGGCAACATCGAGCACGACGACACGGTGTGGGTCGCGGTGCGCAGGCGGAGGCCACTCCTGACCGACGTGCCCACCTCCAAGGCTGCGCGCAACATCGAGCGCATCGCGCGCCGCGTGGTCGCCCTCACCGCCGCGCGGAAAGAATCCCTCGCCCCGCCGCCGCCGATACCGGCCGCCGATCTCTCGCTCTATGCCGCGCTCGGGCTCTCACGATCGTCGAGCGACGAAGAGATCCGCCGCGCGTACAAACGCAAACGCGAGATGTACGCGACGGGCGGCCTGCCCACCTCGTCCATGCTCGACGACACGGATCTCGCGCGCCAACAGGCGCTCCTCGAAGAGGCGTACGACACGCTCCTCGATCCGATCCGGCGCCGCGCCTACGACCTCTCCGCGTTCCCCGAGACGGAGACACCGAGGATCGAAGAGTCGCCCCGCCCTGCCCTCGCCGCCGAGCAGCTCCTCTTGAAAAACGAGCTCCTCCGCGAGATCGGCCCCGACTCCGAGTTCTCTGGCGCGCTCCTCCGCAAGGTGCGCGAATCGCAGGGGATCGACGTCATGGAGATCTGCCAGAAGACCAAGATCACGCGCACGCACATCGACGCCATCGAAGAGGAGCGGTTCTCCGATTTGCCCGCCGTCGTCTATGTGCGCGGCTTCGTGATCGAGCTCGCGAAGTTTCTCCGCCTCGATCCGGTTCAAGTCCAAAAGACGTACCTCCGCCGCATGCGCGAGACGGGTCCGTGAATAGGCGAGGGAGTCTCGGTCGAACGCGCCCGCGCGCGACGCACCGCACCCGAGCGAGGGACGCATGAAGCCTTCGCGGGGCGACTCCACCCGAGGCTCACACGAGCTGCTCTTCGGGCTCGCGCTGTTCGTGCTCGCGCTCGTGCCGCGCGCTTGGGTCACCCACGCGTACGCAGGCGAGCCGGTGTGGGACGGCCACTACTACGAGTTCGGCGCGCGACGCATCGCCGCAGGCCTCGGCTACTCGGACGACGTGATGGTCGGCGGCGTCCCGGTGTGGCATCCATGGTGCCACTACCCCGTAGGATACAGCGCCTTCTTGGGCTTCTTTTACTGGGTTTTTGGCACGAAGCTCTCGGTCGCGAACGCGGTGAACGTCACGGTGGGCGCGTTCCTCCCGGTGACGACGTGGCTCCTCGGGACCACGTGCCTCTCGCGGGGGCGCGCGCGCTTCGCGGGGGTGGTCGCGGCGCTGCACCCGGGCCTCGTCCTCTACTCGGCGCTCACGATGAGCGAGCCGCTCGCGTCGACCCTCACCTTCCTCGCGTTCTTCCTCGCCGCGCGTCGATCACGACGGCCCATCGTGGGCCTCGTCGCGGGCGCGCTCGTGCTCGGTCTCTCCGTGCTCGTGCGTCCGACGGCCCTTCTGTGTGCGCCGTTTCTGCTCTTCGCGGGGGCGCGCGCGATCTCGAAGGAGAAACGCAGCGGCTTCGTAGGAGCGACGAGGGCGCTCGTGTTCGGCATGGCCGCGGTCGGCTTCGTCACGCTGCTACCGGTGCTCCCGTGGACGGCGCGCAACTGCCGCGTGATGGACGGCTGCGCGCTCGTCAGCACCAACGCAGGGTGGAACCTCGCGATCGGCGCCTTCCCGCGCGCGACGGGGCGCTTCGAAACGTTGCGCTCCGCCGACGGATGCCGCGAGGTGACTGGGCAAGTGCAACAGGATCGCTGCTGGCTCGCGTACGGCATCGCGCACATCAAAAACGATCCGCGGAGGTTCCTCTCCCTCGTGCCGAAGAAGCTCGGTTACACGTTCGATCACGAGTCTTTCCAGGTCGAGTACCTGCACGAAGCGAGGCCCGCCGCGTGGCCCGACGAGAAGCGCGCGCGAGGGCGCGAGATCGTCTCGAACGTGCATCGTGTGCTCCTCGTCTGCGCGGCCTTCGGGGCGATCGCGTTCGCGCCGCGAAAGCGCATCCAAGTGGCGCTCGTGGCTTTCCTCGCGATGGCGACCTACGTGGCCATGTCCGCGAAAGAGCCCACGTTTTGGCCGTTCGCGGTCGTCGCGTTCGTGCTCCCGTTCGTTCCGTTTCCAGGTCGGCCGCGCCTGCCGCCCGGGCTCGCGATGGCGGCGGGGCTCCTCGGCACCACGGCGCTCGCGCACACCCTGTTCTTCGGTGAAGATCGGTACCACGTGGTCGCGAGCCCCGCGATCGTGCTCCTCGCGTGCGCGGCGTTTCGGAGGCCCGCGCGACGCGCACTCGCACGCGCGGCCTGAGTCAGTCGTCCGGCATCTTCGGCTCTTCGCCGAACACGATGCGCGAGAGCTTCGGGAGCACGATCTCGCCCGTCGTGGAGGGAGATTGATCGCGCGGCTTCAGGTCTTCCCCCGTCGGATCGACGATCGTGCGAAGGCCCTTCGCCATGTCGACCGCGGTGATCGGAGTGTCGAGCTCCTCGGCTTGGAGCCAGCCCTCGAGCGCCTGGGGGAGCTCCGGCGGCGCGTTCGGGATGCGCGGGATGATGCCGAAGCGATGTGGCGCTTCGCCAGTGAGCAGCGCGTGGAGCACGCTTGCGAGCGCGACGAGATCTTTCCTCGGCGTGGCTCCTCGCGTCCCGATCCCCAGATCCAAGAGCTTCACCCGCGCGCCGCTGCCCTCCGCCGACGACGCCACGAAGAAGCTCCGCGCGGTGATCGTGCCGTGAGCGAGGCCAGCGAGGTGCATGTCGCGGAGCGCGAGCGCGGCGTGGCGAGTGAGCTCGCACGCGACCTCCCAGCGGACCCTGCCGAGAGAGTGGATGCCACGACCGACGAGGAGCTCCGTGACGAGGTAGGGCCTGTCGAGGCGATCGTCGCTCGTGTGCATCGCGCGCACGACGCGGGCGGACGTGAGGCCGAAGAGGCGCTCCGCCATGATGCGGAACGTGCGGAGCTTGTCGGCGCGATCGCTGCGCAAAATGCGAATCGCGACGTGCTCCCCGGTCCACGTGTCGCTACCGGCGAACACGTTCGACGTGTCGCCGCGCGCGAGGTGCTCCATGGCCAAATATCGACCGTCGAGGAGGTACGCTGGCGGAGGCTGCGATGGGCCCGGGATGCGCGACATGGAACGTGCGCGAGAAGTGTATCCCGACGCGCCGTCGACGCGAAGAGACACGCGAAGATCGACGCCGCCGACGCCGACGATCCGCCGACGATCCGCCGGGTTTTTGCGACTTAGGCGCTCGCGCACAAGGTACGCCGCGCCATTGTTACTTCACGAGGCCGAAGAACTTCGCCGCGTAATACGGCCCGTAGATACCGGCCGAGTTGGTCCAATCTTGCGCCGCTTGGGTGTCGCTCTTCATGGTCTGGCTCGGCTCCGGGTCCCAGCCGCCCTGGTCGGGGCCGGCGCCCGGATCGACCGGCGTGCCGTGGCCGATGCCCTTCATCGTGACGGCCGCGACCATGACCTTGCCTCCCGCGGAGTACTCCACGAGCTCGTGGCCTTTGACCTGCGACTTCGCGCCCGCGCCCGCGCCGACCGCGCCCGCCCACTGCTGCGAGAGATCGGCGAGGTTCTCCATGGTGACGGCGCCGTCGGCGTCGCCCTGGAAAATCATGAGGCGCGGCTTTCGCGCAGCAGGCGCGTTCCACACCGCGGCGTGCGCGTTTTTCACCAGCGAGGCGGCGTGGTTTCCGGGGAACGTCCACCCTTGCCCCTTCTTGCCGAGGGCGGCGCACTGCGTGTTGCACCCATAGGCCCCGCCCGCGAACGTGGCGCCGGCAGAGAAGAGATCCGGATAGGTCGCGAGCATGACCACGCTCATGTAGGCGCCGGCAGACAAGCCATTCACGAAGATCTTCTCCGGGTCGATATCGTGTTTCGCCTGCATGTCCTTCACCATGTTGGCAATCCCGGTGGGCTCCAGATCGGTGCGCGCGATGCCGCTCGTTCCGAAGAACGAATACCACTGGAAGGCCTGTGTGCCCTTGTCCGGGAAGATCACGTAAAAGCCATTTTTGGCCGCGAGCTTGGCCCATTGGCTCGTCGAGCGGAATCCCCACGCGTTGCCGGGAGAGCCCTTTTGGTCCACGCCCTGCGTATACCCGTGCAGCGCGACCACGAGGCCGGCGGGCTTTCCCGTTTTGCCTTCCATCCCCGCGGGTGCGCACTCCCACATTTTCATGGTGCCGTACGACTTGGTCGCGATTTCACATTTGGCCTCTGCGCCAGGATCGACCGGCGCGCCGCCGTCTTGTCCCGCGCGCGGTTGCCCGTTCCCCTCGCCTTCGCCCTCGCCCTCACCGAACGGAGACGTCGCGCCGCCATCTTGCGACGCGCTCGTGGAGGCGCCTCCCTCGCCGTCCACGCCTTCGGCGCACGCGGGCAGGAGAACGAGAGCCGGAACGAAGAGGACCGCGAAGCGCGTGAGGGTCGTCATGAGGGCACCCAATGCAGGGAGCGCGCCGCGCGAAAACCTCGAGATCCGTGAGAGTCCCACGCCGGGCGCGGCATGGCGTGACGCGGTCGATCTTCACCTCCACCGCGTCACGCGCGACGCACGCGGCCGAGTTTGATCTACCCTGACCGCCCCATGGATCCGAAAGCGCGCCACGCTGCCCTCGTCACCGAGATCCGAGCCCACGACTACCGCTACTACGTGCTCGACGACGCGAGCGTGACGGACGCGGAGTTCGACGCCCTCATGCGCGAGCTCCGCGCGATCGAGAAGGAGCACCCCGAGCTCGCGACCAAAGCCTCGCCCTCGAAGCGCGTCGGCGGCGAAGCGCGCCCGAACGCGGTCAAGGTGAAGCGGAAGATCCGAATGTTCTCGCTCGACAACGCCTACTCGGAGGACGACATCGCCGAGTTCCTTCGCCGCGTGGGCGAGGGCCTCCCCGACGCG
>JAAFHV010000321.1 GCA_013297655.1 Myxococcales bacterium | reverse complement strand
AACGCAAACGAAGCGCAAACGAGCGCGCTCATCGCCGAAGCGACCATCACGGGATCCCTCGAGCACCCGAACATCACGCCCGTTCACCTCGTGGGCACCGACGACGAAGGCGCGCCGCTGCTCGTGATGAAACGCATCGACGGCGTGGCGTGGAGCGCGCTCCTCGACGACGACGAACGAGCGTGGAGCCGCGTATCTGGTCTCTCCCGTGACCGGTCGCGCGCCCATCTCGAGGTCCTGATGCAGGTCGCGAGCGCGGTTCATTTCGCGCACGGTCGCGGCATCATCCATCGTGACATCAAGCCGGACAACGTCATGGTCGGTGCCCTCGGCGACGTGTACGTGGTGGACTGGGGCATCGCCATCGAGCAGCGCGCCGTCGACACGCGGAAGGCGCCGCGCCAGCTCGTGGGCACTCCGTGCTTCGCCGCCCCGGAGATGTTGGGCGCGGGCGCGCTCGGCCCGTTTACCGACGTCTACCTCCTCGGCGCAACGTTGCACTTCGTATTGACGGGCAGCGTTCGTCACGACGGAAATTCGACGATGGATGTGCTCGCAGCGGCGTGGGCGAGTGCGCCTTATGTATACCCGAATACGATACCGGACGAGCTCGCCGCCCTCGCGAACGCCGCGACGGCGCGAGAGCCGGAGGGGCGCCCCGAGAGCGCGCTCGCGTTTCGCCGTGCGCTCGGAGATCACCTCGAGCACCTCGAGTCCCTCCGCCTCGCCGCCGATGGCGCAGTGCGGGTGGAGGAGCTGGTCGCGCTCCGCGGCGGGCCTACGCCGGATCCCCTCCGCCAAGCTCGGCTCGTGGCAGAGGCGCGCTTCGCCTTCCAGCGCGCGCTCGCGTCGTGGCCAGACAACTCCCGTGCCGCGACGGGAATGCAGGCCTGCCTCGTGGAGGCGCTCGAGATCGAGCTCGCGCGCGAGAACCTCGAAGCGTCGAGGGCGCTCGCGTCCGAGATCGTTCCCCTCTCGTTGGCGCTCACGGCGCGCATCGACGCACTCGCGGAGCGAATGAAGAAGCGCACGGAAGACGCCGCGCGCCTCTCGAAGCTCGACCACGACACCGACCTCGGCCTCGCCGCGCGGGATCGGATGAAGCTGTTCGTCGCCCTCACCACGTTGTCGCTCGTCGCCGGTCTCGCGCTCGTCCGGAGCGGCGGGCGCGCATTGCGTGTAGACCACACGAGTGGCAAGGAGATCTTCCTCGCCGCGCTCGCCGTCTCGGTGGCCGGTCTCGTCGGGATCGTGGCCGCCCGGCGCCACGTCCTCGTGAATCGCATGAACCGACAGCTCGTCGCCGTGGTCGCCATGACCGTCGTCGCGGTCCTCGTTCATCGCGCCTTCGACTGGTGGACGAGCGCCGACGCGATCGTCACCTTGCGCACCGATCTGCTGCTGCTCGCGCTGCCCTGTTTCCTGACTGCGATCTTCGTTCGTTCTCGGCTGGCCGTGCTCGGCGCCCTGCTCGTGGCGGCTTCGGCGCTCGCGACGCAGGTCCCGGGCGCGAGCGCGCTCGTCTTCGTCGGCGCGTCCGTGGTCGCGACCATCGCGCTGCCTTGGGCGCTCCGCGACACCGCGAAGAAGAACGAATAGGACTCGGCTCGACGGTAGGCGACGCGGGTCAGGCCCTCTCCGCGCGCATCGCAGCGAACCCTTCGTCCATCGTGGGCAATAGCGGAGCTATCGCTTCTTCGATCGCGCGGAGCTTCGCCGCGTCGTCCGCGACCCCCACCCGGAGCCCTGGCCCGCACTCCGCCACCGGAGCCACCGCCTCCAACGCGGCACGATCGACCCGCGCGGCGAGGTCTTTCCCGAGCCAAAGCTTGCCCGGCGCGACGGCGCGCACGAACCGAGTGAGCCACGAGCGCGCCAACGTTCCGCCGTGAATGCCACATACCTCCTCGTAGGGAGTCGAATCGAGGGTCGTGGGTGCCCACCCCCAACACCCCACGAGCGCCTGGATACCAGAATGCTCCGTCATCGCCCGTTCTGCGATCGCGGAGAGCATCTCTTCGTACCGCGCGCGGCTCGCTGCATCTTTCGATACGTCGGCCCAGAGCGCGAACGTAGGGCACAGCGCCGCGTCGCCTGCCGGCGGAGGCAAGATTCGCGTCCCGAAGGCGAGGCCGCTGGTCGACGCATCCATCGCCGTCCCGGTCGCCAGCGTGACGACCTGAGTATCTCGAAACGTCGCTTCTAGCTTCGAGAGATCGAATCCTTTCTTCGTCGTCGGGGCGAGCTTTCGGTCACGATGGAAAATCGTCGCGTGGAGGCGCTTTGGATTACCGAGCACGAATTGCCACTCCGCCGCGAATCGTGCACACGAGGTGGCCGCCACCTCGCGCGTGGTGTCGAACGAGACGAGCAAGAACACCCGCGACCGACCGGCGAACGGCGCGAGCTGGTGAGCGTGCACCTCGGGCTGCGCGCGGAGCGGGCGCGGTGCCGCCTTGGCGATGGAGAGCACCACGTCGTCGGCATACGACGACTCACGGTTTTCGAGCGGCACGAGGGTGACCCGGAGCCCTCCCGCCCCCGCCGTCCGCACATCGAGGTGCACGTTGGTGTGCACGTTCGACGCGTACATGATCTCCACCATCTTGTCGGGTCGCGCGCGCATCAAAGAATCCAAATCGCCTACGAAACCAGGTGGAATCGGCGCATCTGGGAAGGTACCGACGACACGCACCCGGCCCCCGTCGCGACGCTCCTCGGGTATCGCCTCGGCGTGGCATCGCGCGTGGGGAGAGCCCATCACCACGTTCATCGCCGATACGGTAACGAGGCCACGATCGAGCGCCTCGCCTTCGACCCACACCTCGACGCCGCGGCCATGGCCCCCCAAGTTGCGCGCCGTGCCCGCGATCTGGGCGGGAGAGCCCACCATGAAGGCGTGCTCGGTCGTATGGCCCTGGAAGTGGTCCATGCCGTACCGAGCTCCGAGGCGCGGCAGCCCATCGGCGAGCGTCTCGTGCGCGGGGCGAACCTTGGCGCGATAACGAAGCTCGATCTCCGCCTTTGGGCCATGACCGTCGGCGGCGTAGCGATACCCCACGCCCAACTGCGTGCGATCGATCGTAAGCAAATCTCCCACCTCACGAAGCGTGTGCTCGGCGAAGAGGAGCTTTTCGGCGAACACGCGCGCGAGGTCGGTCTCGTCTTTGCCTTCCGCGAGCAACGGGCGCCACGCGGCTGGCCGACCGGCGACCTCGCGGCGTTCGGTTTCGCTCACGGGCTCGAAGTAGTCCGGAGCGCTGCAGTACCGATCGCGACGCTCCCCTGCCTCGAACAGCTCGAGGTCGAGGATGTCGCTGTCGTGCACCCGAACCGAGACGACGGCCGCTCCGAGCGACGAGGAGACGGTCGACGCGAGGTCCGCGAGCTCCACCGCGCCCGTGTCCGTCGCTTCGTCGTAGATGGCAATCCACGGTCCCGAGCGGGCGATCAAGATCGTGCGATCGGCGAGCGCATCGGCCTCCGCCACGGCTAGCCCGAGGGAGCCGAGGTGCGCGCCATAGAAGGCGACGAGGCGCTCGACATCCGCTTCATTTCCCGATCGAACCTGGAGGTTGGTGAAGAAGGCTCCCATCGGACCGCAGATACGTCGAGCGACGGCGGTTCCTTCCGTGGGCGGGGTCCGATCGGGTCGTTCGACGGGGTGACGAAGTCAGCGGCGGTCGAGGTTGGCGAGCACGTACTGCACCGCGTTCGACACCCCTTGGCCGTGCTGAATCACGACCGGATAGAGCGCCGAGTATTGCGGAGCGGTGTTGTCGGGGCAGAGCTCGGCCATGACCGCTTGCCACGTGGTCGGCACGATACCGGCCTGAATCATGCGCGAGATCGCGCGCTCGTGAGCCTCGGCGGAGACCCCTCCCGAGGCATCGGTGACCACGAACACGTCGTAACCAGCGAGCTTCGCGGAGAGCGCGGTCTGCGCGACACACACCTCTGTCCAAAGGCCGGCCATGACGAGCTTGCGGCGGCCGGTGGCCTCGACGGCGCTCACGAACGCCGGGTCCGACCATGCGTTCGTGTTCTGTCGATCGATGGGGGTGAGATCCGGGAAGACCTCGGTGAGCCCGACGAAGAGAGGGTCCTGCAAGGGGCCGCTCTTCGCGTTGATCGTGGTGAGCACCGTCGGCACGCCGAGAGCCTTCGCCACCTTCGCGAGCCCGATCGTGTTGTTCACCAGCTCCGTCGCGGAGATGGACGCGACGGGAAATGCGACGAACGGCTGGTGGTCGATGAGGGTGAGGGCCGTGTTGTCGATCGTGAGTTGGTTGATGGTTCGCATGGGTGCTCCAGGTGGGCGGGAGGCGCGTCGACGTCGACGCACCAATTAGGACCGCTCGGAACCATAATGGTTCCACACGGAACTTTCAACCCTCGGCGGGGCCTTTGCGGACGGGGCCCCGGATGTCGAGAATCGCCGTTCGTCTCCGCGATGCCCGCTGGCGCGACCGCACCTCCCTCGCTCCTCGTCTCGGCGATCGTCTCGGCCGACGCCGGCGTCCGATCCGGTCACGATGGCGGCGCGCAGGTCGGGTGTCGTGGCATCATGCTGGCAACGATGAGTACCGCGGCTGAACGGCGCAGAATTTCCGATGACGAGCTCGCCCTTTGGATTGGCTTCATCCGGGTGAGCCAATTGCTTCCTGCCGTGCTCGATTCTTCGCTCCGGGCCATCGGCTCGAGCTTGCCGCGCTACGAGCTTCTCGCCGTTCTCGCCCGGTTTCCAGCGGGGCTTCGCATGTCCGAGCTCGGTGATCTCGCGCTCGTCTCGAAGCCGCGAATGACGGTCCACGTCGCCGAGCTCGTGGACGAAAAATTGGCCGCGCGCTCCCCGGACCCCGCCGACGCGAGGGCGACGATCGTCACACTCACGGCAGCCGGGAAGCGACATCTCGCTCGGCAGACGCCGGAGCACCTCGCCCAAGCGCGCGCGCTCGTGCTCGATCATGTCGCCACCATCGGCCCCGAGCTGACCGCGGCGCTCGATCAGATGCGGCGCGCGCTCGGCGATCCTCTCTCCCCTCAGGGGGCAATGCCCGAGGCGCCGTCACGCCCGCGGCGACCGCGACGCTGAATCCGCGAACGCGAACGACGCGCGCGAGAGCTGAACGGCGCGCGGGCTCCTTAGACGCCCTGCGTCTCGGGGGCCCAAATGTACTTGTGCATCTGCAGTTGCACCCGAACCTCGAGCTTGTCTTCCACGACCCACGACACGAGGTCTTTCGTCGCGAGCTTCCCGAACACGGTGGAGAGGAGCACGTTCTTCGTGATCGCCGTAATGCCACGATCGCGGATCGCGGCGCGCGCGAACTCGTAATCCTCCCGGCTCGCGAGCACGATCTTCACCTCGTCGCGCGGCGTGAGGTGGGCGAGGTTCGACCATCGGTTGCGGTGCGATTCGCCCGAGCCGGGGGCCTTCAGGTCCATGATCTTGTGCACCCGCGGGTCGAGCCCGGAGACGTCGGCCTCGCCGCTCGTCTCGACGAGCACGGTCTTTCCCGCGTCGCACAGCTCCCCCAAGAGAACGCGCGCGCCGGGCTGGAGCAGTGGCTCGCCGCCGGTGAGCTCTACGAGCGGAGTGTCGAGCGCGAGCGCCTTCGCCAGCACCTCGCTCCGCGCCATTCGCGTCCCGCCGTAAAACGCCTGCGCGGTGTCGCACCAAGAGCAGCGAAGGTTGCAGCCGGTGGTGCGCACGAAGGTGCAGAGCAGACCCGCGAACGTGGATTCGCCCTGGATGCTCGAATAGATCTCGTGGATGACGAGGGTGTCTTCTTTCGCCACGGCGGACGAGCGTTTAGCACCTTCCGCGTCATTTCCCAGCGCGGTCCGACATCCCGTGCATCCTACATGCGAACGAGGTCACTCCACTTCGATCGGGATCTCGGTGGGGCTCGTGGCGGGGAGCGGGACGACCATCGGCGGCCGTTTCACCGTGTAGTAGCGCCAAATGCCGTACGCCGAGGCGACGACCCCCACCGCGGCGAGCAAGAACGCGCGAAGGAGCGGAAACGCGAGGCTGCTCGGCGTGCGAGTGGGCCTCGGCGCGCCTGCCGACCCGCGGCTCGAGAGGGCTCGTTTCCCTTTTTCCTTCTTCTTCACGCGTGTTCTCGCGGTTTTGGCGGTCCCGTGCGCCCGTCGGCGTTTGCCTCGGCTCGGACGAGGTTGCAACAAATTCGGACGTAGTGCGCCCGAAGGATAGCCTAGGAGCGAAACGTTTCGCGTGCGCGAACCACCGCGCCGCGGGCTCTCGACCTCATGCGCACGAGCTTCATTCGTATCGTCCCTGCCCTCGTGGCCCTCGGATCGCCCCTCCTCCAAGGGTGCGCAGAGGACATGGCTCCGCCTGCGGTCCCGCGGACGCCGCTCGTCGTACGCGCAAAGCCGCTGCCCGGCCCCGCGCCGCCGGAGTGGTCGTACTGGGAGCCCATCGAGCCAGCCCTCCGCGACGACATCCCGAAGACCGTGTCGCTCCCGCTCGTGGGTGCGCAAGTGACACACCCGCTCGGCGCAGAAAAACGCTGGGACAAGCTCTCCCCCGCGCAACGCGATGCCTTCTTGAAGAACGGCTTCGTCGCGATCGATTCGAAGGCCGTGATCGACGACGAGGGCGACACTCCCTCCCTCGCCGAGATTTACGAGGACGCCGAGAAGGACAAGGTCCCCGCGTTCCTCACCGCCGATACGCTGTTCTTCGTCGCGCAGGCGGCGATCGATCGCGCGGTGGCCGACGTGGAGGACGTCACGTGGAAGCCGGCGCTCGTGCGCCTCCTCACGAGCCTGACGAGCGCCCTCGTCGTCGACGAGAAGAGCGTGCCGCTCGATCTCGCAGAGGGCCTGCGCCTCGCGCGGGGATTCGTCGCGGTCGCCGCAAAGCTCGCGATCCCAGGGTATTCCCCGCCCGCCGACATCGCGCCCGGCGTCGGTGAAGAGCTCCGCCGGATCGAGGCGCATCAAGGGATCGAGCGGAGCCCGCTCTTCGGAGTCACCCTCGACTACGCCGCGTTCGCGCCCACCTTCGGATTACGCCCCAACGACGACGTGTCGAAGCCGCAGCTCGCCCTCGCGCGGGCGATGACGTGGCTCGCCCAGGCGCCGTTCATGCTCGCTTCACGAGGCGACACCGCAGGGAGCACCGTCGATGTGCAATCTGCACGCGTCCACGCGCGAGCCGCACTTTTGCTTGGCCGTTTGCTCTCGCCTGCCTCCTCGCCCGAGCGCGCGGCAGACTACGCCTCGCTACGAAAGGGCCTCGCGTTCGTCTCTGGCAAAGCCGACGATCCGTCGCCGGAAGCGCTCGCGCAAATGGCCACCACGGTCGGCGTCTCCCTCGATACCCCGCAGTCGATCGCGAACGTCGCGAAGCTCGATCACGTGCGCCGCGCGGCGCTCGAGAGGTTCGAGCCGGCCGCGTACGATGGCGTCGCGGAGGTTCGGATCCCGGAGTCGTCGCGCGGGCCGCAAGCCGGCGGCGTGGGCCGAGCGGCGCACAGCGTACGTTTCCTCGGCGGGGCCGCCCCGGTCGACTCGCTCGTGCTCCAAGGGCTCACCTTTCCTTTCGTCGGCAGCGCGACCAAGGAGGCGAACGGCCTCTCGCAGCAAGCGGGACACCGCGCCTTCGCGACCGCGATCGACGTCGCTGCCTGGCTCGGGTCGAGCGAAGCCGAAAAGATCCGTCACGAGAGCGGCGACGACGCCTACGAGGGCTTCCGCGAGGCCCTAAAGCGCACCGAGATGATGCGCCCCGCGGTGCTCGCGCCGGAACGCCACGCGTCGCTCCACATGAGCTCCCTCGACGTGCTCGCGACCTACCTCGCGCCTTCACGGGCCGAGCTCGCGGTGCCGGCGAGCTTCTCCTCGGCGTACGCGCGTCGCAAGGTGGAGGTCGTGACCGTCGCTTGGGCCCACGAGCGCCACGACGCGCGCCCCTTCGGCGGGCCTCCGCCGTACCACCCGCTCGCCCCGAAGCCGCGCCCCAAACCCGAGGTGCATGATGCACCTATTTACGTCGAGCCTCATCCAGAGGCCCTCGCGCACCTGCTCTCTTACGTGCGGCAGGCCGACCGTGGGCTCTCCACCATGGGCCTCGCGAAGGGCTCTCGCGGCGCCCTCGCCCTCACGGAGATCGAGGAGATCGTCGCCGCCGCCTTCGAGGCGAGCACCCGCGCCGCGAACGGCGAGAGCCCCCCCGCGGAGGTGAGCGCGGTGCTCGGCACCTTCCACGATCGGCTCGAGTGGCTCGAGCACGACGTCGGCCTCCGCATCGGCGGCGTGCTCGCCACCCACGTGCACCAAGACTCCGTCTCTGGCCGCGCGTCCATCGTGGGGATCACCGGCCTCACCGAGGTGCACGTCGCGATCCGCGATCCGCGATCCGGAAACCTCGTCCACGCGGTCGGCGCGCGCCTCTCCGGTCTCGACGGGGTGTGGCCGCGCAACAGGCCCACCCACGACGGCGCGTTGAAGGAAGATTTCGGGAAGAGCCCCGTCGCGCCTCCCCCGTGGGTCAGCGTGTTCGCCGTGCGCTGATCGGCTGTCATCGCAGCCTATCGTCGATAGGTCACGAGCGCACGAGCGATTGGCCACGAGAACGCGAGCATCACTTCACGGAGAGGATGCCCCGCGCGACGAGGGTCATCACGATTTCGACGGTTTCGGAGGGCAAAAACCCGGTTTCGCCGGCGAGCGCCTCCACGTCGAGCTTGCCGTCTACCGAAGCGAGCAAAATGCTCTCTCGTTTGTCGACCGCGCGCGCGGCGAGCAACGTGCTGCGATCGACCAGCAACGTAGGCACTTTGGTTCGTGGGGAGTCCATCGTCGCCGCGAGCGCGCGGCCGCGGGCCGAGGGGGGCCCCGACCGCGACGACGGGGGGCTCTGCGAGGAGCTCGGCGGCGGGTTCGAGCTCGCCGGCGACGGAGGCAAGTCCGACACGTTCATCGCGATCCGCGTGATGTCGGACGGGAATTTCACGGGCCCGGGCATCGGCGCGGGTGGCACCGAAGAGAACGCATCGGGCTGCGGCGGGAAGGTAGGCACCCGCACCGCGTCGAACGCATACTCCGAGCCGAGCGGCGAAGGCATCGCGCCATCGTTTGGCAGCGCGCCACGCGGGAGCACGAACCCCCGCACCGCGACGGTGTGATCGGGAGCGTCGTGCTTGTCGAGATCCGCGAACGAGATCTCGGCGTTGGCGTTCGACGCGGCGGACGCGCGCTCCGGCGCTACGGGCGGAGCTGCGGGTGTCTGTGGGGCGGTGGCCTTGGCGCTCGGCTCGGCGCTGGTGGGTTTGTTCGGTCGGCTCGGATCGGGCCGCGGCACGGGAGGGCGAGCGCCCTTGCCTGCGGCGCGCAGGAGCGCCGGATCGACCGCCCGAGCGATGACGGTAGAGGTTTCGGAGTCATGCCTCTTCGCGCTTGCGTTCGACGGAGGGGGCTTCGACGGCTTCTTGGTCACGACGTTTCACTGTCCTCGCCCCACAGATCGG
>JAAFHV010000320.1 GCA_013297655.1 Myxococcales bacterium | reverse complement strand
CCTCGCGCTCTTGCCCGACGTCGCTCGCGTCGACGAAGACCCCCTCACCGAGCCCGACCTCACCGAGAGCACCGGCCGGCTCCTCACCGACGCACGGCGCGCGAACTTGGCAGTCCAAGGCACGCGCGGAAACGGCACTGTCGTCGCGGTCATCGACACCGGCGTCGACCGTGATCACCCCTTCCTCGGCACGAGCCGCTTCGTCGCGAGCGCCTGTTATTCGTCTGCCGGCTGGGGCGACGACGAAGAGGGCCTCTGTCCCAACGGCGAGTCTTCTCAAATCGGCGGTAGCGCGGGCGAGAACTGCACCGGCATATCGGGCTGCGACCACGGTACCCACGTGGCGGGCATCGTCGGCGGTTTCAGCGACGACGACGGCACCCCCGGGCTCAGCCTCGGCGACCGCGCCGGCGTCGCCCCCGAGGTCGACTTCGCCGCGTTTCAGGTATTTCACCGCGAGAACAGGGCCTCCGTTTGCACGAAGGGTCCGCCCCCGTGTGTGCTCGCGAACAGCTCCGACTACATCGCCGCGCTCGATCGGGTGGAGCTCCTCAAGACCGACTTCGACCGGAACATGGTCGCCGCGAACATGAGCCTCGGGAGCGGGCGCTTCACCAACCAAGACAGGTGCGACGACGACAATTGGCTGACCAAATGGGCTATCGACGATCTGCGCTCGCAGCGAATCGCGACGGTGATCTCGTCTGGCAACTCGGCTGACAAGGGGTCCACCGCGTTCACCCCCGGCGTCGGGCGCCCCGCCTGCATCTCCTCGGCGATCAGCGTAGGCAACACGCGGAAAGACGACACGATCGCGGCGTCGTCGCAGACCGCGCCGTTCCTCTCGATCCTCGCCCCCGGCACGTCGATCGACTCGAGCGTACCCGGCACCGGATTCGGCACCAAGTCCGGCACCTCGATGGCCGCGCCCCACGTCGCGGGCGCCTGGGCGCTCCTCCGCGAGCGCCGCGCCACCACCGGTGAATCCGGGAGCGTCTCCGCGATCTTGAATCGTCTCGCCGACACCGGCACTCCCATCTCCGACAACCGCGGGAGCACCACCATCACCAAAGATCGCATCGACGTGGCGCGCGCGGTCGGCCTCCCCGCCGTCACCATCCTCGGCCCCGACAGCATCGCGATCCTCTCCTCCGGCGACGTGAATCGCACCTATACCTTCGACCGGGTGAACTTCAGCGGACCGCTCACGATGCAGCTCTCGGTCGAAGGGGCCGACGCGGGCGACTTCACCTTCACCTCGTCGCCGAGCCCCGTCACCGGCAGCTCGGTGAACCTCACGATCGGCCACGCCCTCCACGTGATTGGCACTCACACCCTCCACGTCCGCGCGACCGCCAACGGGGTACGTGTATTCTCCAAAGATACACAGCTCACGATCGCCACTCCGCAGCCCACCCTCGTGAGCTTCGCTCCCGCGAGCGGCCCCGCCACCACCCAGGTCACGATCGAAGGCTCGCAGTTCTCGAGCCTTACGCGCGTCTTCTTCGGGGGCGCCGCGCGCATCCCCGCCACCGGCGTCAGTGTGCTGTCGCCCACCCGCATCCGCGCGACGGTGCCTCAAGCCGCTACGACCGGCACGATTCGCGTCGAGAACGACACGCGCGGGGCCTCGAGCGCGGCGAGCTTCGTCGTGACGGAGGTGCCCGTCATCACGTCCGTGTCGCCGCGCCACGCCCCGGTCGGCGCCCTCGTCACGGTCAACGGCACGAACTTCACCGGCGCGAGCGCCACGCTCTCGGGTCTCCCCGTCGATGCGCTCACCATCGTGTCCGATACCCGCCTCACGTTCCGCATTCCCGCCGGGGCGACCACCGGGACGCTCCGCATTACGAGCGCGGGAGCGAGTGATACGGACACGATCACGGTCGGGTTCCCCGTCCCCACGATCGGCAGCTTCGCGCCGCAGACCGGGCACGGTGGTCAAACCCTCACCTTGAACGGCAGTGGCTTCTTCGGTAGTCCGCTCGTGCGCTTCGGCGCGGTGGCCGCCGAGGTCACCTCGGTGGAGCACACCCGGATCCGGGTCACGATCCCGGACAACGTCCCCGACAGCTCGACCATCTCGGTTCGCACGCCGGGCGGCACCGCGACGAGCGCGGGGGTCTTCCAGACCGACATGTAAACCCAGACGAGTGACCACGAGCCCCGAGGTGCCGTTCGCGCGGCCTTCGGGGCTCGTCTAATTTGGTGTAGTTTACTCCGAGATCGCTTCCCGCGTGAGCCTCGCGCGCAACGAGGCGGCGAGCCAGGCACGCGCCGCCGAGCCCGTATCGCCGCCTTTAGGCGTGGTCGTCAAGCACACGTGCACCTCCGCGAGCCGCGCGGAGAGCCCCACGAGGCCGCACTCGCCGAGCTTGTTCTCCGCTTCTTTTAGTCTCGAAATCGCGCCTCGCGACACAGACTCGAGGCCAATGCTGCAGAGCTCCTCCAAGACCGACTCTGCTCGCACGAGCGCGTCTTCGTGAGCCCCCGACGACGCGCGGACCACGAAGCTCGGCACCGGGCGGCACGCCGTCTTGTCTGCCAAATCGGGCACGATCAGCTTCGCCCCCGAGATCGACAAGGGCGTCATCTCGTAGCCATTCCCGGACCGCGCGAGAGTGCCACTCACGAAACGCGGTGTGCTCTCCAGCGCCGCGATGGTCGCGTCGACCGCGTTCGGCGCGACCCGCCGATGGCCGAGGGTGACACGCAAATCGTTGCCCGCCGCGTCGGTCACCACCGCGAACACCCGCTGCTCCGCCGCGGAGTACGCCACTTCGCGCACCGACGCGAGCTCCACCACGTGAACGTCCTCCGCGAGCACCCGAGGTCGCAGCTCGCGCAGTGGCAGCGTCGCCTCCCACGCCGCGTGCGCACGGAGATCACGCACGAGCAACGGCGCGCCGAGCGCCGAGTGGTCGCCCGTTTGCGGCGTCACCGAAGACTGCGCCGCGCGTGACGTCCCGAGCTCGATCGAGCGGTTCGCGAGCCTACGCACCACCTTCGACACGAGCTGACCGTGCGCGAGCGCGCGGAGCGAGACCTGCGCCGATACCTTACGATGGCCGAGCGCGGGCCCGTCCTCCGGCTCTGTCTTTTCGTCGTAGTCCCACCTTTTTCGCAGCACGAGCACAGTCGCGGTGTCCGGATCGGCGAGGAAAATATCGGCGAACCGGAGGCGGCCATCGGCGCGGAGGCGGGCACCGAGCGACACGAGACGCACGTGATCGAGCTGCGTCTCGGGAGCCTCGCCTTGGCCCAAAACGAAGCGCGCGGGCAGCTCGCTCTCTTCCGCCACCCCTGCCCGCGCACGCGCGACGAGCTCCACCAAGAGCGCCACGATCTCGCGGGTTCCATAAAGCGCGCTCCGCGCGTGATACCCCTCGATCGCGATCTCCAGATCGGCGACGAGATCGTGAGCCCACACCACGCTCTCCCGCGCGAGCCCCGCCTTCACCTGCGCAAAGCGGGTCGGCGCGGGTTTAAAGCCCTCGATCCCACGCGCGAGGATGGCCTCTGCGAGCGCGAGCGCCTCCGCGAGCGCCGCTCTGCAGCTCGACGATACGGCCTCACCGCCCCCGATCGCGACGACGGCGCGTGCGCGTCTGCCCTCGGGATCCGTGGAAGGTACACCCTTCTTGTCGGCCTCACGAAAGGCCCAAACCGCGAGGGCGAGGTGCTCGCACGCGCCGCCCGCGTCCACACAATCACAACGCGCATAAGCCACGTCGCGGGGGACCAGGAACTTCACTGTGCACGAGGGCAGCTTCGCGGTCGGTACGTCGGTGTGCTCCACGGTGACCACGAGGCCACGCGCGAGGGTGCGCCGCGATCGCTCGAGGATCCGCGGCCCGAGCGCCGTCGCGAGCGTGTCGTCGGTGATCTCTCCCGGCGACCACCCCGTGTCCCGCGCGGGGCTCGGGCCGTCGGCGACGAGCGCGCCACTTTCCTCCTTTGCGCTCTCGTCGTCTTTTACTGCCGTGTCGGCGGACGAGTCGCTCCCCGCGCCGAGCGCGGCGTACCAAGGGCCATACGCGAGCGCGACCGCGACGCGGTGGCGACATACCGCTGTCGCGCCGCACGTGCACGGGGCCTCTTTGAGCGGCGTCGACGGAGGCAGCTTCGCGATCACTTTGTCGGGAAAAACACCGGTCACGGTGCCATCGTCGCTCTCGCTGAGCGAGGGGCCGAGGCCCTCCGCGAGCTCCCGCTGGGCGCGCTTTACGAGGCCCATGTTGGCCAGTTGGGCGAGGGCTTGCGGCGTGAGCGCGAGCAGATCCTTCCTCACGCGCGCACCTTCTCTGCCAAGAACGCCACGAGCTCGCCCGGCGTCATCGCGCCCACGTGAGCGCCCGCCGCCACCAGCGCGCGGGCCATGTCTTTGTCGTACGAGGGGTTCGCTTTGGAGTCGAGCGCTGCGAGGCCGAGCACCGTGGTGCCCTGATCGCAGAGCGCCTTCACCCGCGAGATCAGCACGTGCCCGCTCGCCCCCTCGAAAAAATCGGTGATCAGCACGACGATCGTGCGGCGCGGGTTCTCCACTAGGCCCTGCGCATACGCGACGGCCTTTCCGATGTCGGTCCCGCCGCCGAGCTGAACCTTCATGAGCACCTCCACCGGATCGGTCACTTGCTCCGTCAAGTCGACGACCTCGGTGTCGAAGATGCAAAGATGCGTCTTGGTCGACGGCAATCCCCACAGGCACGCCGCCGTCACCGCCGCGTGAATCACGGAGTCGAGCATGCTCCCGCTCTCGTCCACGAGGAGGATAATTTGCCACTTCTCGAGGTGCTTTCGCGTACGCGACACGAAGAGCGGAGTACGAATGAAGAGCTTCTTCTTCGCGAGGTCGTACGTACCGAGGTTTTTCCGGATCGTGGCTTTGGCGTCGAAGTTCTTGGCGATCTTGAGGTTCGAGCGCGTGCGGGTGCGAGTGCCGTGGAACGAGCGCTTCACCGTCTTGGCGAGCTTCTCCATGAGCTTCCGGATCACCTTCGCCACCAGCTCGCGCGCCATCGCGAGCACGTCCGGGTTCATGAGGTGCTTCGTCATGAGCACCGCGCGCAGCAGCGTCTCGCTCGGCTCTACCCGCGCGAGCACCTCCGGGCTCGTGACCACTTCGTGGATCTGATACCGCTCTACCGCGTCGCGTTCAATGCGCTCGATCGTCTCTTTGGGGAAGAGGCGGTGCACCTCCGAGAGCCACGCCGGCACCGCGAGCGCGGACGCGCCCTGCCCACCGCGCCGATCGTCGATGTCGCGCCCGGCGAGATCACCGTCGCGATCGTAGAGCCAGGCGAGGGCCGCGTCGGCGGCGAGGTCGTCCGCAGAGAGCCCGGCGCGCGACTCGAGCGCGCTATCGGCGGCGTTGCCGAGCAAGAGCCGCCAACGCACGAGCCGCTCGTCGCGTTCGCTCATGAGGGCTCCTTCGCCGCGCCGAGGCCGAAGCGCGCCTCGATCGTGGCCACTCGCTTCTCGATCGCCGCGCCCGCCTCGAGGGCCCCCGAATCGGCCGGGGCGCGCAGCAGAATCATCGGATCGTGGCCCTTCTTCCCACCGAGCGCGAGCACGGCCTCGGCGATCGCGAGGCGCTCGCGGGGCGGAAAGTAGCCAAACGCTTGCCGCAGCGCCGGGAGCGCGATCATGAAGTCCTCGGGTAAGAAACCCTTAATCGAGGCATCAATCGTGGAGACGAGCGCGGGTGAGCGCACCACCTCGGCGCGCCCGAGCGCGAAGAGGCCACCCAAGAAGTCCCCGAAGCTCGAGGGGCGCGCCATCGCACGAAGCACCGCGATCGTGCGGTTCGCGTCGGCGTCTTCGTGATCGCCTGCCAGGAGCTCGTGAGGAAGAGCGGTGTCATGCTCGTCGCGACGCATCGACCAGAGGAACCCGAGCGCGGCGCCACGAAGCGCGGGCGGCGCGGCGGCGTCGCGCGAGCGCCTCTCGCAGCACTCGAGGGCGCGGGTGCTCATCGTCCCGTCGGCGTCTTCTGTCTCGCGGAGCACCTCGCGGAGCGCGCCGACCGCCGCGATATGGTCAGAATCGAGGGCCGCGTCCGGGCCGTGCATTCCCTCGAAGAGCCATAGGCCACGATCGAAACAAGCCTCGAGCACCTTCGGCAGCTCGGATTGGCCACGAGCGCCGAGCACGAGCTCGCCGCGACGGAGCGCGAGCAGCTTCACGAGCGCACGACCGAGCGCGGCGAACGAGGGCTCGGTGCCGACCCGGCGCGCGATATCGGCGAGGCCCCCCTCCGTCAACGTGCGGAGCCCGCACGCCGCGGCGCGCTCGAGGGCGTCGGCGATCGCGCCCACGTCGGCGGCGCCGCGACTCTCTTCTTCGATCCGCGCTTGGGCGGCGCCCTCCAGCGTCGCGCCGTAGAGCGACGCCTCGACGAGGGCGGGGTCGGTCTCCAGCATGTGGGTCACGGTCCACTCTTCGCTGAGGTCGGTCTTCGTGCGGGAGAGGTTCGCCCCGCGTGCGAGCGCGATCCCGGGAATGCCCAGCACGCGAAACCGATGAAGGACCATGCTCTTTCGCGCGCCGTCCGGGTCCGTCAGCTTCGCCTTCGCGCGCACGGTTTGGCGCGTGAGCGGGAGGCCAATTCGCTCGAGCTCGGCGACCGCGTCGTGAACGAGCGGCGGGCGCGGCGTATCACGGTGGAGAGTGCCAATCTTGAAACCGGCAAAGGCGTGCACCACCTCGGCGAGCATCGGCTCGGTCCGCGCGGAGAGCACCCCCCGCCGGGTCCACGGCAAGGGCTCCACGAGCGCGTCTTTCACGAGCGCGCCGGCGAGCCCGTCGAGCACGTCGATCCGCGAGAGCGCGTCGTGCCCTCGCACCGCCGCGAGCCCCCGCGCGAGGGTAGACGCCGCGATCGCGTCCGCGGGCGACACCCGCTGCCGCTTCTTTCGTAAGTGGCGAATCGCGGTAAAGAGCATCCTCTCCGCCGCTGCCTCGGGCCCCTCGTCCCACACCGCTTGATAATACGCCGGCGACGGCATTCCAGAGGCATATCCCGCGAACGAGTCCAATCGACGAAACGAGAACGGCACGAGATAACTCCCCACCCGCGTACCGTCCGGGAGCGCCTCGAGCGACGGTCGCGAATGCCGCGACGTCGACGCGCGCTTCGCCTCGTTCGCCTCGTTGGCCTCGATCGCGCGGAGCAACGCGGGCTCGTGGAAACCACCGCACACGACGACCACGTGCTCTTCCCCGGCCTCCGCGAGCGCCCACGCCACGTAGCGCGCCATGTAGTCCTCGCGCGGCAAATCGCGCGGTCCGGGCGGCTCGTCGGCGCGGATCGCCTCGAAGTAGCTCGCGAGGGCGGCGCGCAAATCGCCTATCCCGTTCGCGCGCGGCTGCTCGAAGAGGTGGTCCCAGAGCGCGTCGGTGTTCTCGAAGCCGAGGCGCGCGCAGGTCTCCACCAGGCTATCGGACGCGCGAACGTGCCTATCGGAGTACCGATTCTCTTCCCCCTCGAACGCCGGGTGCCACGCCGGCAAATCGATGAACAGCGGCGTCGCGCCGACCTCGCGCCCCACCGTGAGCGCGACCCACTCGGGCGAGTACGCGCAGAACGGCGACCACGAGCTCCGCGACCGTCCATCGGCATCTTGGCGATAGGTAAAGAGCGCGACCGGCAGCTCGTGGCCGAGGAGCATCTCGTCCATGCGATCGTTCATGTCGCTCGGGCCCTCCACGAGCACGAAGCGCGGACGAAGCTCGCGCAGCGTGGCCTCGACGAGGCGCGCGCAGGCGGGGCTATGGTGACGAACGCCGACGACCGTGAGCGCCATCGTCAACCCGGGAGGCGGTGGCGGGCCTCGTAATACGCGCGAAAGTGAGGCTCTTTTCTCTTCGAGATGCGCTGATCGAAATACCTCCGCAGGCGCGCCACGTCTTCGCTGTCGGTCTTGATCGCGGCGCCGACGAGGCACTCCACGAGGTCGGCGGGAGTCGCCTCGCCCCCGTGGAGGAAGTGCGAACGAATGCCCATCGCGTAGGCCACGCTCACCGCCTCCGCGGTCGACATCGGCACCGAGAGGCGGTCCATCGCTTGCCCGTCCACGGTGAGCCCGGCGCGGAGCTCGCGGAAGGTGGTCACGAGCAGCTCCAGCACGTCTGGTCCCGGGATCTTGGGCACTCCGGAGCGGGCGAGGAGGCGCGTGGTCTCTTCTCGCACGAGCGCCATTTCGACGTCGAAATCGGGGATCGGGAACACGGTCTCGAAATTGAATCGGCGTTTGAGGGCGGCGCTCATCTCGTTCACGCCGAGGTCGCGCGTGTTCGCGGTCGCGATCACGTTGAACCCTTCGCGCGCGAAGAGCATCGCGTCTTCCCCTTCCATTTCCGGCACCGCGAGCACGCGGTCCGAGAGGGCGGCGAGGAGGGAGTCTTGTATCTCGAGCGGGCAGCGCGTGATCTCCTCGAAGCGCACGATCGTGCCTTCTTTCATCGCGGTGTAGAGCGGCGCCGGCACCAGCGCGCGCGGCGTGGGCCCTTCTGCGAGCAGCAGCGCGTAGTTCCACGAATACTTGATTTGGTCGTCGGTGGTGCCGGCGCTCCCTTGAATGGTGAGAGTGGACTTCTCGCACACCGCCGCGGCGAGGAGCTCGCTCAAGAGCGACTTGGCGGTGCCCGGCTCGCCGACGAGGATGAGCCCACGATTGGTCGCGAGCGCCACCATCGCGCGGTCGACGAGCGACGGATTGCCCACGAACTTCTTACGAATCCCCCGCTCCGGATCGCCGAGAATGAACGCGCGCACCGCGAGGGGAGAGAGCTTCCACCCCGGCGGCCGCGGCCCGGTGTCGCTCGCGCGGAGCCTCTCGAGCTCGTCGCGGTATGTCACCTCCGCCGGAGGCCGCTGCGCGACGTTGGCAGCGCGGGAGTCGGGAGAATCGGGCGAGGCGGAGTCGGTCTTCTTTTTGGCGGCCAAGGGGTCCTGCGTGGGTGCGGGGGCGAGCGGCGGCGACGCGTGGCCTCTACGCTACCCCGATCGAACCGCGCGGTGCACCCCGACGTCGCGCGTACGCGACCGGTCGACGCATGGGCCTCATGTCGCTCCCCGAGGAGCGAGTCAGGCTCCGCGCCGCCATGCCTTACGTCTTCCAGGTGCTCGTCCCGCACGAATCGACCGCCGGTCACGGCTCCGAGGTCTCGAGGGCCACGCGAGGCTCGCGCCTCAGGAGCGTCGTGACGCTCGCGCCTCCGGAGCGTCGCGACGCTCGCGCCTCCGCAGCGTCGCGAGGCCCGCGCCTCCGCAGCGTCGCGACGCTCGCGCCTCCGCAGCGTCGCGACGCTCGCGCCTCCGCAGCGTCGCGACGCTCGCGCCTCCGCAGCGTCGCGAGGCTCCAGTGCACGTGTGCATCGTTGCACAATAGGTGGGCGAATTCGTAGATTTCCAAAGGAGCGGCCGGGCGCCATCGTTCAATGCATGGCGAACGAAGTCGGAACGATGCGCGCGGCGGTAGTCACCGAATATGGCCCGCCGAGCGTCATCGCGTTACGCGAGCTCAGGCGACCTCTGCCAGGACCGCGCGACCTTCTGATCCG
>JAAFHV010000032.1 GCA_013297655.1 Myxococcales bacterium | reverse complement strand
CTTCGCGTTCACGGCCTTCGCGCGCCATTTGCAGGCGGATCGACGTCGACGCGTTCGCCGCGAAGAGCAAGAGCAACGTGCGATCTTCTTCCGTGAAGAGGCCGCCCTCGTCTTTGCCGAAGAGCGCGAGCGCCCCGAGCGGCATGTCGTCCTCGCCGTCGATCGGGACCGCGAGCACGCACGGGTCGCCGTCGCCGAGGAGGCCTTCGGTCCCCGAGTCGAAGCGCACGTCCGAGCGCGCGTCGTTCGTGAGCACGACCTCGCCCTTCTTCACCACGTCGGACAAAAAGCCGTCGCCTCGCGTCCAGGGCACGTGGCGCGTCTTTCGTGCGCCAGCAGGGAGCAGGTAGAGCTGCATTTCGTCGGCCGGGCCATGACGAAGCGCGATCGCTCCGGCGCGGGCGCGGGTGGTCTTCACGGCCTCTTTGAGGACCGAGACGAAGAGCTCCTCGAGCGACGCCACGTGGCCCATCGCGCGCTCGAGCTCGAACAAGAGGCGCAGGTCGCGGACCCGGTGCTCGAGCTGCTCCTTCGCCACCACGAGCTCGGCGTTCTTCGACGCGAGCGACTGGAGCAGCATCGCGTTCTCGACCGCGATGCCCGCCGACGTCGCGAGCGCGTTCAAGACCTCCGCGTCCCCGTTGGTAAATACGCCTGACTTTTTATTGAGGACCTGGACGACGCCGCGGGTGCGGCCTTCCGTGTCCTTCATGGGCACGGCGAGGATGCTGCGGGTGCGGTACCCCGAGGTGAGGTCCCAAGAGGGGTTGAAGCGGGGGTCTTTGTAGGCGTCGGCGACGATCACGGTCTCGCCCGTCTCCGCGACGGAGCCCGCGATGCCTTCGCCGACCGCGAGGTGGATTTGGCGCGCAGTGCCGCCCTGCATGATGCGCGAGACGAGCTGGTTCTTCTTGCGATCGAGCAGGTAGAGGGTGGCCCGGTCCGCGTCGAGGGTGGACACGATGCGGGAGAGCACGACGTCCAGGAGCGCGTCGAGGTCGGTGCTGGACCCGAGGGCGGCGCCCACGTCGACGAACGCGGTCGCGACCTTGCGGCTTCGCTCGAGGTCACGCGCGATGGAGGCGATGTCGAACTCGCCGCTCGAGGTTCGCTCGTCGGATTTTCGGCGCCGCGGTGACGACGACGACGACGTGACCACGTCCCGCGAGGAGCTCGCAGGAGGAGGCGGCGGCCGTGTCGACTTCAAACCCACAGCCCATCTTACCAGCCTTTTCTCGCCCACGTCCGCCCGATCCGCCCTCCCGAAGGGGCCCTCGGGACGAGGAGGTATCCACTCCCCCTCGGGCTTTGCTAAACCGACGCGCGATGGCCCGTACGCTCATCGTGACGCCGACTTACAACGAACGAGACAACCTGGAGCGGTTCGTCTCGCGGGTGCGCGCCTCTCTTCCGGAAGCGCACGTCCTCGTCGTCGACGACGCCTCGCCGGACGGCACCGGCAAGATCGCGGACGAGCTCGCGGCGAAGGACGACCACGTTCGTGTGTTGCATCGGGCGGGCAAGCTCGGTCTCGGCACCGCGTACGTGGAGGCGTTCGAACGAGGCCTCGCCGAGGGCTACGAGCGCTTCTTCGAGATGGACGCCGACATGTCGCACGATCCGAAGTACCTGGCCGCGTTCGTCGCGGAGCTCGAGGGTGGCGCCGACGTGGTGATCGGCTCGCGCAACATTCCTGGTGGAGGAGTGGAGGGGTGGGGCATCGGGCGCCAGGTGCTCTCGAAGGGCGGCTCGCTCTATTCGCGCGCGATCCTCGGCCTCCGGGTGAAAGACCTGACGAGCGGCTACAAGGCGTTTTCCCGTCGCGCCCTCGAGGCCATTCGCCTCGATACGGTGCGATCCAACGGCTACTCGTTCCAAGTGGAGCTCACCTACCGCGCGATTCTCCGCGGGATGAAGGTCTCGGAAGTGCCGATTATCTTCGTCGACCGCAAAGCGGGATACTCGAAGATGAGCGGGAAGGTCTTCCTCGAGGCGGTCGGCATGGTGTGGAAGCTCCGCGCCGACGCGCTGATGGGGAAGCTCTAATTCAGAGCCCCGAGCTCGGGGTGCTCGGCGAGAGGTCTCGCCGTCAGAAGCCGACGAGGCCAGCGCTTTGCGCACCTCGGCCGGAGCTTCGTCGTCGTCGCGGGTCGTCTTCTGTGCCGGGGTAGAGCGCTGCTCTGCGAGGGCGACGCGCTCGGCTTCGAGGAGCTCCGCGAACGGGGCGCCGCTGTCGACCCGCTGGAGCAGCGCGGCGACGACGAGCTCCTTCAGATAAGCGAACGAGAAGCCCTCGGTGCGCTCGGCCAGCGGTTCGACGTGCTCTGGCAAGAAGTCTGCCCTCGCCGCCAGCTTGGTTTGCCACTTGGCGAGGTAAGCTCGACGCTCGGCGAGGGCGGGCAGCGCGAAGGTGTACTTACGATCGAACCGGCTCGGGCGGTCGAGCATCGCGGAGTCGATTCGTTCGGGATGGTTCGTCGTCGCGATGACCACGAGGCCCACGTTCTTCTCGAATCCGTCGAGCTGATTCAAGAAGAAGGAGCGGTTCTCCGCGTTGACGAGCGCGTCGAGGTCCTCGAGCACCAGCACGCACGGCTGCAGCTGGCGCGCGCGCTCGAACACACGCTTGAGGTTCGCCTCCTCCGTTTCGTAGCGAGCTTTGACGCTTTGGACGTAGAGGCTAGGAATCGCGAGCTCCTTGAGGAGCGCACGGATCGTATGTGTCTTTCCGTTGCCGGGCGGGCCGAGGAAGAGCGCGCCGCGCCGCCACGCGAGACCGAGCGCCTCGTATTGGTCGCGCGCGGCCAGGAATCGGCGAAAGTCGGCCCGAATTTGCTCCTTCAGCGAAGAGGCGAGCACCACATCGTCGAACGACGTCGCGCGAATGGCCTCGTAGTGCTCCCGGCTCCGGTTCCAGCAGCTGCCGTGGAAGACCAGCACGGAGTCGCGAGGATCGTTCGTGATGCGCGCCACCTCGAGGGCATACGAACGAACCACTTCGCGTGAATCGCCGATGACCCACGTCATGGACTCGTCGCCGTATCCGATTTTCCAGGTGGCGTGAACGAGAACGAGCGCGTGGCCGTTCCACGTGACTTGGTATGCCGCGTCGTGATCGCGTGATCGAATGGTATCGTCCGAGAGGCCACCCCAGCGGCCCGACGCGACCGGGACAGGCTGCTCCAAGCGCTCGACCTTGGCGTGGCCAAGCGCCGCGTGCTCCTGAAAATCGAGAGTCACGAAGGCTTCGACATGCTTTTGCGGAGCTGCCCTCGCGATTCGCTCTTGGAAGCGCACGAGGGTGCTCGAATCGGTCGGCGATAGGCAACTCGTGAACAAATCCGGAGGCAGGCTCATGGGCTCTGGAGGATAAGGCCGCTCGGGCTCGAAGGAAGAGGCGCCGCACGAGAACGTTGAATCTTCTTCTGCCGGCCCGTCCCAATGTAGTCACGGGTACTCCCCGAATCTCGGCAGTGGCGCGAGGTATCGTGGTCCGCGGTCGAGGCGCGTCGTGTCTTCTTCGACAGCGCGTTGGCAAAAACGAAAGGGACCGCGCGCGAAGACCGGCATTGGCGAGCCTCGTCCGACTTCAGCGTTGCGCTTGGGACTCGCGGAAGCGACGGATCACGGCGGTCGGATCGAGGCCGCGGATCTCGGCGTCGCGGGCGAGCCACCCGTCGACCCTCGTCGCGACCATCCTCCGTCCCACGTGCCGGACGATGCCGACCGTGGCGATCGCGGCGATGAAGTACGCCATCTTGGCGAAGAACCAGGTCTGTTCCCCCGAGGCCCAGAGCGCGCCGAAGCCAGCGACGAGGCCGAGCAGCCCCGCGCCGGCGTCGAGGCGTCGCACCGTCTTGGCCATGCGGTCGTGGATGTGGTCGACCAAGTCCTCGATTCGGGCCGGGTTCGGATCGCGCGGCGGGCGACTCGACTGTTTTCGGTAGGGCGAGGGCTGGGACACGCGCGGACTCTATACACCCGGTGCGGTCCGTCGTCGCAGAACCGAGCGTATTTGCCTGGTTTTCGGCAAAAAGAAAAAATCGACGCACCCACGCAACGGTTCATGGGGTCGCGCCGAGAGATGGGCGCCACGGACGAAACGGAGCGAACGGTTCGCCCCGAGGACGTGGCCTCTCTCTCGAAAGAACTGGTGCTCCGATGCGCTCTTCCATCATGACCGTGCTCGCTCTCCTCTCCATCCCCTCGTTCGTCGCGTGCTCTTCGGGGCCCGAGTCCCTCCCGCCCATCGGGGCGACGGACGCCGACGGCGGCACCTCGATGCCGGGGCAACCTTCGCCACAAGCCGACCGCGATGGTGGCGCTTCGCAGGGCGCGCCTCCCTTGCCCCCGGCCCCCGCTCCCAAAGCGGAGGACATCACGGAAGCGACCGCCATCTTCGTCGCCAAGCACGGCGACGCGACCAACCCGGGCACCCGCAAGTCGCCGCTCGGTTCGATCGCGGCGGCCCTCGAGAAGGCGAAGACCGACAAGAAGGCCCGCGTCTTCGTCTGTGAAGGCACTTACGAGGAGTCCCTCGAGCTCGAGAACGGCATTTCGATCGTGGGCGGTCTCGATTGCGCTGGCGATAGCTGGAAGCTCACCGAGAAGCACAGCCTTCTTGCCAGTCCCGTGAGCCCCGCCATTCACGCCGTCAAGATCGACAAGGCGACTCGCGTCGACAACTTCGACGTCCGCTCGCCCGACGCGACGGGCAGCTCGGGCAGCTCGATCGGCGTGCTCGCAGTCGACTCGAACGCGCTCACCTTCGCCAAAGGCACGATCGCTGCGGGGGCCGCGACCAAGGGCGACGACGGTGTGGAGGGTCTCCAGCTCTACGCGGGCTACGGCTTTGCTGGCACTGGCAGCGCTGCCGCTGCGGCGTCGGGGCCGCAATCCACGCACTCGGCAGGAGGCAACGGAGCCTCTGTGATCTGCAACGACCCTGAAGGTGGCGGCTTTAGTCGTCAGTACGGCGGCGTTGGCGGGTCGAGCGGTGTCTACTACCGCTACACGGCGGACGCGTCGTGGACGGTGTCGTCCTCTCCTTCGACTCCGGGCGGCGGGCAGCCAGGTGGCCTCGCGGGCACGAACGGCACCTCCGCGGGAGCTGGCGCGATCGCCGATACCGGCTACTTGCCCGCCAACGGTACTGCCGGGACTTCCGGCCAGGCGGGGGCCAGTGGCCGCGGTGGCGCTGGTCGAAGCCCCAGCGCGACGCAATCGGGTTGGTGGCTTGGCCGCTCGGGGCCCGGAGGCGGTGCCGGCGGCTGCCCAGGCCTCGCAGGGACGGAAGGCAAGGGCGGAGGTGCGAGCCTCGGAGTCGTCGCGATGCGCAGCCCGCTCCGCTTCGAGGACATGACGGTCACGAGCGCGGCGGGAGGCGCCGGCGGTAAAGGTACGATCGGTAGCCGGCCCACGGATGGGATTGTCGGCGGCGACGACGGCAACGGCGTGAGCCTCTTCCTCGCGAACTCCACCGGCGGTGGACGCGGTGGCGAGGCGGGAATCTCTGGCAACGGAGCTGGTGGTCACTCGGTGCCGATCGCCTACCAAGGGGGAGCTCCTATCGTCACCCGCACGACCACGACCCCGGGGCAGGGCGGCGCCGGCGTGGAGGCCCGCTCGGCCAACGGGAAGACGATCCCCGCGTCGCCGGCAGGCATCGCGGAAGGAGTGAAGGAGCTCTGAGCGTGACGAGATGGCTTGGCCTTCTCGCAACACACGAACCGAGGGACGGAGCAGGCCTCCGTCCCTCGTGCTCGTTTCGAAACGTCACGACTGTCGAGGGCGCCAATCGCGCGGCGTCGTTGGTCTGGAGTGCCAAATGTAATGACACGTGCGAGAGGCCACTTTCCGGCTCGATCGTAGGGTCATGGAGCCCCTCGCTGAGCTGGAAACCAGCGAGAAACCAGGCGATCCGTGCTGCCTTCGGTTTGTCACACGCAGGTCACCGGGTTGCGGCTTGCCTTGAAGAGCCATATCTCGTAGCGCACATTCTTCTTCCCCCCTCCGGAGGTTCCCTCATGCGCTCCATTCGCCGTCTTTCCTTTATCGGCCTCGCTCTCGCGATGCCCGCGGCTCTGTTCGTCGCTTGTGGCGACTCCACCACGGGGGACGACGGCGGCGCGGAAGAAGACTCGAGCACCGGCCGCGACGCGCGCGCGGACACGGGGGCGAAGGACTCGGGACAGGACTCGAGCAAAGCCGACTCGAGCGTGGCCGACGCGAGCAAACCCGACACGAGCGTGGCCGACGCGGGCGACGGCGGCGCCGACGCGAGCGACTCCGGGCGCGACGCGAGCGACGGAAGCGTGGTCGGGGACGCAGGCGACGCGAGCATCGACGCCGGGCCCGGGGTGAGCTTCATGGTGCTGCGCGTCGGCGCCGGCGCCACGGCCCTAAGCGCCGCTTCTGCCCCTATTTTCCTCGAAGAACGTCGCTCCGGTGACGGCGCGATCGCCCGCACGATCAACCTCCCCGTCGCGGCGGATGGCGCGAACCAGCCCATCACGCTCGCGGGCAACTCGACCACCGAAGGCGCGCTCAGCATCTCCGGAAATGGCCAGTTCGTCACGGTGGCCGGATATGCCGCGATCCCCGGCGTCGCGGACGTGAACGAGACCACCTCGGCGGCGACGAACCGCGTGGTCGCGCGTGTGAACAAGCTCGGCGCGATCGACACCACGACACGCCTCGACGCTGCCTTCACGGGGGTAAGTGTGCGCGCGGCCGTGACCGACGACGGCAACACGTTCTGGGTGAGCGGTGAGAACGCAGCCGGCTCGCTCGGTGGCGTGTACTACATCCCGCTCGCGACGACGGGCGGGCTCCAAATCCTCGCCGCGCCCCAGAACATGCGCTCCGTGGGCATCTTTGGCGGTCAGCTTTATGGGAATACCCAATCCGGCGCGGGAGGGAACACGCTCCGTCTCTTCTCGATCGGCGCGAACCTCCCCGTGACCGCCGGCCAGACGGGCACGAACCTCCCCGGATTTACGGCCGCGAACACCACGCCGAATGGCTTCATGATGCTCGACCTCGACGCGGCGGTCGCGGGCCTCGACACGATGTACGTCGCCGACACGCGCACGATCGCCGGTACTGGCGCCGGCGGTGTTCAGAAATGGACCTACAACGGCACCACCTGGACGCTCGCGGCCACGTTCAAGACCGGCCTCACCGCGTCGCCGATTAACGTCGCCGCGGCGAAGGTCGGAGCCGAGGTGCACGTGGTTTGCACCACGCTCGACAACCCGGCCAAGCTCGTTCGGTTCCTCGACAACGGCGGAGCGAACCCCACCGGCGTGACGATCGCGACCGCGGGCGCGAACACGCAGTTCCGTGGCGTGGCCATCGCGCCGCTCTGAGGCAACCCAGGCGTGGACGAGGAGGGAGGGAGCTTCACGGCTCCCTCTTTCGTCTCCGCTGCGTCCGTTTTGCTCACGAACGGTGCGTGTAGAACGCACGTATCAGCGCGCGATCAGCCTGGTTGGCGCTCGATCGTGAGCTCGCCGTCGAGCTCACGACGCCTTCGGTACCCGAGCACGTGGAACACGTCGGCGGGGTAAAAGCGCGCGATCCGCGCGTCGAGGCGAAGGCGGGTGGGGCGCGCGGGATCGCGCTCCACGCCGGGCAGCCAGTCGATGAACCGGTCGAGCTTCAGGTTTCGGAGCGCCTCCGACGCGAACAAGCGTGCGGTGCCCACCGCGCGGCCCCAGAAGAAGCCATCGGCGCCGAGGCCCTGGTAAAGCGGGAGCAGCACGAGCCCGTTCGCGGGGGCGCGGATCTCGCCCCGTTTGTCGCGCGCGAGGAGCTGACCTTCGCTCGCGTGGTCGAGGTTGCGGAAGCCCGGCTCCATTTTGAATTCGTCCTCCGACGCGATGGCGTGGCGGCGCACGACTTCCATCACGTGGGGAAGCGAGCCGCGGCGGCTCTCCAAGAGGGCGTGCGCGGGGCGAGTCTCTGCGATCGCGCCGTGACGAAAGATTCCCGCGGCTTGCGCGGCGAGGAGGAGCACGGCCTCGAGGTTGTCGGCGGAGCCGGGATCGTCGTGTTGGCCGCCTTCGACCGTGAACGTGACGCACCCGTGGCGAGTCCAGTATTCGGAGAGCACGCCGTCGACCTGCTCTTCGAGGCCGAAGATGATGGGCAATGGCAGCTCGGTCACGAAGTGCCTTTGCGGCAGCGTGTCGCCGAAGATCACGAACGGCACTCCGGCGGCGCTCGTGGTGTGCAAATCGACGAGGAAAACGGGCCCCCGCGCGGCCGCGATCGCCTCGCGGATCTTCCCGAGGAGCTCGAGCTGCTCACGATCTTCCGAGTCGAGGGAGCTCTCGTCGGTGCGGGCCTCGAGCGCTTCGATGCGCGAATCGACCCAAAGGCGATTCATGTCTTTGTGGTGGTAACGAACCTTGTCGCGTATCGCGGCGAGGTTACCCCCGAACACGACGAGCTCGCCGCGCACGGTGACGTTCGCAGCCGTGAGACGATCGAGGACGCGGCGGCCCGCGACGAGCCCTGCCGTCTCGTTGCCGTGGATGCCCCCGATCGCGATGAGCGTGGGTCCGCGCTCGGCGCCGCGGATGCGGCCAATCTCGCGCTCGATGCACGCGCTTTCAGCGTCGCGAACGGGCAACTCGGAGGGCTTCTGGGAGGTCACGGGCGGCTCCTGCGGCGGGGGTGGGTGGAAGGCGGCTCGACTTGCCCGACCTGACTTTCCAGCAAAGCGGCCGCGATTTCCATGAAATCTTCTTCCGTGACGACCCCGACGAGGTGCCCGTCGTGAACCACCGGGAGGCACCCGATGCGGTGCCGACGCATGAGCGAGATGGCCTCCAGCGTTTGTGACTCGGGCGACACCGTGACGAGGTCTTTGCGCATGATGTCGCCGACGGCGGCGGTGTCTTCCCCGCGGACGGGGAGCTTGGCCTGCTCGGCCATATGGCGCAGCACGGCGCGGAGCGACACGAGGCCGACGAGCGTTCCCGCTGCGTCCTCGACTGGCAAGTAGCGGATGCGCTCCCAGCTCATGAGGTCCGACACCATCTCGACCGAGTCCTCCGGTTGCACGGTGATGACGTCGGTCGACATGTAGTGCGATACTTTGTTGTAGCCGTTGCGCTTGGGGGTGGCCTCGTCGAGGCGCGCGCGCTCCCACTCGGCGACGGGTTTTCCGCTCTTTTGTCGCTCGATCGTGGCGGATACGAGGGCGGAGAGGCGCTCTCCCTGCGAGCCCTTCGATTGCATACCCGCGAGCGACTGCAGCATCCAGCGCGAGCCGGTCTTCAGCGAGCGGACGCGCCTGTCGACGACACCGAGGTACTTCTTGGCGTCTTCGGGGTCGACCCCCGCGCGCGCGAGGCCGGCCTCGGCGAGGGGCAGCAACCTGTCGGCGACGAAGGGTTGTGCGATGACGTCCTCGCCGTCGAGCCAGGTGAGGCGCGCGGAGAGGCCGTCGCGTGCGGCGGCGTAAAAATTGGCCTGCGCGAGGTCGAACTCCATCCGCGAAGGGAGATCTTCGATCGTGGCGCCGAGCTCCGTCATGAGGCCGAGCCAGAACGCGGCGTTCGCCACTTCGTCCAAAATGGACGGGCCCGCGGGCAAACAGCGGAGCTCGATCCGGAGGTGCGGTTTGCCGTTCTCCGAGATGCCGTAGCAGGCGCGGTTCCAGCGGTAGATGGTGCCGTTGTGGAGGCGGAGCGCGCGAAGGTCCGGGATTTTCCCCGCGTCGAGCTGCGCGAGGGAGTCTTCTTCGTCGTCCGTACCGACGAGCGGCCGGAAGCGCATGACGTTCTCTTTGAAGATGTCGAGCACGCTCCCGCGGACCCAGCTCTTGCCGAAATTCACCCGCGCGGTGCGCTCGCGGAGGTGGCTCGAAGGCGCGCGGATGTCGCACGACTGCTCGAAGAGCGCGATGCGGGTCTCGGCCCAGAGGCGCTTGCCGAAGAGGGTGGGGGAGTTCGTCGCGACGGCGAGGGTGGGGGCGAGCACGAGCTGCGCGATGTCGTAAAAATGGCCGAATCGCTCGGGCTCGGCGACCTGGAGGTGCACCTGGAAGCTCGCGTTGCAGGCCTCGAACATGATCGAGTCGTGCTTCAGCATGAGCTCGTCGATGCCCTTGATCGACAGATCGTAGGCCTCTCCGCGCGCCGCGTTCATCACCCGATTGATGGTGAGATAACGGGGATTCGGGACGATGTTGTCGACCCCGAGGTCCGACTTCTCGATCGTGGGAAGAATGCCCACCATGACGGGCTGGACGCCGATCTCGCCGGCCTTCTTTTGTACGAGGGCGTAAAGCTCGGAGAGCTGCCCCTCGAGCTGCGCGAGCCCCTTCCCCGCGAGCGGCTGGTGGTCGGCGTTGAGCTCCAGGTTGAACCGGCCGAGCTCGGTCGTGAAGTGAGCCGGATCGTCGAGGCGGATGAGCGTCTCGAGGGCCATCGGAGCGCAGGAATACCCCGCGTCGACGAGGAACATCTCTTGTTCGGCGCCGATACGCGACACCCCGCGCTCGAACGTGCCTTCCTTGAGCATGCGCTCGAGGGCACGAAGGTCGCGGAGCACGGCGCGCATGTACCTCCGGCGCTTGTCGCCGGTGAGGTCGCCGGAGATCGATTTGTGCTCTCGCGTGTCCTGGTCCCGAGCATCGTTCTCCATGCGATTCTCCTTCATTCGGTCCACTGGCCGAGGATTTTCGGCATCATCGCGCGCCACGTGACCCAGTCGTGGTGCCAGTCCGGGCCCCAAGATTCTACGTAGTTGGGAATGCCCTTTTCGCCGAGCACCCGCGCGAGCCAGAAGCTCTCCGAGATGTCCTCGAACTTGCCCTCGCCGCTCGCGAAGTGCACGTAGCGGGTGCGGAGCAAATCGAGGTGGCGCCCGGCGAGGGTGGGCACGAAGTGGAGCGGCGAGGACACGAAGAAGTAGTCCGTCGGTGTCTCGCGCTCCATCCACTTCATGATCCCGAAGGTGCCGCTCATCGCGAGCGCCTTCGAGAAGATGTCCGGGAAGCGGCAAACCACCGCCGAGGCGTGAAAGGCGCCGATCGAGGCCCCCGCCGTCCAAATGGGGATATCGTCCGTGCGGCAGTCTTTGCGGATCGCGGGGGCGACCTCTTGTTTGATGTACTGGTGATACTGGTGCTGCATCCACATGCGGTGCTCGGGGCTTTTGTCCTTTTCGAACCAAGCCTTGCCACCCACGCTGTCGCAGGAAAAAATCTTGATCCGGCCCGCCTCGAGGAGCGGAGCGAGGGCGCGGATCATGAGGAAGCGCTCGAGCTCCTCGGCGTCGCCGCCGGCGGTGGGGAACACGAGCACCGGTTGCCCGGCGTGGCCCCAGCGGGAGAGCGTGCTCTCGCACTGGAGGCGGGGGGAGTACCAGCGAGACGTCTCGTAGGTCGTCAAAGTATCTTATGGTAACGGCCTTTTTCCGGCGCTGCCAAGCACGCTTTTTCCGTGTTTCGAGCGTGTTTCGGAGAGGGCGCGGCGGCGCCCTTGACGACGGGCGCGAACGGCGCGAACGAATCCGCACGTAGGGCGCGCCGCCGCCGCGCGGGAGCCCCGTCGCGCGCGACGAACGGCGCCATTTTTGTGGCCTCCCGTGCGTCGCGCGGTGGTCGTCGTGGTCAGCGTTGGTCGCGGCGCCAGGCCTCGATGCGGCCGTAGAACAGCTCGGTGAAGCGGTCGATCTCGTGGACGGGGAAGAGCGCGGTCACCTTCTGGCGGACGGCGTCCTTCGCGGCGGCGGTGCCGAAGAACTCCCACGCGACCTCGTCGAGGTGGGAGAGGTGCTTCGCGCAGAACTCCTCGAAGCGCTCGCCGTCCATCTGCCGGAGGGCGAGCTTCTCGTAGAGGTCGAGCTTCTCCTCGAAGGGGAGGTCACGATCGCCGATCGCGTTGAACGAAGCCCAGTCGGGGTTCATTCGCATCTTGCGCTTGGTGGCGGCGCAGAACACCGACCACCGCACGTAGGCCTTCACGAGCCAGGGGAAGTGGTAGTGGAGCGACGTGACCTGGGAGTCGGGGCAGGGATTGGCAAAATCGATCGGGTGCCAAACGCCGTTTTTGCGGAGCGACTCGCAGGAGTTGAACTCCCACCCGAAGAACGCGTTGATGGTGAGCGTGAGCTTGCGGAGGTGATCGTCCTCTGCCTTCGAGATGAAGTCTTTTTGGGTCGTGTAGCGATCGTGGAGCGGCGCCGCCGGATCGTAGAGCACGCAGTGGGTCTGCGGGCCGAAGCCGATGCAGCGCACGAAGCGGTCGAAGTCGTTTACCCCCGCCTGCACGTGCATGACGGACTTTCCGCTCTCCTCGTAAGCAGCCAAGAGGGACTTCTCGTCGTCCACCTTGGTGACGGCGCGCCAACCGCCGCCATCGTAGGGCTTCATGAAGAGGGGATATTCGAGCTTCTCGCCGAGGCGACGGAGGTCGAACAGCTTCGCGTACTTCGTGAGGGTGGGGCGCAAGTCCGGGTTGCCCGGCTCGTAGCTCTTCGGGGGGAGCATCCACGTCTCTGGAATGGGCATTCCGAGGCGCATCATCGCGCAGTACGAGGTGTGCTTCTCGTTCGCCTGCACGCTCCACGGGTTGTTGAACACGTAGAGGTCGTTCATCAAAATGGACTTTTTTATCCACTCGCGGCTCGTGTGGTACCAGTGCGTGAGCCGGTCGATCACGACGTCGTATTTGCACCCTTGGCGCAGATCGAAGGGCTCGATCGTGACCCGCTCGACGGCGAACCGGAGCGTGTCACCGTCGCTCGTGGGGACGCGCAAATCGAGGTCCTTCATGATGGCCTCGAAGCACAGCGGCCAGCATATGTCTGCGCCGAGTGAAAGACCGATGTTCCTCGTGACCTCTGCCATGTGCCCCTCGCTCCTCCGGATGAGTCCCGCTGCCGTTCGTCGTTCGCGTTCCGTCGTTCATCGATGAACGCGAACCGTCATTCGTAGATGAACATGAGCGGCCCGGGGAAGAGCCAGGAGAGCCCTTCGCGGAGACGATCACGCCAGTTTTCCCAGTTGTGGCCGTCGCGCGACTCCACGAACCGGACCTGCATTCCCGTCGCGTCGAGCATCGGCACGAGCGACCGGTTCTCGTAGATGAGCGACTCGTACACGCCGCACGTGAGGAACACGCGCTCCGAGAGCGCGATCGGCTTCTCGCGATACACGTTCATGAACTCGACGACCTTGTCGAAGAGCGGGCCGCGGCGGTTCTGTTTGCCGATATCGGTGAACGCGAAGCTGCCCGACTGGAGGAGCAGCCTGCCCCATACGTCCGGATACCGATGCGCAGTGGAGAACGCGGCGACCGCGCCGAAGCTGGCGCCCATGAGGCAACGCGCCTGCGGCCGATCCAAGAGCGGGAGGCGGCGGGTGAGATCGGCGAGGAGCTCTTCGGTGAGGAACCGAGCGTGCCCCTCGTGATTGGCATACTCCTGGAGCCGGTCGGGCGAGTCCGTGAACGCCACGATCATGTCCGGGATTTCGAGGTTGTGGATGAGGTTGTCGAGGATGGTCTTCATCCCCGTGTAGTTGATGTAGTCGCTGCCGTCGTGGACGACGAGGAGCGGGTAGAGGCGCGAGCGACGGAAGCGCGCGGGCAGGTAAATATGGCCCGATCGGAAGCCGCCGAGGGCGCGGCTCTTGAACTTGAACGGCTCGAGGAGGCCAGGGCGCGCCTCCGGATCCGGGTGCACGAACGTGGGCGGCTCGTAACCTTCGCCCTGCATGACCGAGTTCGCCCCGAACGGGTCGCGCGCGCGGTTCGGGTTCCGCGGATCCTCGATCCACTGACTCCCGTTCTTGTGGTGTACCTCGAGCTTGTACTCTACACGCGATCGGGGAGGAAGCTCGAGGGTGAGGTGCCAGAGGTCGGTGTTCGGCACGCGGGCGAGCGCGTTCGACGACTCGAGCCCGAAGATCCAATGGCGGAGGCTGACGCCCTCTGCTTCGCCGCGCCAAACCACGGTGACGCTGCGCCCCTCCACGAGTGGAAAGGAGCGATTGGCCAAAAACTCGTCGACCTTCTGCGCGTCGGCGGGGCCGTCGAGGAGGGTGCGAATGGAGGGCGTCATGACTGCAGGCTCTCCGACGAGCGGGCGGCGATGGGCCCGTGGGTGCCGTCGACACGGAGCTCGGTCGCGCCATGGGCGGATTTCGGAAACCCGGCCCCCCAGGTGACACGCGAGCGCGCCGGGAGCGCGACGCACGTGGCAGGCGAAAAGCGCCGCGCCATGAGCTCGACGCGGACCTTGTCGTCCGTGCGAAGGCGCATCTCCGGCTGCGGGAGCACCACGATGCCGCGCGCGATGCCGAGGCCGGTGTCGAGCACCTCCGCCGCGCCCGGCCCCTGCGGAGGCGAGTCGTGGAACAGCACCACACGATCCGCGAGCGCCATCGCCCCCGCGCACCACGCGAAGACGACTTTGTCGCCGACGAGATCGTCGATCCCGAACAGGGTGAGTCGATTCAAAAGAGAGGCGACGTGGCCGCCCGCGATCGCGATCGCCTCGCAGTCGTCGAGGATCGATGCGATCTCGGCTCGCTCGCGCGCGACGGCGGGGCGGTCTTTCGGGTGCCAGCGCTCCTCGAAGGCGCGTTTGTCGCGCGCGCAACGCTCGAGGTGGAGCGCGTCGAGCTCGCGAATTCCGGAGACGGACACGTTCGACTCGTCTTCCAGGAGCGACGCGGGCGCCTTGCGGCTCTTGATGACGAGCTCCGCGTCGATGAGGTGCTCGAGGCGGACGCGGTAAAAATCTTGGCGATGACGAAGCAGCGCTTGCCGCTCGCGGTGGGCCTCGTTGAAGACCGGATCGCCTGCAAAAATAGCCTCCGCGCGGGCATGGAGGCGCAAGTTGATGGCGCGCCCGCTGCAGTGCTCGCGGAGATCTTCGTCGTCGTCCTCGCGCTCTTGCCAGCCAGCGGTGATGGTGGCGATCTTTCCTTTGACGCCGAGCTCTTCCATCGCGGCGCCGAGGGTCGGATCGAAGCGCTGCGCGCCGAGGAGCACGAGGGCCTTCGGTGCGTGACGTCGCGTCTCGGGTTTCGGATCGGTGCTGCGCCGGGTGGGGACCTCCGGCGCGACTTTCACACGGGTGCTCTTTCGCACTCCTAACCTCCGCGAACTTTCAGCGTCTGGCCTACGAAATCGAGCATCCCCCGGAGCTCGTCGTAGTCGTTCGCGACCAATCGTACCCAGGCGTTCGCCATGTATCCGGCCTCGACCGGCTGAGTGGCAGTTCCAGGGGCGGGGAGGTGCATGTCGATCACGTTCCCGCCGAACCTGCGCCGCACTTCGTCCACCCCTTCGTAGCCGACGATGCGCCCGTCGCGATCGGGGCGGAGCGCGATGATGCCCGCCGCGCGCCGACGGGAAGGCTTTTGGCTCGGCCTTCGGTGCACGACGCAGCTCGCCCACTCGCGGTAGATGTCGATGTCGTTCGCCGCGGCGTAGAGAACCCACGCCCGCACACCCGGGGGACGACACCCGATTTCGTTGAACTTGAGCCCCTTCGGACCGAAGAACCACTCCATGTGGGTGGCCGACGTCTCGATGCCGAGGGCGGTGATGACCTTTTGCCCCATCGCCTTCACCTCGGCGTAGGCGGAGACCGAGTCGAGCCGGTTCGTGGTGACGAACTGCGGGGAAATCCAGCGCGTTCGCATCGCCTCGAGCACGTTCGGGTAGTAGTGGCAGGCGAAGTCGTGCACCACGCGGCCGTCGATCGTGAGCGTGTCGTAGAAGCCCTCGTGGCCCTCGATGAACTCTTCTACCGCGACGCTCGCGCCGGTCGTGTTGCCGCCGACCCCGAACGACGCGAGGGTGGCGTCGAGATCTTCGATGCGATCGACGCGGCGGGTGCCAGACGCGCCGGCGCCGTCGCGGGGCTTCACGATCACGGGCAGACCGATGCGCTTCACGAAGTCGTGGATCTCGGCGCGGTCGCCGCTCCCGATGGATTGCGCACAAGGTACGCCCGCCTTCGTGAGCACCTCTTTCATGGTCGGTTTGTCGCGACAGAGGTACGTGGTCCGCGAGCTGGTGCCCGGGATCCCGCAGGCCTCGCGGACCTTGGCCGCGTTCATCACGTGCGCCTCGACCACCGCCTCGAGCCGCTGCACCTTCACCTTGGACTGGACGAAGCGCACCGCGCGCTCCACCTCGCCCTGGCTGGTGACGTTTCCGACCTGCTCGTAGTGGGTGAGCCAGCGCCGTAGCTCGTCGTCGAGGCTGGATTTTGGCCTCTCGCCGATGCCGGTGACGCGTGCACCGACGGCATGGAGGGCGCGGACGAACTCGCGCTGGTTCTGGGGGAAGCAGGGCTCGAGGAAGACGATGTCCACTCCAAGCCACCTTACCCCATTCTTTGTCCTCGTGGTGGGTGACGTTCGCGCGAACATGCGTGTATAGGGGCCGCGTGAAGGTTCTTTTTGTCGCCTCCGAGGTTTCTCCTTTCGCCAAGACGGGCGGGCTCGGCGACGTGTCGGCGGCGCTCCCACGTGCGCTCCGCGGCCGCGGCCACGACGTGCGGGTCGTCATGCCGATGTTCCCTCGCGTGCTGGAGAAGGGGCGCACGTTCGAGCTCGTGATCGCGAAGGCGACGCTGAAGCTCGGCCCGAACGAGGTGCACTTCTCGGTGCACTCCTGCCCCCTCCCGGGCACCGACGTGCCGGTCTACTTCGTGAAGTGCGGCGCTCTCTTCGATCGCGCCAACGTGTACACCCAAGATCCGGACGAGCACCTTCGTTTCGCGGTGCTCTCCCACGCCGCGCTCGTCATCGCGCAGCGCCTCGGCTTCGCGCCGGACATCGTTCACGCGAACGACTGGCAGACCGCGCTCCTCCCTCTCCTCTTGAAGACGGTCTACTCCTGGGATCGCCTCTTCGAGAAGACACGCTCGATCCTGACCATTCACAACATCGGGCACCAGGGCACCTTCGACGCGAGCGTGATTCCGCAAATCGGCCTCGGGGCGGACGCGCACCGGCTCCACCAAGAGCAGCTCCAAGAAGGGCGAATCAATTTCCTCCTGACTGGCATTCTCTACGCCAACGCGATCACCACCGTGAGCCCCACCTACGCGCGGGAAATCCAGCGTCCGGAGCACGGCGTCGGCCTCGATAGGTTTCTCCGCGAGCGCTCCGACGTGCTCTTCGGCATCTTGAACGGGATCGAAGAGGGAGAGTGGAGCCCGGCGACCGACGTGCACCTCCCGGTGCGCTATTCGGCAGACTCGCTCGAGGGCAAAGAGGCGTGCAAACGCGAGCTCCTCCGCGCCGCGCGATTGCCTTATGCGGAGCACGTGCCGCTGATTGGCATCGTGTCGCGTCTCGTATGGCAAAAAGGGTTCGACCTTTGTTCGGCCGTCTTGCCGCGCCTCTTCGCGAACAAGGCCGTGCAGCTCCTCGTGCTCGGCACCGGCGAGCCGAAATACGAGGCTCTCTTCTCCGACCTCGGCCGCGCGTTCCCGAAGCAGGTGGTGCACCGCGCCGGCTTCAGCGAGCCGCTCGCCCACCTCGTGGAGGCCGGGTCCGACTTCTTCCTCATGCCTTCGCGCTACGAGCCCTGCGGCCTGAACCAGATGTACAGCTTGGCCTACGGCACGCCGCCGATCGTGCACAAAACGGGCGGCCTCGCCGACACTGTGTCGCACTACGATCCACGACGAAATCGAGGGAACGGGTTCGTCTTCGAGCACTTCGACGAGGGTGGGCTCACGTTCGGCCTCGCGAGCGCCCTCTCCGCGTGGGGCACCGGCCGCGGGGCCGATCGCGCCGCGATGCAAGAGCTCCGTCGCCGCGGAATGGCGCAGCGTTTCGGGTGGGACGAGCGGGTGGCAGACTACGAGACGGTCTACCGCAAGGTCGCGCCGCACGTGGCTCGCGCCTGACGCCTGACGCGCGATTGGTGTAGATTGCATGCTTCGTGAGTCGCGCTCGACGTGAGCTGCGGCTCGGTCATTTCGCGCGCGCGAAACCGCAGGTGCGGCCGGTGCAGGCGGCGAGGAGGAGCGTGCCCTCGGGGAGCGACCCCAGGGTCACGATCTGCTCTGCCCGCGTCTCGCCGGGCTCGAGCTTTGCGGAGACCCCCGCCGTCCCTGGCGCGGTCGTGAGGTGTGCCCACGCAGGGCCCCCCCTCCGCGTCGCGACGTAAAAGGTCGTGTGGTGGTCGCCGAACGTCGCCGCGACGGCCCCCGTGTTTTTCACTGCGATCGGCACGCGACCCGGCTCCGCGCTCGCCTCCGTCACCGTGACCGTCATCGGCCCGAGCTTCATCGTCGTGCCCGCGCTCGTATACAATCGATCGAACAGCTCTTCACGCGCCGTCCGCGCTCGCGCGGCCAATGTCGCCAGCGTGCCGACGCGCTCGTGCACTCCCGGTTCGTCCCACCCCGCGAGCGCCGCGGTATCGGCGATTTGTCGCTCCGCGCGCTGGAGCGGCTCGGCCGGAAATCCCCAGTCGGCGCGGGTCTCGTCCGGCTTGGTGCGCTCGATCTCGGCGAGGGTGATCGTGGCGGCGGCGGCACGAGTCGCGATCGCGTTTCCGAGCGCGGCGCCCGAGAGGCCGCGGCACTCCACCGCCGCGCCGGAGTCCATCGCGACGACGGGAATGCCAGTGAAGGTGACCGCCGTGGTGCTCATCGCGGTGATGCCGAATACGTCACGATCGAACACTTGATAGGCGATGCGCTCGCCCTTCGCGAGGTGCACGAGCGGCGCGCTCACGAAGGCCAAGTTGCCGTCCTCCGGCCCGTCGTTGGCGACCTCGGGGGTGGCCCCGAACGTGACCCGGGCGTGCAAATCGTCGCCCGCGAACGTGTCGTGCTTGTTGAACGATTGGAATCGACAGATAAGCGTTCCTTCGGCGAAATCGGGCCCGAGGGGGGCAGCCGCGAGGAACGTCTCGAGCGGGTTCGTGAGCTGCGGCGCGTATTGCGAGGTCACCTTCGCGTGGGGCGTGAGGTGCTCGCGCAGGCCCCACGTGGGTCGCGCACGCAGGCTCGACGCGGGCGTACCGCGCGGCGCCGTCGTCTCCGCGGTCGAGAGCGACTCGGGGAGCGGAGGCGGGTGGGCGGGGGCGTTCGGGAGCGCGGTGTCGCTTCCAGCCGATGGCTTCCCACGCGCGCTGACGGAGCCGGGCGGGCGGCTCTTCTCCTTGGCCCGAACGAGGGTGAAGATGGTCACTCCGATCGCGACCCCCAGGAGGCCCAAGAGAACGAAGAAGAGCGCCCAAGGAGCACCGTCGCGGCTGCGGGGGGGAGGCGACGGGGCAGTCGTTCGATCCATGACCCTCGCTATTCGAGAGTCGTGCCATTCGCAGGACCGTGAACCGTGGTTGGGGCGCGGTCGCGACGCGATCACGATCGGTCGAGAATTGTCGTGGCGCCCCGCGTCGATTCTTCCGCCCGCGCTCGCGATCGGAATCGGCCGTTCACTCACCACAGCCTTTGATGTCGCATCTGCCCGTTTCCGCGGGCAATTGTCATGGTTCGGTCAGCGCTGGGCGGTGTCGGTGCGCGCGCTCATTCGTCTGCCGTCGGCTCGTGGCGGGCGGCCTCGAGATCGATCGCCTCTTGGCGCTCGCGGATGAGCTCGAAGTCGAACGTGCCCGCTCGCCGCGCGCGCACGATCTCGACGCGCTGCACCTCGGCGATCTCGTGGAGGGCGAGCTGGTAGCGCGCGAGGGGTCGCTCTGCCGGCTTCACGTCTCCGATTTCGCCCTCGGCCACGACGGCCTCGTAGTGCGCCGCGAGCCTCGCGAACGGTCCGTCGTGGAGCAGATCGTCTGCACACGAGCTCCGCAGGTAGTCGAGGCACGCGCTCGCGATCCGTGCGTCGAGCGCGCGCGCTTGGGCCGCCCGCTCGTGGTGCGAGGAGGGGAACTTCAGCCAACGAACGACGACGGGCATCGTGATGCCTTGGATGACGAGAGTGGCAAAAATGACCCCGAACGTGGTGAAAACGATGAGGTCGCGATGGGGAAAGGGCACTCCCTCCGCGACGACGAGAGGAACGGCGAGCGCCGAAGCGAGCGACACTACGCCGCGCATGCCTGCCCAACCGACGAGGAACACGATCTTCCACTGGTCCGGGCTCCGAGGGAGGTGCCGGCGCGACGGAAAGAGGCGCGGGGTATAGGCCACGAAGAACACCCACCCGAGGCGCACCGCGATGACGAGCACGCTGAGCGCAGCGGAGATTCCGATCGCCTCTCGCAGCGACGGGCCACCCGATTTTTCGAGCCCGCCGACCACGAGCGGGAGCTGGAGCCCGATGAAGATGAACACGACCGAGTTCAGCAAATGAACCACCGTGGACCACACCCCCGTCGCCTGCACGCGCGATCTCGCGCCGAGGAACTCGTGCGCGCGGGAAGACAAGTAGAGACCGCCGCTGACGACCGCGAGCACGCCGGAGCAGTGCACCGACTCGGCCGCGAGGTACATGAGATAGGGCGTAATGAGCGTTCGCAGGGTATCGGTCGCCGACGACGAGATGACCCGCTTGTGGACGAGATAGGCCACGTGGCCGACGACGAGGCCAATCAGAACGCCGCCTATCGAGACGGCGAAGAAGCTGCTCGCCGCGGTCGTGAGGGAGAACTGCCCCGTCGCGAGGGTGGCGAGCGCGAAACGAAACACGATCAAGCTCGACGCGTCGTTCACGAGGCTCTCGCCTTCGAGGATCGCGACTGCCGTCTTCGGGACCGGGAGCCCACGCAACACCGACGTGGCGGCGACCGCGTCGGGGGGCGAGACGATGCCGCCGAGCAAGAACCCGAGCGCCAAGGGAGCGCCGGGGACGAGCCAAGGGAGCGCGAACGCGACGGCCACGGAGGTGACGAGCACGAGCCCGAGGGCCTGCAAAAGGACCGCGTTTCGGAGCCGCCAAAAGTCACGAAGCGAGGTGAACCAGGCCGCTTCGTAGAGGAGCGGAGGCAGGAACACGAGGAACACCACGTCCGGATCGAGCCGCACGCGCGGCACGTTCGGGACGTAGCTTATCGCGATTCCCCCGAGCACGAGCACGATCGGGAGCGACATGCGGAGGCGCGAGCTGACGACCTGAAGGAGGCCGACGGCGAAGAGCAGCGCCAGGACGGCGAGGACACTTTGGTGGACCATGAGGCCCGCTGGAGCATAGTCCAACGCGGCGGCGCCCGTCCTTCGTCCCGTGTCAGCGCGCGAGCGCGATCGTGATGCTCTTGCCCTCTTCGAGGGTGAGGCTGCCTTCGAGCTTTCCGTTCGCGAGCATCGCGTCGAGTCGCGTGGTCGTCTTCGCGGGGCTCTGGAGAGAGACCTCTCCGCGATTTTGGAATTTGCTCTCCATGATCATGAAGGAGCCATTCACGACCGTAATCTGCCCATTTAGTGCGATGTCGCCCTCGAGGTTCAGGGTGGACACGTCGACGCAATTGATACGAAGCGCTCCGGGCTCGTTCAGCGTGCGGTTCGAGCACTGCGTGGTGACGCCGCCCTTTACGTACTTCAACGTGAGCTTGAGCGGCTTTTGGGAGCCACCTTCGGTGATCGTGCCGTTCCAGGTGCCCTCGATGCTGGGGCGCACCTCGTCGGCCGTGAACGTGGGCACGCCTTCCTCGGGGCTCGTGGTGACGGAGCAGCCGACGGTAGAAGCGAAGAGCGTGAAGGCGACGGGAAGAAAAGAAGAGCGCATCCTTCGAGGATACGACGCTGCCGCGAGACGACAACCGGAACGGGCGAAGAGCGCCGCGGACGAGGAAAAACAGCTTTCGCGAGCGGTTTGCTCATGTCGCGAGGTGGCCGTGCTTTGTTACCTTCGGAGCCGAGACGGCGCCGTGCGGCCGGTCAGGGGGATCCATGACGATGCAACACGAGCCGCAACCCGATGTCGTACCCAAGAAGCTCGGTTTCAAGGCATTCATCTCGATCGGGACCGCCGTCCTCGTGGTGCTCGTCGTCGTCGTGACCGTTCGTGCGCAGCCCCAACGCGCCCTCGCCCAAACGTTCCTCGACGCGGTCACGAAGGGCGACAAGGCCGCCGCCGAGGCGCTCTCCGACGGCGCGGTGCGCGCGAGCGTGAGGGCGTGCCTCGGTGGTCCGTGCGACGCGACGCCGAGCGGCCGCGCGATGCTCGTTCTCGGCGGCAGCCTCACGAACAGCGTGAGCATGAACGTGACCACGTCGTGGAACGCGCGGTGCATCGTGGCCCGTGCGCGACCGCGTGCGGGCGGGTCGGTCGAGCTCTTCTTGCGGATCGAGCTTCGTGGCGAAGCGTGGCTCGTGACCGGCATTTCGCAGAGCCGCGACGACCTCGGCATGATTTGCGACAACGGCTGAGGGGAGCTTCGAGGGCCGTACCACGAGGCGGGCGTGCCCAGGGCGCGCCCGTCGCGGGGCGGATGCTCACGTTCGGATGGCCCAAGTTTGCGTGCTTTTCGAGTGGCCCCGCGCTTGCTCAAGGGGCACCGAGCGCCACGACGGCGCGCGACTCGACCACGTGTCCGCCCTCCAACCCGGGAGCACGAGGTCCACTCCACGATCCGAGGTTCTCCGTGAAAGCTCGCTCTTTGTTGTCTATCTCGTTGGTGATGGCCCTGCCCGCGATGGCGATCGTCGCGTGCGTCGGAGACGACCCCTCGGGCGCGGAGGCAGACGCCGCTTCGCCGACCCCCTCGACGACGACGACCGTGCCTGCCGATGGCGCCACCCTCCCGGACACGTCCGTTCGTCCCGGTCCCGATGCAGCGAGCAACCCCGACGGCGCGACGTCGCCGGACGCTGGCGATTCGGCGGTGACCGACGCGCAGTTGCTCGATGCTGCCGACTCTGCGAAGCCGCCTCCCACGTGCCGGATGCCTGGAACCACGGGCGGGTTTTACACGCGGTGCCGCGCGGCGGCCGGCACGGTGGTGCCGGGAGGTAACCTGCAGAACGGCGCCTACGTGCTCCAGGGCGCCCAAGGCCAAAATTACTGCACCGCAGTGTTCGTGTTCGGCACCGCGGAGGTGTTTACCGAAAATGGCGAGACTTACATGCGCTACTCGGTTTATCGCGCGGCGGCGGCGGGCGACACCACCGCCCCGTACACGGGGACGATCTGGCTCACGTACAGCCCCGCGACGGGCGCCCTTCGCGCCGAGGAGATGTGCGACGCCACGCGAAAGGGGCAGTCGCGCACGGGTACGATCGAGGTCATCGGCAACGACGTGACGTTCACCTACGCGAATGGCCAAGACGTGTGGAAAAAGCAGTAGTCGCCGACGGGCCGCGCGGGTAGCGACTAGAATCCGTCGATCCGAGGGCTCCTCGGATCGCGGATCGCGCCCGTGGTGCAGACGACCGTGCCCGGCGCTCCGGCCGTTGGGTTCGACGCGGTAGCTACGCGTTTCGTCCGGCGAGGAGGAACGTGCGCATGTCCCCTTTGCCCTTGATCGCCGATACCCCACGATCCTCGAAGCGGTAGTGGGCGGCGAGGCGGTCTTTTACCGCTTCCGTGACCTGAATGGCGCCGACCACGCCGTGCGACTCCATTCGGCTCGCCGTGTTCACGGTGTCGCCCCAGAGGTCGTAGAGGAACTTGTGAGTGCCGATCACGCCGGCCACGACCGGGCCCGTGTGCATCCCGAGGCGGAGCTCCATCGAGACCCCCGCGTCGGCGCTCACCTCGCGGATGGCGTCGCGCATCGCGATCGCGACGTCGGCCACCACCTCGACGTGATCGGGGCGCGCGGTGGGCACCCCCGCCACCACCATGTAGGCGTCGCCGATGGTCTTGATCTTCTCGGCGCCGTGCGCGGCCGCGATCGCGTCGAACCTGGAAAATACACGGTTTAGCACGCTCACCAGGTCGGCCGCCGCCATGCGCGCGGCGAGGTGCGTGAAGCCCACGACGTCCGCGAAGAGCACGGTCGCCTCGGCGAAGCTGTCGGCGATGATCCCGGGAGAGCGCTTCAAGCGATCGGCGATCGACTCGGGGAGAACGCTCCGAAGCAGGCGCTCCGAGTCTTCTTTCGCCGAAGCGAGCAGACGCTCCGCGCTCTTTCGATCGGTGATGTCGAGGAGGGTGCCCACGAGCCCGGCGAGCTCGCCGTCGCGGTTCGTGAAATTGGCTTTGTAGAAGATGACGTCGTGCTGGGTCTTGTCGGCATACATGACGCCAGTTTCATAAGATTGCACGTGGCCGGGCCCGAGCGCCAAGAGCTTCGCGTCGGCCTCGAAATAGGCTTGCGCGAGGTCGGGCGGGGCGATCGCGAACACCGACTTTCCGACCAGGTCCTCGCGGACGAGCCCTCGATAGACCTCGAACGCGCGGTTGCAGCCGAGGTAGATCCCCTCCGTATTTTTGTAGAACATCGGCGTCGGGATCGCGTCGATCAGCGTTTGCAGGAAATGGAGCTCTTCGCTCTGCCCGAGGCTCGCCGCCGCCGCCGCGTTGCGCACGATCACGAGGCGTACCGTCGCTTCCGCGATGGTGTGGCGCGTGCGCGTGACGGTGAGGGCCAAGGCGGACCCGTTCACGTGACGCCCATTGCAAGCGCGCTCGGGATCGCCTTCGTCGGGCGGATAATCGACGAGCTCCGTCAGCGGGTGTCCGGCCAAGCTCGCCGTGGTCGCCCCGAACAGCTCCTCCGCGCCAGCGTCGATCGAGACGATGCGCTCGTCCTCGTCGATGCAAAGGGTGGCGACTCGGCTCGCGGACGGCATAATGTTGTTCGACAAAAACACCCCTTCGCGCGATCCGCAAGGATCGACGAGGAGCCACGCCAAGGCCCTTCGGTGCCTACCCGGCGAGCCGAGCAGAGCCGCTCGAGCGCGCGAGGCTCGGCGTCACCAGCCGCGCGTGCCGGGCTCTCCCTTGAACGGACCTTCGATCTCGTCCGTGATCCACCCGCCGTAGAAGCCCCCTGCTTGTGCTCGCACGCGCTCGCCGTCGACGGTGCATTCGTCCACGCGCGCCGGATAAAACGCCAACCAACCCGCGATCGCGGCGAAGGGCGCGGTCGGGTGGAGATAGGCCCACGCGGCGTCGTGCACCGTCGCGTCGCCCACGCGAACGTCGTAGTAGCTCGCGTCGCCCTTCCATTCGCAGAAGCTCGTTCTGCTGGCGCGCGCGAGGGCGAGGTGCTCGCCGCGCGTGTCCTCTGGAGGCAGGTAAAAAACGGGTGGATGGCTCGTCTCGAGCACGCGCGCGGGGCGACGGCTCTCGGCGACGACGACGCCAAGGTGAACGACGCGTACGTGGCGCGTCGTGTGCTCGAGGCGCGGCGGCCGCGGGTACTTCCAGACCGACTCTTTCATCGGCCGAAGTGTACACCGCGGCGCGCTTCGAGCACGTCCGCACGGCGAGCTAGATTAGCTAGACGCGGATCACGAGCGGGGCGAGCTCAGGCGTAGTGCACGCGGACCGTCTCGACGATGGTCTTCAATACCCTCTTCACGACGTCGGTGCTCGGATCACGGACGACGACGTAGCCGTCGCCCTCGTAGCCGTCGGCCTTTATCGCGCCGATGGTGGGGAGCTTGGCCTCGACGATGTACTTGCCTATCGCGTCGCGGGTCTTTTGCACGCCGCTCACGCCCACCACCCGGCCGTGGCCCATGCCGCGGAGGTATGCGCACCCGACCGCGTATTTGCGCTCCCACGGGGCGTCGAGCTCTCCATCGACCACCGCGCGTGCCCAGCCGAGATAGGGGTCTACGTCGTGGGCGAGGCCGGTCATGAGCGAGATGTTCGCCCCCGGCGGCCGCTGCGCGATCTCGCCTATCGCGAGCGAACCGTCGGGCCTTTGGAACCACTCCATGTGCGTCATTCCGTTGTCGAGCCCGAGCGCCTCGATCGCGGCGAATCCCATCTTGCGCACCTCCTCGTACTCTGGCCCTTCGATGTGGCGCGGCAAAAGGCACGTCCACTGGATCCAAGGGTTTTCGAGGACCTCGAGGCAGCTCGGGAGATAATGGGATATCGACCAGACCTTGGGCTTTCCTGCGAGGGTGATGGTCTCGAAGCTGAACTCGCGCCCACGGAGGAACTCCTCCGCCAGCACGGGGCTCTCCGCCGACACCCGCATCCCGACGAGCGCGCGCGATAGCTCTTCTGCCGAAGCGACGCGGAACGTGGCTTTGGCGCCCATGCCCGCCGGCGGCTTCAGCACCATCGGGAAACCGACTCGCGCCGCGAAGGCACGCGCGTCGCCTTCGGAGGTGAGGAGGGCGTGCTGCGCGACGGGGAGCCCGGCCTCGCGGAGGGCGTCCTTCATGCGCGCCTTTTCGCGGAAGAGCTCCGCCGTGCGCGGCGATGCGCCGGGGACCTTGAAGTGCGCGCGCGCCTCCGCGAGCTGCACCATGAGCGCCTCCAGAATGCCCACGATCCGATCGGGCGGGCCGTGGCGGGTCGCGAGGAGGCTCGTCGCGTCGACGATGTCTTTGCGCGAGAGCGGATCGCTCACGCGAACCATGTCGTCGAAGAGCCTCGCGTCGGCGCCCTCGGGCGGTGTGTGGACCACGCCGAGGAGGCGCACGTCGCGGAGCTTGCGCATCGCGCGCACGAATCGCATCGTCGTTTCGGCGGGGAAAGGGGCGACGAAGACCACGTTTTTCATGGCTCTCTCCCGTCCGTAGGTCCCCACAGGCAGGCCGCTCGCCCGCGGCTCACGTGCATGTTCTTGGGCATTTCTCCCACCGTCACCCATCGAGCGAGGCCGCGTCAATCACGTGCGCTCGCGGCGCGCGATTTTCTCCTCCCACAGAACGCTCCAGCGCGCGTGGCGAAGGGAGGCGGCGCTCGATGGCGTCGCCGCCGCCGATCGCGAAAGTTGAAACGGCCGTCACGAAATGGAGGCTCGAAATCGGGTCAATGCTCCTCGATCGGGAGTCCCTCCGCGCACGAAACAGGGTAAGGGAAGGCCATGAGCGCCGTCGCGATGCCCACCGTGGAGAAGCCCCGCCTGCGTGGTGTGTCTCATGCCTACGCGTTCTCCGGGTCGCTCGTGCTCTCGGCGATGCTCGTGGCTTGGGCGCCGTCGCTGCTCGCCAAGTTGGCGACCGCGGTGTTCGGGGGCACGGTCGCCCTCCTCTTCGGCACGAGCGCGCTCTACCATCGCATCGACTGGGCGCCCGGCCCGCGGATGCGCATGCGGCGCGCAGACCACGCCGCGATCTTCGTGCTCATCGCGGGCGGATACACTCCGCTCCTCACCCTCGTCCCGTCGGAGACCGGCAGCCGCGCGGCCCTCTATGGCATGTGGATTGGGGCGGCGATCGGGGGCGTCAAATCCTTGCTCTGGCCGAACGCGCCCAAATGGGTCACCGCCGCGCTCTGCGTGGGTCTCGGCTGGACGGGGGCGGGGGCGGTCGTCACGCGCCACACGATCATCGGACCCTTGGCGGTCGTGTTCATCATTGGCGCGGGCGTTCTCTACAGTGTGGGCGCGCTCGTTTATGCACGGAAGCGCCCCGACCCGTGGCCGGCGACTTTCGGTTATCACGAGATCTTCCACGCCCTCGTCATCGTCGCGACGTTCTGTCTGTACGTTCACGCCGTGCTCGTCGCACGCGCGGTCTCCTGAGCCGCGTTTTGGCCCTCGCGCGCTCTCCGAATCAGAGTATCTTCGAGCGGCTCCGGTGGTGATGAGAGAAGCCCTCAAGCGACACGCGATCGCCGGCCTCGTCGGGGCACTTTTGGGCGCATTTTCCCCCGTTGTGGTGTTCGCCAAGCCACCGAGCCCTCCGCCGAAGCGCGAAGCTCCGAACTACGACGGGCGCAAAGAAGAGACCACTCCGGGCGACGTGGCGCTTTGGGTGCCACGCATCCTCGTCTCACCGCTTTACCTCGGGAGCGAGTACGTGGTGCGGCGTCCTCTCGGGGCGCTCGTGGGCTGGGCCGAGCACTCGAACCTGCCCAAGGCCCTCTACGATTTGTTCACGTTCGGGCCCGACCACAGCGCCGGGTTCGCCCCGATCGGGTTCCTCGATTTTGGCTTCAACCCGAGCGTCGGCGTTTATGTCTTTTGGAACGACGCGTTCGCCAAAGGCAACGACATACGCCTCCACGCCACCACCTGGGGCGAGAGCTGGCTCGCGGGGGTCATCACGGATCGCATCCGCCTCGCGGAGGGGCGCTCGGTCGCCTTCCGCTTCGCTGGCATCAAGCGCCCCGACTTGCGCTTCAACGGCATCGGCCCCGACTCGCGGGACGGCGACCGCAGCCGCTACGGGCAAGACTCCCTCGACGGCCGTGTCTCGTTCGATATGCGACTTTGGCGCACGAGCCGAGTCGAGACGTGGGCGGGGCTCAAGAGCAACTGGTTTTACGATGGCAACTTCGGCGACGACCCTGGCATCTTGCGCGCCGTCGCGAATGGCAGGTACGCGCTCCCGGACGGCTTCGAGCGTGGATACACGGCGCAATACAGCGGTGTGCACGCCGCCTTCGATACACGCAAACCCGGGACCGACGATCAATCGGGCCTTCGAGTGGAATTCGACGCCGCGCAGGGCAGCGATTTGCGTCGCGCGGTCGGCGGCTGGGTGCGCTACGGCGGCGGGGTCGGCGCTTTTCTCGATTTGAACGACAAGGGGCGCGTGCTCTCCGCGAACGTGATGACTCAATTCGTCGATCCCCTCGGCCGGGAGCCGGTCCCGTTCACCGAGCTCGTCACCGTCGGCGGTGATGGCCCGATGCGCGGGTTCCTCCCCGGGCGCGTGCTCGGGCGGAGCGCGGCGGTGGCGACGTTGCGGTACCGCTGGCCCATTTGGATAGGCCTCGACGGCGCGATGGAAGCCTCGGTCGGTAACGTGTTCGACGAGCACCTCAAGGGCCTCTCCGCCGAAAAGCTCCGCTTCTCCACCGCGATCGGCATCGAGACGGTGGGCTCCCCCGACTCTGCTTTCCAGCTCCTCGCCGGCCTCGGCACCGAAACCTTCGAACAAGGCGCGCGGGTGGATTCGTTCCGCCTCGTGATCGGGACGAACCGTGGATTCTGAACGAAGCACCGCGCGGTCGTCGGTTCTCGTAAAATATATGCATGGTGCATATTTTCGCTGCGCGCTCGTGAGCACTGTCGCGTTGCTCGCGGTGGGCGCTTCCGGCTGCGGCTCCGGTATTCGCCGTTTCCCGGTCGCGGCGCCGATGACCAAAGACGCCGACGACGCCGCGTTCTCGCCAGCCCCGAAGGAGTACGAGTCTCCCTTCGCGTGGGACGGCGCCGATCAAATGGTGTTCCGCCCGGTGGCGCGGTTCTTCGCCGTCGACCCTGCCGGGCGCGCCAAGAACGTGAACGCCCTCGACGAAGTGCCCGACTCGAGCTGGTTCCAGAATCGAATCGGCAAAGCACCAGTCAGCGTCGCCGATTTGCTCTCTGGCCCCTGCGGCACCAAGGTGCTCGACCCGAACGGCGCCGACGGCTCTTGGATCATCGACCAGGGCAAACCCAACGGCGCGAACCCCGGATTCCGCGTGAACATCCCGAACGTGGGAAAGTTCATGCTCAAGGTCGACCCCGATGGCGAGCCCGAGCGCGCCACCGGAGCGACGGCCATCGCGGCGCGCCTTTACCACGCCGTTGGTTACAACGCCCCGTGCGACTCGGTCGTCTACTTTCGGCCGTCGGTGCTCTCGCTGAAGCCGGGGCTCATGGTGACGGACAACTCGGGGGTGGCGCGGCCGTTCGACAAACCCACGCTCGAGAAGGTGCTCGCCGGCGCCTCTCGGCGAAATGGGCTCCTCCGAATGGTGGCCTCGCGCTGGCTGCCCGGAAAGCCGATTGGCCCTTATCGCTACGAGGGGACACGGCGCGACGATCCGAACGACGTCGTGCCTCATGACGACCGGCGCGAGCTCCGTGGGGGGCGTCTCCTCGCCGCGTGGCTGAATCACTTCGACACCCGCGAGCAGAACACGATGGACGTGTTCCTCCAGGACGACCCGAAAGACAAGAGCCCGAACGCGAAGGGCCATGTCGTCCACTACATCTTGGACATGGGCGACAGCTTCGGGAGCGTTTGGGCACAAGACGGCATCTCTCGCCGCCTCGGGCACGCCTATTATTTCGACGCCACCTATCTCGCCGCCGATTTCGTGACCCTCGGCATTCCCGAGCGCCCTTGGGAACGCGCCAAACGCGACGGCGGGATCTTCAATTATTTTTCTGCCCGCGACTTCGACGCCGAGGCCTGGAAAGGCGGTTACGGCAACCCCTCTTTCCTACGGATGACGGAGGCCGACGGCGCGTGGATGGCGCGTATCCTCGCACGCTTCGACGACGCGCTCGTGGCAGCGGCGGTCTCGGCGGGGCAGTACGACGAAGAGAGCACCGCATACCTTACGTATACGCTCGAGGTGCGGCGCGACCTCCTCTTGCGCCGCTATCTAACGCGCCTGTCGCCCCTCGCCGACGTGACCGTCGATCGCGAGACGGTGTGCGCCACCGACCTCGCACGCAAGACGGGGGTGGTCGCGGACAAACCACGCGCCGAAGCGGCCCTCCTTTACGTCGGCAAAGACGCGACTGCCAAGTATCAGCTTCGCCCCCGTCGCGAAGGTGCCTATCGCGTATGCACCGAGGTTCCTCACGAACGCATCGCCGCCGACGTGCCGCTCGACGATCCTTCGCGTTATGCCCTCGTCGATCTGTACTCGTCGAGCGCGCCGAACCCGCTCCGGGTCCACGTGGTCGATCTGGGGCCGGGGAAGGGGTTTCGCCTCGTCGGCGTCGAACGCCCCGACACGGCTCGCCGCTGACGCAGAGTATGCCTTCGCGCTTCTACTCGGTCGCCCAGCGCCACCGCAGGCCGAGCTCGGTGAAGTCGCTGTCCAAAAGACCCAGGTCGTCCGGGCTGTAGATCCGCGGCACGAAGGAGCCCCTGACCTCGAACGATCGGCTCAGCGCGAACCGCACGATTGGGCCCACCCGCACGACGACCGCTCGACGCTCCGGGATCGCGAGCACGTCGCCGACGAAGCCGACGGAGATTTGCTCGTGGCTGCCGAGCCTTATGGCGTAGCCAAAACGCCCGCGAACCACCCACGGAGGCTCGACGAGGACACGAAGCGACTCCTCGAACACGTTCTGGTCTTTCGGAACGCTCGCGACGTAAGACACGCTCGTGAGGAGCAGCACGTCACCGGGGCCGGCGGGGATGTCGGCGTTGATCTCGCTCTCGAGGGTGAGCGTGGTCGCGGATCCGAGCTTGGTCGACTCCAGTTGGATACGATTGTAGCTGGGTCGGCGCTCGAGATAGGAGTGCTGGAACGCTTGGAAATACCGGGGCCCTATTCGAATATCGAAGTGCGGGATGGCGAGGCGGAGTCCCGCGTAGGCGCCTGCGCCGGGGCCCGCGATGGTGGGATTGGCGTCGATGCCGAACCACGATTGGTGCGGCTTGCCATAGCCGAGCGACAGTCGCGGACGGATGTACAGAAATCCGACGTCGAAGGTAGACGCGGCGAACCAGCGCGCGGAGCCTTCGTTCCAACTGTGCTTCATCGAAGGCTCGACGAGGGAGTCGAACGCCGATTGTGGCGGGGGCGAGTGGGTCGAATCGTCGCTCGGCGGCGCTCCGTCTGCCGCCCGTGCGCGAGCGCTACCGAAGAGCACGAGGCCGGCGCACGAGAACGTGGAGAGCGCGCGGAGGGATCGCATTAGAACGTCCCCATGATGCTCGCCCCGGAGGGAGCGGGGACGAGGTGGAAGTCGACTCCACCCGTACGGCCCCCGGCGCGGAAGCCGTGGTAGTGGAACCAAGGCACCGCGAGTCCGACGGAAGTGCCCACGACCGCACCGACGATCACGTCGGACGCGTAGTGCATGTCGCCCACGACACGTAGCGTGGCCGCCGCGCCGGCACCGAGATAAGCCGCGATGCAGCTCGAGATGTCGGCCACCTTGTTGCCGAGGAGATCGAGCTGCAAGTGGTGCGAGCAGATGAGCCCGGCAGCGGTGAACGTAAAGGCCGCGTGTCCGCTGAAGAAGCTTCGGTATCGCCCGACCGTGGTGCAATCGACGCTGTCTTCCGGGGTCTCCCCGCCGCAGGTGCGCCCATAGGGCCGTTCTCGCGCGGCGATCACGTTCGTGATTCCTTGTAGAGTGCCCGTAATGGCGAACGCCTCTGCGTCGATGAGGGCCATTTGCCGCGCGACGTCGGCGTTGCCACGGAACCACCATGCCGATACGAGGGCGTCGACGAAGAAGGGATACGTCGTCGAGAGCGAGAGGATGACGTCGCTCGAGTCGCGCGCGATGTACCGGCCCTCGAAGCTGGGCGCGCGAAGCGCATTTCGAGCATCTTCGTCGAAGCCTATGCCTCCTGAGCGCCGGTTGCCCTCGAACGGCGGCAGGATCGCCATCGCGAGGGTTGTCGCTCCGCCGAGCCCGGTAACGATCGCGTTCGCGGTGCCGAATCGAGCATACGAGCGATCCCATACAAGCTCGGGCAGGTGGCGCCGCAAATCCTCGCCACCTATCGCGACGGAACCGTCGAACGCTCGGCGGCGTATGCGCTCGGTTTCGTCGTTCGAGCGCGGGTCGGCGGAGCTCGCTGCCGGTGGCGGTGGCGGCGCACTCACCGGCGGAACGACGGCGGAACCCGTGCTCGTCGATGGTGGCGGAGGCGCCGCGCGCACGCCCGTGACAGCGGTGGTGGGAATTGGCTCCGCCCCCGCGTCCGATCCGAGCACGACTGGCGCCCCCGCGTCGTCGGCTCGCGCGAGGCCAGCCCATGTCGACCCGAGTGCGAGGCCGAGCGTGATCGCCCATCGTGCTGCTGCTCGTCTTCGCAACCCGCCAGACACTAACCGATTCATCTGCCCGAAATCACGAGAAGAGAGGGGAAACCGAGGACTTCCGCGCGTCGGCGGACGGTGGCGGCCCCGAGCGGGCGGGCGATTGGAAGCGGCACCGTGGCCTCGAGCACGTTTGCCTTCAGGTCGCGCTGGCGGGCTTCGCCGGCACGCGCTTTTTGTACTCGCGCACGAGGAACACGAGCGTCACGAACCAGGCCCCGACGAGCACTACGTTTACCATCGCGAAGTGCTTCGTAGAGAACCCGATCGCGGTGCCGGCGACGACGATGCCCGCCGAAGCGACGTCGCCCGTGCGCACGAGGAACGTGTCGACGACCTGCTTCACCTTGTATTTCGCCTCCCGCGACGTGGGCAGCCAGAGGGCCTGTCGGCTCGTGTTCTCGAGCGAGTAGTCGAGGGCGTTCTCCGCTACCTTGGCCGAAAATACCAGGTTCAGAATCGGGATAACGGCGAGCACTCCGTACCCAAAAATGGATACGACGGGCATGATGAAGAGGGCTCGCTCGACGCCGATCTTTTTCAAGATGCGCGACACGGCGAACATCTGCAGCGTAACGCCGATGATGTTGACCCATTGGAAATAGCTCGCCTTGAGCTCGCCCACGAATTTGTTCGGGTCGGCGTGATCCTTGGCTGCCTCGAGGAGCGTGCGATCGAGGAGATATTCGCCAGTCGAGTTCACCGCGTTGAGCACGATCGCGAACACGCCGAGCATCACGAGGTACCTGTCCGACACGAGCATCGCGAAGCCGTTCGGACCGCCGAGGGGCTCTTCTTTTTTGGGGTCGTCGGCGTGCGCGCGCTCTTCGCGAGAGTGGACGAGGAGGGTGAGCCCCACGCACACGACGAGCACGACCGCGGCGATCGCCATGAGCGACCTCGGGCCGAGGCCGCGCGCGACGAGCTGCTTCGCGATCGCAGAGCCCGCCACCGCCCCGAGCGAGCTCCCGATCCCGAGGACCGGGAACAGCCGCTTGCCGCGCTCTTCGCCGAGCACGTCTGCCGCGAAGCCCCAAAACTGCGCCACGACGGACATGTTGAACACGCCGACCCAGAGATAAAAGGGTATCCCGAGGGGGACCTTGGTCGACGCGAGGACCCAAAAGAGGACCAGATTGGACACGAAGAAGAGCGACACCGACGTCACGAGGCGAATGCGGGTGACGGCCTTCGCGAGCGCTCCGTATGCGAACGAGAACCCGATGAGCAGAACGGACTGCCCCGCGGCGGCGTAGCTCTTTACCTCCGCTCCGCCCCCGACCAAGATGAGCGGCTCGCGCGCGACCTTGAGCAGGTAGTACGAGGTGAGCAGCAAAAACACGGTGAGCGTGAGGAGGAGCGCGGACGTCGCCTCCCCAGGCCGCACCTCCGCGAAGAGGTTCAGCGAAAACTCGAGTGGGTGCTCGAGGAACCGCGCCCGCTCGGATTGTTTCACCGTGCCCCTCGTGGCCGAGAGCGCGCGGAAGAGGCGGGGAAGATGAGGCTCAACGCGGACGCTACCATCGAAGAGCCGAACATAACCCGATCCGGGCCCGTTGCGTCGCTTACGTGGTGGTGAGGGGCCGCGCGCCGCGGAGGTCGATCCGCCGTAAGCCCCCGCCGATGGGCTCGGGTTTAGTCGGCACGGTTGGTTCGTGTCGTCGCTCGGTCCTTCGGACGTCGCTCCCCACGGTCCGTCGAGCCCTCCGTACGAGCTTCGCTCGTCAGGTTGGCACGGTTGGTTCGTGTCGTCGCTCGGTCCTTCGGACGTCGCTCCCCACGGTCCATCGAGCCCTCCGTACGAGCTTCGCTCGTCAGGTTGGCACGGTTGGTTCGTGTCGTCGCTCGGTCCTTCGGACGTCGCTCCCCACGGTCCATCGAGCCCTCGATACGAGCTTCGCTCGTAAGGTTGGCACGGTTGGTTCCTTCCGAGGTGAGCCGGCCGGTGGCTCGCGACCTTCGGTCGTTCGAATCGGCGCGGCTCACGCTCGGCGTCCCCTCCCAGCGTCTATGTGGTTTGCATCGATCTTGGCGCGCTCATCGGCGCGCCGACGCGCGCGCGACGACGGCGGAGAGCTCGTTCGACCCGAAGGGCTTGTCGAGCACCTGGTTCGGGGTGGCGCGGAGGAAAGTTTGCATGCGATCGTTCGACGCGCCGCCGGTGATGAACACGATTCGTTGCTCTTCGCCGGGGCGCCGCTTTCGTAGGAAATCGTACACGTCCATTCCCGTCTTCCGCGGCATCACGAGGTCGCAGAGCACGAGATCGAACGCGCCGTCCTCGAGGATCACGATCGCCTCTGCTCCGTCGTAGGCGGGGACGACGTCGTGCTCGTCCAGGAGCGCGGTCAAGATTTCCACGATCGGCCGCTCGTCGTCGACGACCAAGATGCGGAGGCGTCGACGCGCGCTCGGTGGCGGGAGCGCGTCGTGCTCGTCATCGGCGTGGGTGGTGGAAGCGGCGGGCAGGACGACGCGAAAACGCGCGCCGCCTTCGGGCCTGTTCTCGGCTGTTATTTCCCCGCCGTGGGCGCTGACCACGTTGCGACAAATGTAGAGCCCGAGACCGGTGCCGCTCCCGACCGGCTTCGTCGTCACGAACGGGTCGAAGATGCGAGGAAGGAGGGACTCCGGAATTCCGGGACCGGAGTCCTCTACCGTCACGGTCACACTGTTTCCCTCTCGCTTCGTCGTGATCGTGATGGCGTCGCGAACCGGATCTCCGTCGCCGATCGCCTGCGCGGCATTCAAGATCAGGTTCAAGAACACCTGCGCGAGGCGGGAGTCGCTCGCCTCCACCGCCGGAACACGCGAAAAGAGGCGGACGACGTGGGCGCGCTGACGGATCGTCCCGTCTGCGAAGCGAAGCGCCGACTCCAGCATCTCGTGAACGTCGACGAGCGTGCGGCGCGCTTCTCCGGCGTGGGAGAGCGTGCTCACGTCGGCGACGATCGAGCGAATCCTGCCGATACCCTCCCGAATCGCAGCGATCCGCGCGTGGGTGCCGTCGTCGCGCTTTTCGAGGCCGCGCGCGAGCCACTCCACGTTGGCGAGGACATAGGTAAGGGGATTGTTTATTTCGTGCGCGATCCCGGCGGTGAGAGTGCCAATCGCGGCCATTCGATCAGCGATGAGCATTTTGGTCTCGAGGGCGCGCTGCTCCGTCACGTCGAGGGCGACGAACGCAGCCCCGACGGCCTCGTTGCCTTCGATCACGGGCCCCACCGTCACGACGAACCGCCGGCCGCGCGCCTCGCTCTCGTAGTGGCGAATCTCTCGTGTCGCCATGACCTCGTCGAAGACACCCTTCACCAAGCCCTCGTCGGGGCCGGAGAAGTGGTCCCAGACCGGCTTGCCGACGATGTCGCTCCCTCCGCTAGCATCGCCGGCGGGGGTGCGATTCACGTAGCGGATGTTCCCGCGCCGATCGGTGTAGGCGATCGGGTTCGGCGCGCTCGTCAGCACGGAGTGGAGCAGGGCCTCCCGCTCGCGCAGGGCGGCCTCGACCTCGCGACGCGCGGTGATGTCGAGGAACGTCACGATCGCGCCCGCGGTGCTCCCGGTGCGAGGATCTTTCACCGGGACGGCCGTGAAGATGGCCCACGCCATCGCGCCGTTCTCGTGGCGAATGCCGATCGTGACGGGGGCTTGTGGCTCCCCGGTCACGAGCGCGCGCGTGACGGGATAGTCCTCGAGCGGACACGGCTCGCCGTCCTCGCGTAGCGTCGCGGTGGCGAACTCGCTCGTGTAGTGAGTGAGCCCATCGAAGGAGAGCCCGAGCAGCCGCTGCGCCTCCGCGTTCGCCTCGAGGATGGCTCCGTCGGCGCGTACGTGCACGATGCCGCCCGGCATTGCGTCGATCGTGCGACGCCATACCTCTTCGCGGGCGAGGGCGGAGTCGAGGTGTCCGTGTGCGCGATCGGCCTCGAGCGCCGACACCCGTGCGCGGAGACTCGCGATTTCTTGGTCTCGTTCGTCGGCCATTAAAGCTTCGGCCTCCGAGAACATCGCAATCTCGCCGCCGGCGCAAGCCATCCCGAACCGTACATGAGCGACAGAAATGCCAAGACAGCACGTCGGTCGCGCGCGGTCGCCGCCGCTACTTTTGGCGCAGTCCCTCGCACCGACGAGGGATCGGATCAGCGCGCGGCGCCGGTCGTTGCGGGCGCGACCGTGGAGGGCAGGCGTTCCCAGCGAAGGCCGAGGCCGACCTCCGACGAGACCTTCTTGGCGAGCCACGGGCGCCCGATGGGCATGAGGTAGAGGCCCGGTCCCTGACCTGTCTTCGTGGTCGAGAAGAACGCCACCAGGCGGCCATCGGGGCTGCACGCTGGGTAACGATTCTCGCCCTGGCGCTGGGTGAGACGTCGCATGTTCCCGCCCCTCGTATCGGTGGAGACGAGCTCCGCGCCGCCGGCCACCTCGACCGTGAACACGAGCCAGAGGCCGTTCGTGGTCTCGCAGAAGGTGGGCGCGCTCGCCATGAACCCGGCGGGGGAGACCGCCTGCCCGTCGACGTGCACGCGCTGAACGGGAGTGCCACCGACATAGGCCACTTTGCCGAGCGGTCCGAACGCCGGGTGGTGGGCGAGGGGCGCCGCCGTGAGAGTGGAGAGCTTCCCGTTTTCGCTCGTGAGGATAGATGACTTACCTTCGCGCATCACCGTAATCGCGGCGCGATTCCCCTCCGGCGAGATGGCCACTCCCATCACGGAGCCGGGCACGTCGATAGGCAAGAAGGTGCCCTGTGGACCGGCGGCGATCCGAAACGGCGCGAAGTCGCGGCTCATCACGTAGTAGAGAACACCACCGGGGCCGAACACCGGCGACATGATCGTCGCGTTCGTGGGGGACGCGGTCTTTACGTTCTCTCCGTCCGGATCGATGGTCCTCAGCGACTGCCAAGTACCGTCGCGGCGCGAGAACACGAGGTGGCTCACGAAGGGCCCCGGCCTCCCCGAGAGCGCGCCCAAGATCTTGTCCGTCACGGAGTGGGCAGTGAGGCGTAAGTCTTTGGCTTCTTTCGCGATCTCGGTGGTGCGAAACAGCGGGACCGGCGCAGCGAGGGTGCCCCCCGCCGGCGCGGGAGCGGAACCGCGCGTATCGTAGGCCTCGCCGACGACCTCGATTTGGGACCCCTTTTGCTCGGCAAACACGCGGACCACGACCTCCGCGCCCGCCTTCGCTCGGTACTGCGCGAGATCGATCACGGTCTCTCGTGTCGCCGAAGAATCGGGAAGCTTCTCGGCCGGAACGACGTCGTACTGGCCACAGAGGTCCAAGTCGTGGCGCACGACAGCCTGCGCCGCTCGATCGGTGTCCGAGAGCGGCGTGAGCGGGACGAACGCGAGCTTCGGGAGCGGCGTGATTCCGTTCCCGGAGCCGTCGACCTCGACCGTGCCGAGGAGGGCGTCGTCGGGCGGAGGGGCGGAGCCTTGCGCGGGCGCGCGCCCCGGCACGAACGAGAGCGCCAAAGCGGCGGCGATAGCGGAGATACGACGGATCGGGGTCATTCGCATTGGGCTCGAACGGTGCATCGAAATCCTACCGTGACGGTCTTCCCGAGCAGATCGGGGTAATTCGGGGGTGGCGCCGGAACCTCTGCTCCGCTCGCACGAATGCGGTTCATCGTCGCTTCGATCTCGGCGTCGAAGGTGGCGTTGCCGGAGTTGCGAGTGACGGACGAGCCGCCGACGTGCCTATCTTCGCCGATCGACACGACGACCTCGCCGCGCAGCTTCTGGAGCTCGTCGAATGGCACTTTTCCCTTGATCATGAAGTGCGCCAAAAACCAGCCCGCGAGCTGGGAGCGGTATTGATCCGCGGCGCGGCCCTTCAACGGGTCGGTCTCGGTGCCGTTCGGCGAGCCGTTCGGCACACCGAGGCCAGGTGCCGACGGATCGCCGGGGCCGGCGTCGCCCGTTTGCGCGACCGAAGCGGCGGGACCTGCCTGCGCGTCCGACGTAGACACCACGCCAGCGTCGAGTTTGTTCTTCGGCGCGTTCTGCAAATCGGCCTGCGTGGAGGGCTGCGCGACGTCGGTCTTGGTGTTCGGTATGGCTTGCCTCTGCCAGCTCGTGGGCAGCTTGCCCGGCGTTTGACTCCCCTGCTTCAAGAGCGCCACCGGCGTGACCGAGATCGCGATCGGCTTCGCGTTGTCGTCCGAAAAATCGGCCTCCGTCGGCGCGGGAGGGGGCGCGAGGAACAGCGCCGCGAGGCCGAGCTGCGCCCCGACGGCCGACATCAGGGCGACCGCGAGCTCGTGCGGGCGGAACGCGTCGAGGCTCACTTCTTCGGTTCCTCCCTCGGGGACTTCCCGGGGTCGTTCTCGGGCTCGACGAGCAGGTTGAGCGACGTGACCCCCGCCGCGCGTGCGGCCGCGACCGTGCGCGCGACTACGCCATATCGTGCCTCTTTGTCGGCCAGAATGTAGACCTCGTGCTCGGCCTGGATTCGCTTGTTGGTGCGGAGCTCTTCTTCGAGGTGGGCCGTCACGTCGCGATCGCCGAAGAGGATCTTTTCGTCCTTCGTGACGGTGACGATCAGCTTTGCGTCCTTGATGGGCGTGTTCGCGGCGGTGACCTCGGGCAGGTCGACGTGGAGCCCGGTCGTGAGCAGCGGCGCCGTCACCATGAACACGATGAGGAGCACCAACATGACGTCGACGAGCGGCGTCACGTTGATGTCGCGAAAGCCGCCGCCGCCCCCGCCGTTGTCGTGGCTCTTGCTCCCTCGCGAGAGGCCCACGTCAGCGCGCTCCCGCGGCCATCATCGGCCACCATGCTGAGGAGGGGGGAAGTTCGATCGCACGAGCGGCAGCGCCTCGGATTCGGCACCACCGGCGCCGCTCTCCGCGATGAGCGCGACCCACTCCGCCGCCGACGCTTCGAGCTCGGACAAGAGGTCGCCTATTCGCTTGTCGATCGCGTTGTAGAAGATAACGGCGGGGATCGCCGCCGCGAGGCCGATCGCCGTGGAAATGAGCGCCTCGCCGATCGCGGGGGCTACGACCGGAAGCGCTGCGCTCTTGGCTTCACCGATGCGCACGAACGCGTCCATGATCCCGTACACGGTGCCGAAGAGGCCGATGAACGGCGCCGCGGACGCGATCGAGCCGAGGGCCGATAGCAGCGAGCGCGCGCGCTGCCTCTCGTCGACGATCGCGCGGTCGGCCGCGGCGCGCAGACGATCGACGTTGGTCGTGCGCCGCGCTCGGAGCTCCTTCACGACGCGCGCGCCAGGGGCGTCGACCGCCGCCTGCACGAGCGAGTAGAGGGCGACGGCCGACACGCTCCTCCGCGCCGCCCGCTCGAAGTCTTCCTGCGAGCCTCTGAGGCGGTAAAGCTGGAGAAACTTGAGGATCGAAATGATCCAAACCATCAACGACGCGAGGACGAGGAGCCCGACCGTGATCTTGACGGGCCACGAGGCGTGCCCCAAGAGCGACACGAGATCGAGCTGGATCTTCGTGTCGGCGGCGGGCGCTTCGGGGGCAAAAGCTCGATGCACGGGGCCTCCGGAATAAGTGGAACCTACACGTATCAGTTCGCGGGAGCGAGGAGAAGATCGACGCGGCGATCCTTCGCCCAGGTGGGCTCGTCGCCGCCCTCGGCGTCCATCGCGCCGCGGCTCGACGACTCGACGTGGCCCTTGTCGAGACCCTTGCCCGTCACGTAGCCGGCGACCGAGTCGGCGCGCGACTGGCCGAGCGTCATGTTGTACTCCGAGCTGCCGCGAGGATCGGTGTGGCCGAGGATGCGCAGCTTGCGGCCTTTGAGCGGACCCGTGTTGAAGCACGTCGCGACCTGGTCGAGGGCGCCGACGTCGTCCTTGCGGAGGTTCGCGGAGTCGAAGGCGAAATAGGCGTCCGGGGCCTTGATCCCGCAGAGGCGCACGATCTCGTCCGAGATGCGGACCGCGCTCGAATTCGGCGAGGCGGGCGGCTCGGCGGGGAGCTTGTTCTTCGGCGCCTCGGGGGCGGCCGAGGTGACGGTCTCGGGGGTCTTCGGGGAAGGGAACTGGCCCTTGTCTCCCCCGCAGGCGACGAGGGAGCTTGCGCCGATCGTGACGACGATTGCGGAGAAGAAGAGTCCGAGCTTCGGGGCGAGAGCGGAACGCATGACGTCACCTCGTTTGGGTTCGGTTACCGGGCGACGCCCGTGGACGCGCGAAGCCGGTTTGGATTTCTCGTTCGTTCGTCCCGGTCGGGGACTTGCGGGGGCGACATCGAAATAGACCGTCCCCGCCATCGCGTCCATCACCACGGTGTGGAGAGTTTGCGCGTGAGGCGTTTCGACACACCTCGAATAACGAAATCATTCAATCGAGACGATCAGCCGAGCACGATCTTTCCGTCGCGCGCGATCATGCTCTCGAGCAGCCACTCGCGCTCCATCCACAGCGCCGCGAGCACGGTACGGACCAGGTCGGAGTGCTCTTCCATTTCGTCGAGCATGTCCTCCGGTCGAAACGCGAGGGTGCGGAGCGGGCCATCGGACTCGAGGACGAACCCGCTCCTCGAACGAACGATTCCCGCCGGCACGAAGCTGCCCGCGCGAATCGTGACGGTCGCCTCACGATCGACCCGCCGCGCGACGACGGTGCCGGACAGCAGGAGATGAACGAGCTCCTCCGCGGGCGCGCCGGCGAGCTGCGAGGCGTTCGCGAGAGTGTGCTCTTCCGCGCTCGTCGCGAGGTCGGTCAGGGTCTGCATCCCCGCGCCCTCGAGGAGCTTCGTTCCCGCGAGGACGAGGAGGCGCTCGACGAGATCGAGCTTGGTGGGCGGCAGCGCGATCGCGAGCGGCGTCTCGGGGAGATCGAGGTGCTCTTCCGTGAGCCGCGAGTAGAGCCCGATGAGCGCGCTCGACGTGCCGAGAAACGCGGTGCGGACCATCTCGAAGCTGTCTTCGATGAGCTCGAACCAGACCGAGCCGGGGGCGGTCACGAAACGTGTATCTTCCAACACCGTCGCGGTGCGCTGGCGCGGAAGATCGATCCCGCACTCGAGCGCACCGAGCACCCATTTTCCCACCATGTGAATCGGCGTCGCCCCGTCGCGCTCCATCGCGACGGCGCCGTTCTCCATGAAGTAGACGAACTGTGGCGCGTCGCCCAAGCGGTAAAGCACGGTGCCCTTCGGCGCGAAGAGCTCGTCGAGCTTCGGCGCGATCCGATCGACGATCCAAGGCTCGATGCGGACATTTCCTGCGAACGCAGTGAGGAAGAGACTCCGCGAGAGCTGCAGGAGGTGAGGATCAGACGGCATTGATGGTGATTCCGAAGAGGCCCGCGGGGATGTCGACCGCGTCGCGCGCCGGTCGTCCACGGTTCGCTGCGGCCTCCTTCGCTGCGGCGTGGAGCGTTGGCTCGCCCATCGCCTTCGCGTGCTCGCAGGCGATACGGGAAAGATACGTGTCGCCGTCCCCTGCGAGGGCCACGATCGCATCTTCGTACGTGCGCGGTGCCTCGACCGGCACGAGCTCCACCGCGCGCGAGACGCGGTCCTCGGCGTCGAGGTCGTCGGTCACGAGGCGGAGCAGCTCGCGGAGGAGGCGCTCGTGACGGCGGATGAGGAGCGTGTCGAGGAACTCGCTCGCGTTCGCCCGCGCGCGCTTGTCGGCGGAGAGCGCGGCGCGGTGCACCGAGTGGATGTCCTCCCGCGGGTGCGCGATCTTGAGGAGCCGAAAGGCGCGTTCGAGCGATTGTCGAGCCTTGTCCGCCAAGAGCCCGGCGAGGAAGCGCTTCGTGGTCTCGCTCCTGCGCCGATCGCCGACGATGGTCGAGCGCGAGTCCTTCGCGAGGCCGACGGAGAGGCCCACGAGGCGGAGGTGCTCTCTCAAGTTGGCGACGGCGACGTCTTCGACCCGCGCGCGATCGACCGAGACGCCGTGATCCGCGACGATCTTCCCGAGGCCTCGGATCGCCTTGTAACGAACGAGCCCGTCGCGCTCCGTTTCGATCGTCGCGAGCAGCGCCTCGGCCGCTCGTTGTGTTCCGAAATGAGCCAAAGTGCGTGGAAGATGCACGCGAAGATTCCGAGGAGTCGCGGGATCTTGCAGGAAACGCATCACCGTCGCGAACGCCGGCTCGCCGAGGGAGGCGAGGGCGCTCCGCATGTCTTCGCGGCCGAGGCGCGTGGTGAGGTGCTCCACCATCACGTCGGCGAGGCGGGCGTCGCCTTGGCTCGACGCGGCGCGCGCGAGCAGGTTCGCGCGGGTGGTCTCCTCGAGCAAATCGGGGCCGTACGTGCCCGTCCGCTCGGATTCGTCGCGCCGTGGCTCGCTCCACAATTGCAACACCAGCGCGGCGAGCGCCTCGTGCTTCGGTGCGTCCGCGATCGCGGCGAGCACACCTTCGCGTAGCGCTTCATGATCGGTGGAGCTTCCCTCCTCACTCCCGAGGAGCGCCTCGATCCGCGCGAGCTGGACGGCGCGGCCCGTCTCTTCGGCCTCGCGCAGCTCGATGAACACGGTGACGTAGCCGCGGATTCGCGGGCCCTCTTTCTCCGCGATGCGCTCGAGGAGCTCGACACGTCCGCGCCGCGACAGGGCGCGGAGCGCGGCCATCCGTACGCCCTCGTTCTCGTGGTTCACGAGCGGCTCGGCGATCGCGAGGAAGTCGGTTCGATCGGAGGAGCCGAACATCCCGAGCGCGTACGTGAGCACCACCGGCGAGGGGTGGTAGAGCAGGATCGCCGGGATCACGCGCTGCCGCCCGCGACGCTCGAGGACGCGAACCGCGGCGATGACCACGTCCGGGTTCGGGCTCGCGAGGCGCTCGACCAGCATCTCGACCGTCGCAAAATCGAGCGCGTCGCTCGTGGCGGCGTCGAAGCTCGCGTCGCGCGCGAGCGCTTTGCGGAACACGGCGAGGTACGGCCCGCGCGTGTTCGCGGCGAGCACGAGCCACGCGACGCACAAGAGCGTGACGATCGCGATCATGACGCCGCGAGTGAGGATGCCCGCCTCCGCGAGGGCGAGGAAGAGGCACGCGGTGAGGGCTTGTGCGAAGCGAGCGAGGGCGCCGTCGATGAAGGGCTTCACGCGGGTGCGCGTCTCGATCGGGACCGGGAGATAGACGAGCTCGGTCGTGATGCGGTGGACCGAGTGACGGAGCGCGCCGTCGGTGCCCTTGGCGGCGAGCACGGCGGCGGGCGATCCGCCGGTGAGCACCATCGCGACGGCCGCGGTGCTGAGCAACGTCGGGGTCACCATCGCCGCCGTCGTGACGCCGAGCCGGCGAACGAGCGCGCCCCCGACGAAGAGCTGCATCACCAGCGAAATCCCGTTCAATATCATGTAGTACCGAGCGAGGAAGGGCCCGAGATCCTTCGCTGGCACCGTCTCCGCGACGCTCCACTTGAAGAGGTAGTCGACCGCGAGCACGGCGGCGGTGGAGAGGAACACGAGGCCCGCGATCCTCGCCACGAACGGGTCGCGGGCGAGCTCGCGCATCGCCGCGCGAGACACCATGCTGTCGCGGTTGGTCTTCTCTTTCGGTGGCGCCTCGTCTGCGCTCTTTTCGGCCTTCGAGAAAAAGAGGACGAGCGCCGCCGCGAGGAAGACCGCCGACGCGACGAAGAGGAGCTGCCGGGTCGGGAGGACGAGCACCACCGCCGCCGCGACGCTCGAGCCGACGAGCCCACCGGTGACACCCGCCGACGCGATCGGCCCGAGCAACCTGCGCCCCTGCGCGACGGTGAAGAGGCCGGTCGTGAACGCCCAAAACTGCGGCACGAGGACCGCGCCGATGAGCCCCGTCAGCACGTAGAGGATCATCGCGGTGGTGGAGCTCGCGGGCAGCGATCGGACGCCGAGGACCAAGAGCGCCGCGGCGACGAGCGACCCACACAGCGCCCGTTTCGGTCCCATCCGCTCGCCGAGCACGGAGGCGAGCGCGCCGGTCGGCAAGGTGAGGATCGCGATCACGACGTAGACGAGCCCGAGGGCGCGTCGGGGCATCTTCGCGAGCAGGAGCGCGTCTCGCGCGGTCTCCAGCATGGTGTGCGCGGAGATCGTGAGGAGCAGCACCGCGAACGCCACCACCACGAGCTTGAGCTCACCCCGTCGAACGTCGAAAAGTCGCTTCACCCCGTCGGCGATGCGGACCGTCGCGCGGGAGGGAGGGGTCTCGGAGGGGTTCTGCGATGCGCTGGACATGCCCGGAGCGACGTCAGCCTACACGTGCCGCCGAGGCAGGACCATGCACGGCGTCATAGCGAAGGACCGCACGGCGAGCGAGCACCTCGCGTGACCTCGGTGAGCATGCCCGCGAAGATAGGAGCCGCGCTTCCGCGAAGCGAGGCCAGGCTCGGTAAACTCCATGTAAAGTGCGGCCACCGCGCGGGTCGGGGCCTTCGGGTGCGCGGCTCGTCGGGGCGCGCCCGGTCGCGTCCACGGCTGTGGTCCGTGCGTGTCGCGGCGCGTCGAAATCGTCCTGACCATTTGGTAAGCGGGTGCCTTGACGAGCGCCCGGGCCCGCCAGATACTTCGCACGCTAAAGGTTTCGGTCCTCAACAGTCCGCCGGCTCTCTCCGTCGGCCAATCGCCGCCACTCCCCGACCGCCTTCGTCGCGATCCCGTGTTGCTCGGCCCACCTAGAGACCTAGGCTGGGCAAACGACGCTCACTTCGGATCGCGCCTCGGTGGCGGGGCAAGAACGGCGATCGGCCTCGGTCCGAAAGTCGACGGCCCGTCGGGACCTTCGGGTCGACGAACGGTCGACGAGACTCCCACGAAGAAGAGGTTCTCCCCATGTCCGATCTCAGGTTCGACGGCCGTGTCGCCATCGTGACCGGCGCCGGAAACGGCCTTGGCCGCTCCCACGCCCTCCTCCTCGCAAGTCGCGGCGCGAAGGTCGTCGTCAACGATCTCGGCGGCTCTCACACGGGCGGTGGCAAGTCGAGCGCCGCGGCCGACAAGGTCGTCGAAGAGATCAAAGCGGCGGGCGGCGAAGCCATCGCCAACTACGACTCGGTGGAAGACGGCGACAAGATCGTGAAGACCGCCGTCGACGCGTTCGGCAAGGTCGACATCGTGATCAACAACGCGGGCATCCTCCGCGACGTCTCGTTCCAGAAGATGAGCCAGGACGACTGGGACCTCATCTACAAGGTGCACGTCCTCGGCGCCTACCGCGTCACCAAGGCGGCGTGGGACATCATGCGCGAGCAGGGCTACGGCCGCATCGTGTTCACCGCCAGCGCGGCGGGCATCTACGGAAACTTCGGCCAGGCGAACTACAGCATGGCCAAGTTGGGTATCCACGGCCTCGCGCAGACCCTCGCCCTCGAAGGCAAAAAGAAGAACGTGCTCGTCAACACGATAGCCCCCATCGCGGGCTCGCGCATGACGGAGACGGTGCTCCCGAAGGAGCTCATCGACGCGCTGAAGCCGGAGTACGTCACGCCCCTCGTGGCCTATCTCTGCCACGAGTCGAACGACGAGACGGGCTCGCTCTTCGAGGTCGGCGGCGGCTTCATGGGCAAGCTCCGCTGGGAGCGCGCGGAAGGAAAGCTGTTCAAGCTCGGGCGCGACATCTCCCCCGACCAGGTAAAAAAGGCCTTCGGCGAGATCACGAGCTTCGAGAAGAGCACCCACCCCGCCGACGTCACGTCGTCGATGCAGCCCATCTTGGGCAACTTGAACTCCAAGAGCCAGGGGGGAAACGAATTCATCGACGTGGACGCCGCCCTCGGCCACACGTTCGAGACGCAGACCTCTTCCTACGACGAACGCGACCTCGCCCTCTATGCCCTCGGCATCGGGCACGGCAAAGACGCGAGCGACGAGACCGAGCTCCAATACGTCTACGAGAACTACGGAAAAGGCTTCGTCGCCGACCCCACGTTCGCGGTGATTCCGTCGATTCGGCTCGTGTTCGAGAACGCCAAAAAAGGCGTGAACGCGCCCGGCCTCAACTATGGCCTCGACCGCGTGCTCCACGGTGAGCAGTACACGGAGGTGAAGCGCCCGCTCCCCCCGAACGCGAAGCTCACCCACAAGGCGAAGGTGCGCGACATCTTCGACAAGGGCAAAAACGCGCTCGTGGTGATGGAAATCAAGAGCTACGACGAAGCGGGGGAGGAGCTCATCCACAACGAGCTCACCACGTTCGTCCGCGGCGCGGGCGGCTGGGGCGGCGACCGTGGCCCCTCCGCCGACGTGAACGTGGCCCCCACCCGCGCTCCCGACGCGGTGGTCGAGGAGAAAATCGGCGAAAACCAGACTCTCCTTTATCGCCTCTCGGGGGACACCAATCCGCTCCACGTCGATCCCGAGTTCGCGAAGGCGTTCGGTTTCCCGCGCCCCATCCTCCACGGGCTCTGCACGTTCGGCTTCGCTGGCCGCCACGTCATCAAAGCGTTCGCCAAGAACGACCCGCGCTTCTTCAAGAGCATCAAGGTCCGCTTCTCGGAGAGCGTGTTCCCCGGCGAGACCTTGATCACCGAAATGTGGAAAGAGACCGACGAGCGCATCGTGTTTCGCTGCAAGGTGAAAGAGCGCGACAAGGTGTGCATCTCGAACGCCGCGATCGAGCTCTACAAGGAAATTCCCAAGCCGAAAGCGAAGCCCGTCGCCGCCGCTGCAGGCGTGAACGCCGCTGCCTCCGCGTCCGGCGAGCCCACCAGCGCCGAGATCGTGGAGGTCATCAAGGACCACGTGACGAAGAACGCGCAGGAGCTCACGTCGAACGTGAACGCGAGCTACGTGTTCAACCTCACGAGCCCCGCGAGCGCCTTCTCGGTCGACTTGCGCCAGGGCAAGGGCACCGTCTCCGTAGGGGCGATGGAGAAGCCCGACTGCACCCTCGAGCTCACCGACCAAGACTTCTTGGACATGACCTCCGGCAAAGCGGATCCGCAGAAGCTCTACTTCGGTGGAAAGCTCAAGATCAGCGGCAACGTGATGGCGTCGCAGAAGCTCACGTTCCTCAAAAAGATCGATCCGGTCGCCGCGAAGGCGGTCGTCGCGAAGCTTCGTGGGGCGGGCGGCGCTCCGTCGACAGCGGGTGGAACGGCTCCCGCTGGCGGCGGTCCGAACAGCGCCGACGCGTTCGCGGTGATTGGCGATTACATCGAGAAGAACGCCGATCTCGTGGGCAAAGTCGGGCACGTGTTCGTCTTCGCGCTCACCGGCCCCGATAGCGCGTGGACGCTCGACCTCAAAAACGGCAAAGGCTCCGTCAGCCCCGGCGCGGTCGACAAACCCGATTGCACTCTCACGCTCTCGGACGCCGACTTCATGGACATGACGTCCGGCAAGGCCGACCCGCAGAAGCTCTACTTCGGAGGCAAGCTCAAGATCACGGGCAACGTGATGGCATCGCAGAAGCTCGAGTTCTTGAAGAAGATCGATCCGAAGGCGGCGGAAGAGGCGGTCAAGAAGGCGCGTGCGGCGGGGGCTCCCAAGGCCGCTACCGCTTCCGCTGGGAAGGGGCGCGAGGCCAAATCGCAGGCGATTTTCGCGGCTCTCGGCGACCGCATCGCGAAGACCCCCGGCCTCGTCGCCGAGGTCGCGGCGGTGCTCAAGTTCAAGATCACCTCCCCCGACGCGGTGTGGACGGTGGACTTGAAGAACGGAAAGGGCGCTGTCACGTCCGGGGGCGAGGCGCAGGCCGACGCGACCCTCACCCTCACCGACGAGGATCTCGAGTCGATCGCGAAGGGCGAAGATCCGAAGGGCCTCTACCAAAACGGAAAAGTGCGGGTCGACGGCAACGTGCAGGCCGCGAAGAAGATCGGGTTCTTGAAGCAGCTCGCGTGACGAACGCGACGTGACGAAGCACCGCGAGAACCAAGATTCGAGCGCTTCCAGCACCGACGGTCGCGGGAGCCAGCAAAGGAGTATCCAAATGAGCAGACGAGCGAACGTGATCGGCGTGGGCATGACCAAGTTCCAAAAGCCCGGCGCGAGCGACGAATACAACGTGATGGCGGCGAAGGCGATCAAGGCCGCCCTCGAGGACGCGAAGGTCAAGTTCGAGGACGTGGAGCAGGCCTTCGCCGGCTACGTGTTCGGCGACAGCACCTGCGGCCAGCGCGCCGTTTACGACGTGGGCCTCACCGGTATTCCGGTGTTCAACGTGAACAACAACTGCAGCACCGGGTCTACCGCGCTCATGCTCGCGCGGCAGGCGATTTTGGCGGGCGCGGAGTGCGTGCTCGCCCTCGGGTTCGAGAAGATGGAGAAGGGCGCCCTCGGCTCCAAATACTCCGATCGCACGAACCCGCTCGAGCTGCAGGCCAACCTGATGAACAAGGTTCAGGGCTTCAATCAGGCGCCCCCCGCGGCGCAGATGTTCGGCGGGGCTGGCCGCGAGTACCGCTGGAAATACGGCACCAAGCGCGAGACGTTCGCGAAGGTGAGCGAAAAGGCGCGAAAGCACGCCTCCAACAACCCGTATGCCCTCTTCAATCAAGTGCTCAGCGTGGAGGAGATCCTCGCCTCGGAGGAGGTGTTCGACCCCCTCACGCGCTACCAGTGCTGCCCGCCCACGTGCGGCGCCGCGGCGGCCATTCTTTGCTCGGACGAGTTTGCGAAGCGAATGGGCATTACGAAGCCCGTGTATATCGCCGCGCAAGCGATGGTGACCGATCGGAAGTCGTCGTTCGACGAAGACAGCATGATCAAAATGGTGGGCTACGACATGACGAAGGGCGCGGCCGACAAGGTCTACGCCGAAGCCGGTCTCGGCCCGAAGGACGTGCAGGTGGTGGAGCTCCACGACTGCTTTACCGCGAACGAGATCCTCACCTACGAGGGCCTCGGCCTCTGCAACGAGGGCGAGGCAGAGAAGTTCATCGAAGAGGGGCAAAACACCTACGGCGGGAGGTACGTGACGAACCCTTCGGGCGGTCTCCTCTCGAAGGGACACCCGCTCGGCGCCACCGGGCTCGCTCAGTGCACGGAGCTCGTGTGGCAGCTCCGCGGCACCGCCGACAAACGCCAGGTGCAAGGCGCGAAGGTCGCCCTCCAGCACAACCTCGGCCTCGGCGGCGCGTGCGTGGTCACCATGTACCGCAACGACTGACCACGCTGCAGTCGTTGCGTCGGTGCGTCGGTGCGACGGTGCGACGGACGGGCTGGTTTCCTTCGCCGGGGCCGGCCCGTCGGGGTTTTGGCGTACCCTCGGCGGTCGGTGGTCGTCGGGCGATGGCGGGAGCGCCGCGGTTTGCGCCGTGGCCCGAAAACAACGGACCGTTGGCGAAAATCGCTCCTTTGCCACGGGGTCCGGTAACGTACGAGACGGAGGTGGTGCATGGGAAATGCGTTCTGTCATGTCGAGCTCAGTACCGACGACGTCGCGAAAGCGAAGAGGTTCTACAAGGGGATCTTCGACTGGTCGTTCATCGACATGAAGGTGGGCGACGGGGACTACACCGGGATCGGCGTCGGCGAGGGTGTGGGCGGTGGCATCGCCCTGAAGCAGGGGCCCGGCCCCAATAGCTGGGTGCCGTACGTCGCCGTCGACGACGTGAAGAAGGCGATCGCGAAGGCCAAAAAGGGCGGCGCGGTCATTCATGTGGAATACATGGAAATTCCGAACATGGGATTCCTCGGTGTCTTCACCGATCCGTTCGGCGCGACCCTCGGCGTGTGGCAGCCCCTCGCGTCACCGCAATCTTCGGCCGCGCCCCCTCCCTCCGCTCCCGCGAAAGCCGCCAAGAAGGAGAAAGAGGAGAAGAAGGAGAAAAAGGCCGCCAAGAAGGCAGCGAAGTCGAGCAAAGCCTCCAAAGCCAAGAAGGCCCCTAAAGCCAAGAAGGCCCCTAAAGCCAAGAAGGCACGCAAAGCCAAGAAGGCTCCTAAAGCCAAGAAGGCTCCTAAAGCCAAGAAGG
>JAAFHV010000319.1 GCA_013297655.1 Myxococcales bacterium | reverse complement strand
GGCGGCTACGGTGGCGGTGGCGGCGGCGGTGGCCGTGGCGGCGGTGACCGTGGTGGTCGCGGCGGCGGCGGCCGTGGCGGTGGTGGTGGTGGCGGACGCTACTGATCCGAGAGACGATTCGAACTGACGAAGGGCTCCGCGAAGTTTTCGCGGGGCCTTTTTCATGTCCGTCTCAGCGCCGCGCTTGCCGGTCGCGGCCGGGGGCCCCCCGAAACGCACGAAGGTCGCGCGAGCTCGCGCGACCTTCGTCTGTAACCTGCATGCATCGACGGCGCGTCCGTGCGGCGCGCGCCGTCGCGGCGACGTGACCCCTCAGGCCTCGTCGTCGTTCGCGCGCAGCTTGGCGAGCACGGACAGGTCCTCGAGGGTCGACGTGTCGCCCTTGGTCTCGAGGGAGCCGGAGGCGATCTCCTTCAAGAGGCGGCGCATGATTTTTCCGCTCCGCGTCTTCGGGAGGGCGTCGGCGAAGCGAACCTCGTCCGGCCGCGCGAACTTCCCGATCTCGCGGTCGATGTGCTCGGCGAGCTTGGCCTTCATGGCCTTGTCGGCGGGCTGGCCGGTCTTGAGGGTGACGAACACCACCAGCGCCTGGCCTTTGAGGTCGTCCGGGCGCCCCACGGCGGCGGCCTCGGCGACGGACGGGTGGCTCACGAGCGCGCTCTCGATCTCGGCCGTCCCGATGCGGTGACCGGCGACGTTGAGCACGTCGTCGATGCGGCCGGTGACCCAGAAGTACCCGTCCTCGTCGCGCCGCGCGCCGTCACCTGTAAAGTACACGCCTGGCATCTGCGACCAGTAGCTCTCCTTGAACCGAGCGTCGTCGCCGTAGAGGGTGCGCGCCATCGAAGGCCAAGGGCGCTTGATGACGAGCTTGCCGCCTTCGTTCGGCGCGCACGCCTCGCCGCGATCTTTGACGACCTCGATGTCGACGCCGAACATGGGGAGGCCGGTGGAGCCAGGCTTGGAGAAGCACGCGCCGGGGAGCGTGGTGAGCATGATGGAGCCCGTCTCCGTCTGCCACCAGGTGTCGACGATGGGGCATTTTCCCTTCCCGACGACGCGGTGGTACCACGTCCACGCCTCCGGGTTGATGGGCTCACCCACGCTCCCGAGCAGGCGGAGGCTCGACAAATCGTGCTTTTCGGGCCACTCGTCGCCCCAGCGGATGAAGGCGCGAATGGCGGTCGGCGCGGTGTAGAGGATCGTGACGCCGTGTTTCTCGATGATGTTCCAGAAGCGGCCCGCGTCCGGGAAGTTCGGCGCGCCTTCGTACATGAGGCACGACGCGCCGTTCGAGAGCGGCCCGTAGACGATGTAGCTGTGGCCGGTGACCCAGCCCACGTCCGCGGTGCACCAGTAGAGGTCCGAGTCTTTGAGATCGAACACGTACTTCGACGTGACGTGGGCAGAAACCAGGTAACCCGCGCTCGTATGGAGGACGCCCTTGGGCTTGCCGGTCGAGCCGGAGGTGTAGAGCACGAAGAGCGGGTGCTCGGAGTCGAACGCTTCGGGGCCCTTGGCCTTGGCGAGGCTCTCCGCGGAGGGCGTGCGGGCGAGGAGCATGTCCCACTGGTGGTCGCGCCCCTCTTTGAGTGAGAACGGCGCGAGCTTGGTGCCGATGCGCTCGTAGACGACGACGTGGCGGATGGTCGGGGTCTCGAGGAGGGCCTTGTCGGCCATTTGTTTGAGCGGCACCACGTTGCCGCGTCGCCACGCGCCGTCTTGGGTGACGAGCACCGTTGCGCCGAGGTCGTTGATGCGATCGCGGAGCGCGTCGGCCGAGAAGCCACCGAACACCACGCTGTGGGTCGCGCCGATGCGGGCGCAGGCGAGCATCGCGATCGCGGCCTCGGGGATCATTCCCATGTAGATCGCGACGCGATCGCCGGGCAAAACGCCGAGATCGAGGAGCGCGGCGGAGAAGCGCACGACCTCGCGGTGGAGCTCGAAGTACGTGAGGGTGCGGGTGTCCCCCGGCTCGCCCTCGAACACGATCGCGGCGCGGTTGCGGGCCGAAGTGGCGAGGTGGCGATCGAGGCAGCTCTCGCTCACGTTGAGCTTGGCGCCGACGAAGAACTTCGCGTGCGGGAGCTCCCACTCCGAGAACGTCTTCCACGGCTCGCGGAAGACGAGGTCCTGCGTCTCCTCGCGCCAGAACGTGGCCGGATCCTCGAGGGAGGCGGCGTGACGAGACGTGTACTCGGCGTGGCTGCGGATGCGCGCGTGCGCCGAGAACTCGCTCGACGGCGGGAAACGGCGGTCCTCTTTGAGGTGCGACTCGATGCGATCGGACATGGGGGCTCTCCCGCGGAACAGGTTCGTCTGGAGGCGCCACTTTACGAGGCGGGACGGACGTTTGGCCACCAGCAGAAGCACGTCTCTCGCGATGCGGAGCGTCATGTCGCCTTTTGCCGCGACGCTGGCGCGAAACGCTCCACTGCTCGCGAGCGCCGGCGGCCGCTAACCTACGCCAACTCTGTCCCGCCAAAATCGAGGCTTATGCGCCGCCGACGAGCACGAACCGGAACGCGAGGTCCTGCCTCACGCCCGGCCGCGCGGGAGCGGCGGCTCGTTCGAACCCGAACGCCTCGTAGAGACGGATCGCGCTCGCGAAGACGGCGCGCGTCGTGAGCCCGATTTCGGTCATCCCCTGCGCGCGGGCCTCGTCGACGATCGCGCCGAGGAGAAGGCGCCCTACGCCACGGCCGCGCGCCTCCGGATCGACGAAGAGCTTCGAGAGCCAGCCCTTGTCGTCCCACGGCTCGAGGCAGGCGATGCCGACGATCCGCCCGCCGCTCACGGCGACGAGATCGCGGAAGCGTCCGCCGCGCGCGCCGAAAGCAAAAACATCGCGGTCGAGACCCTCGGGCTCGGGGACGATCCCGTGCTCCTCGAGCGCCGCGAAGACGATCGCCGCGCAACGAGGGGCGTCTCCCTCGCTCGCGCGGCGGACCGTCGGGACCGCGATCAACCGACGGACTTTTTCTTCTTCGACGTCGACTCCTCGCGCGGCGCCGCCTTTTTGGGGCCCTTGCCGCGCGAGCTGTCGGGGACCTCGTCCGCCGTGTCGTTCGCTTTCGTCTCGGGGGAGGAGGCGGTCGTCATCGTCGCCGCGACGCTTCGCTTGAGCGCCTCGAGGAGGTCGATGATCTGGGCCTTCGGTGCCTCTTCCGCGACGGTGACCTCGTTGCCGGCGATCTTCTGCTCGACCGCCGCCATCACCCGTGAGGCGTATTCGTCCTTGAAGCGCGAGGCGTCGAAGTCGTCCTTCGCGAGCTGCTCGATGAGCTTGTCGGCGAGGTCGAGCTCGATCGGCTTGAAGTCGAACGTGCCGCCGGTCTCGACCTCGTCGAACGCGCGGACCTCGTCGGCGTAATAGACCTCGTGGAGCACGAGCCCGTTCTTGTAGGGCCGCACGAGGACGAGGTTCTCTTTTCCGCGTTGGGAGAACTTGCCGACGGCGAGCTTCTGCGAGCGCTCGAGCGACTGCGACAGGAGGGCGTAGGCGCGGTCGCCGCCCTTGTCCGGGCCGAGGTAGTACGTCTTCTCGATCGAGACGAAGTCGACCGTCGAAGCGGGCACGAACTCGAGGAGCTCGAGCTGGTTCGAGCGCTCCGCCTCGAGGGCCTTCACCTCTTCGTCGGTGAACCTAACGTAGGTGTCCTTCGTGTGCTCGAAGCCCCGCACCATGTCCTTGCGCTCGACGATCTCGTTGTCGATCGGGCAAAGGTATTGCTGCTTCATTCGACTCCCGCATTTCGCGTGGAGCATGTTGAAGCTCACGCCCTTCGGCGAGGCCGCCGTGTAGAGCTTGATGGGGATCGACACGAGGCCGAAGGAGATGGTGCCAGAGCCGATGGATCGCGCTGCCATGAGGGTTCGAAAAGCGTAAGGGATGCTGGCCCCTCGTGTCGAAAACCCTGCAATTGACTGTACGGGCGAGCACGGGTCCGTGCGTGTGCTTGCTCGCGACGCACGGGTCGGGTAGCCCCGAGCGCGACATGCTGCCCGAGCGCGACACGAGACCGATGCTCTGCTTGCTCGCCGGCGGAAAGAAGGGCGCGTCGTCGGCGAGGCTCGACGATCCGACGATGCTTTACGAGCTCAAGCTCGACGGCGTGCGCATCGTCGCGCGTCGTGAGGGCGGTAAGGTAAAGCTCATTTACCGCTCGAACCGCGACGCATCGAAGGTGTACCCCGAGGTCGCGGAGGCGCTCGCCGCGCTCGGCGCCGACAACTTCGTCCTCGACGGCGAGATCGTCGCCATCGACGACGAAGGCAAGCCCAACTTCGAGCTCCTCCAGCGACGCATCGCGGCCGAGGTCGGCGACGTCGCCCTCGCGCGTCGCGCGGTCCCGGTCGCGTATCTCGTGTTCGATGCGCTCGTCATCGAAGGCGAGGACGTTCGAAGGCTCCCTCTCGAGTCACGTAAAGAGCTGGTGCGCGCGCTGCTCCCCGCGCGCTCGATCGTGACTCCCCACGAGGGGCACGTCGGCCGCGGCAAAGAGCTCTATGCCCTCTGTGAGGCGCGCGGGCTGGAGGGGGTAGTCGGGAAGAAGCTAGGCTCGTTTTACAGACCCGGCGAGCGGATGAGCGATTGGCTCAAATGGAAGACGTACCGCGAGGACGATTTCGTGGTCGTCGGGTTTACCTACGGAGAGGGCAGTCGCAAGGCCCTCGGCGCGCTCGACCTCGCGACGTACGAAGGGAAGCGCCTCGTCGTTCGTGGCAAAGTCGGCTCCGGGCTCGGGGAAAAGACGCTCGAAATCCTCTCTGCGCTGCTCGCGACGATGGTCACGAAAGAGGTCACGGCGGAGGGCCCTTGGGAGAAGGAGCCACGCGCGTACGTGCACCCGCGTCTCGTGGTGAAGGTGCGCTACTTCGGATACTCCACGGAGGGCCACCTTCGCGGCCCCGTGTTTCTCGGCATTCGTGAAGATATGGTTCCAGCGAGCTGCACGTCTGGGCCGGAGCGAGGATAGGCAATGAAGGTCATCGTCATCGGCGGCGGAATCATGGGTTGTGCGAGCGCGCTCCGGCTCCGTGATCGCGGCGCAGAGGTGACCCTCCTCGAGCGCGCGGTCGTCGGCGCAGAGGCCTCCTCCGCCGCGGCGGGCATCCTCGGCGGCCAGGTCGAGGCGCACGACGAGGACGACCTCGCGACCTTCACGCGAGCGCGCGACGGCTACGGTCCCTTCGTGAGAGACCTCGAGACGCGGACCGGGATCCACGTGGGCCATCGCGTGTGCGGCGTCGTGAAGCTCGTCGCCGACGAAGCACACGCCCGCGAAATATGCGCTCTGCATGTTTCTCGCGGTCTCCGTGCAGAGGTGCTCCGTGGCGATCGCGTGCGCGAGGTGGAGCCGGAAATTGCGGGCGATCGTGCGACGGCGCTGTTCTTCCCGGACGACGCGCAGGTAGAGCCAGAGCGCCTCTTGCGTGCCCTCGGCGCTGCGTGTGCCCTCGCCGGGGTTCGGGTGCGGACCGGATCGCAAGTGACGGGGATCGACAGCGCGGGAGGGCGCGCTGTCGGCGTCACGATCGGGGACGAGCTGCTCCGCGCCGACGCGGTCATCCTCGCGGCGGGGAGCTGGGCGTCGCTCGTTCCCGGGGTGCCGAAGGACTTGCCGCGGGTCTCGCCCGCGCGGGGACAGATCGTGTCGCTCGAGGAGCGGCCGGTGCGCACGCGGCGCATCGTCTTCCACGACGCGGGATACGTGGTCCCCCGCGGGGACGGCCGTGTTCTCTGCGGGTCCACCTTGGAGCACGTGGGCTACGAGAAGGCGGTGACGGCGAAGGGCATCGTCGACATCCTCGGCGCGGCCTGCGCTGCGATTCCGTCGCTCGGCGGCGCTTCGCTCGGCGCAGCGTGGTCGAGCTTTCGTCCTTTTTTGCGCGGAAAGGGGCCCCTCGTCGGCCCGTCGCCGCTGCCCGGGCTCTTCCTCGCGACTGGCCACTACCGCAATGGCATTTTGCTCGCGAACGACACCGCCGAGAAGGTCGCGGCCTCGGTCATGGGTTGAGCGGTCGCGCGGGAGCTCTCCTTTGGCGACCGGTGTCTCATGGCTGCGTGCTCGAGTACGCGGGAGCTGCCGGCGCGGGCTCTTCTTCGGCGAGCGGATCGCTGCCGTAGAGCGGGCTCCAGATCGGTGCGTCGCCGAGGCTTCGGCGTGCCTCGTCCTCACGCGCGGGGAGGAAGCGAGCGGTCACGAAAGCGGTCGTGGCGAGGGTGATGCCCGCGATCACGTCGAGCAGGTAGTGCCAGCGGAGGAACATGGTCGCGAGGATGATGTTCACGGTGACGAAGCCCATGACCGGCCACGTGTATCGGAACGGCGAGAGCTTGCGGTGGCGGAACGAGAACAGGGTGAGGAACGTGGGGACCGCGGTGTGCAGGCTCGGGAAAATATCGGTGCGATGGGCGCCGTCGAACGAGGCGACCGTCTCGCTGACGAGGGGCCAGAAGATGGGGCCCTCGAGGGGATGCGCGAGTCGCGACTCCAGCAGCCGATAGGGGCCGAACCCGGGGACGGCCACGTACACGAGCTGACCTACGCAGAAGACGAAAAATATCCCCCACGAGAGCTCGCGGAGCACCTTCATTCGTCGCTCGAAGATCGCCATTGGCAATATGTGGACGAGGACGATTCCAAAGTAGAGATAGTAAAAAAACGCGAACCACTCGGTGGTCGCAGGGGTGACGAAGCGATCCCAGGCCTCGGCCGGCTCGAACCCGAAGAGCCGCTTGTCGAGCGCGTAAATCTCGGCGTCGAAGGTCGCCGCACGAATGCTCGGTAGGATCATGTGGAGCTGCGTGAACGTGCTGATGATCGCGCCGGGCAGCGCGAGCCGATAGGCGACGTTCGCCACTCGTGTCGGGGTGGAGCGCGCGCGCGCGACGGCGAGGAGGACGAAGAACGCGACCACGTCGACCGTGAGCCACCCGAGGGCGGGATCGCGGCGGGGGCCCTCGCCCTGCGCGACGAAGAGCCAGAGGAGGACCATGTAGATCGAGACGAGCCAGTCTTGGAGCGCCAGCGCGCCGAGCACGCTCGTGCGGGGCGACCCGGCGCCTGCCTGCGAACCCTCGGCGTGCGACGGTGGAACGAGGTGCAGGCTGCGGCGCGGGCGGGTCGACGGCGTGCGAGCGATCCAGCGTCCCAACAAGAAGACGGCGCCGAGCGCGACGGACAGGAGGATCGCGACGACGAGGCTCATCGTGGACCTCCGATCGGCGCGGGCGCACATCCCACACGCGACGGACCTGCGGAGATCGCGACGGAGGCGAGGTCGACGATGGACAGCGGCGTGGCGGGACGTTGTTCGAGTGCGGGGGCGCAGCGGTGATGGGGCATCTTGTCCTCTACTGGTTGAACCACTCAACCATTAAGCAACCTGCGTGCCCGGGAGGTTGGTCGCCGAGGCCGCGCCGCGGAGGTGGCGCGCGTGCCCGTTTTTCTGCCGCCTCGCGGCTCTGGCCCCTGAGGAAGACCCCGCTTTTCAGGCGTCGCCGAGCGCGGCGTTACCGGCGGATTACAGGCCGCAACGCAGGTGGTTCATGGCGACGGGAAGCGCGAAGGGAAGCGCGCTCCAGACGCTCGAGGTGCGAAGTCGGGTACGCGTGTGCTGCTTGTTCGTCGCGCCCACTCCGCGTCCGTCGCCGCGCACGACCTGGTGGAGATACGCGCCTCTGGCGTCGTCGCGAGTCGCGCGCAGCTTAGGTACGGGCCAAAGCGTTCAAGAACGCCTCACCGTAGGCCTCGAGCCGGCTCGGCCCGAATCCATCGCATGCGCCGAGCTCCGCGAGCGATCGTGGCCTTCGTTTGACCACCGCGACGAGCGTCTTGTCGTGCGCGACCACGTAGGCGGGGACCCGGCGCTCTTTGGCGATCTCCGCGCGCACCGTGCGCAGCGCCTCGAACGCCTCGCGCTCTTGCGGACCGAGGTCCACCGTCGGCTTCGATTCGCTCGTCCTCGTCGCCTTCGCCCTCCCTGCGCGCACGGAGTCACGCATCGGGAGGAACACACGAAGCGGCTCTGCGCTTCGCAGCGCCGCCCAGCCCTCACGGGTGAGGAAAGGCACCGGATGCTCGGTCGGAGTGATGTCCACGAAACCGGCCGCGAGCATCACGCGGAGGACCGCGAGCACCCACGCTTCGTCCTCACCGCGCAAGATGCCGAACGTCGAGAGCTCCGCGAATCCGAAGCGCTGGACCCTCGCGTCGTCCTTGCCGAGGAGCATGCCCACGATCGCGCCGAGGCCAGCGCGCTGTTTGGCGCGCGCGACCCCCGAGAGCGCTTTTTTCATGACGATCTGCGCGTCGTCCTCGGTCTCGATCCGGCCGTCGAGGCGTTCGCAGACGTCGCAGTGGCCACACCCTCCCAAGGTCTCGCGGTCGTCCCCGAAGTGCCGAAGAATGAAGTCGTGACGGCACGATCCAGCGTCGATGTAGGTGAGCACCGAGCGGAACTGCGCCCAGGCACGCGCCGAAGCTTCGGACTCTGCCGCGCCGCCATCGGAGTCGAGAGACGTGAGCCTCCTTCGCACGGCGATATCGGCGGACGAACAGAGGAGTAGGCCATAGGCCTCGTCGCCGTCGCGCCCCGCGCGGCCCACCTCTTGGTAATACGCCTCCACCGACGCGGGCGGCTGAGCGTGAATCACGCAGCGGATGTCGGCCCGGTCGATGCCCATCCCGAACGCGTTCGTCGCCGCGATGACGTCGAGCCGTCCGCTCGAGAAGGCGGCCGCCACCTTCGCGCGTGTCTCGCCCGGCAACCCCGCGTGGTACGCCTCGCAGCCGTAGCCCGCTTCGCGCAAGGTCGCGGTCCACTTCTCGGCCGCCTTCCGCGTCGCGGTGTACACGATCGCGGCGCCCTTTTTCCCGCGCGGTCCGCCGACGCGCTCCTGGAGCTCCCTCAGCGCGAGCTTGGTCGCCTCGGTTGGGCCCGCGATCGTGCGTGCGTGGAGGTGGAGGTTCGGCCGCGCGAAACCGCGCAGGATCTCCTCGTAGGAGCCGTCCACCAGGCCGAGTCGCTCCGCGATCTCTTTGCGAACCTGCGGGGTCGCCGTCGCCGTGCACGCGAGGACGCGCGGCGGATCGAGCATGCGCATGAGCTCGCCGATACGGAGATAATCGGGACGAAAATCGTGCCCCCACTGCGCGATGCAATGGGCCTCGTCGATCGCGACGAGCGACACGTTCGCGCGGGCGAGCCGAGCGAGGAACGTGCCCGAAGCGAGCCGCTCCGGAGCGACGAACACGAGCTTGTAGGCGCCGTTCGAGAACGCCTCCTCGCGGCGCTTGCGCTCCTCTGGCTCCAGGGTGGCGGAGAGGAACGTGGCCGCCACGCCGCGGGCGGTGAGGCTGCGAACCTGGTCCTCCATCAGCGCGACGAGAGGCGAGAGCACGAGCGCGGTCCCCTCGAGGACGGTGGCCGGGAGCTGGTAGGTGAGCGACTTTCCGCCCCCCGTCGGCGCGACGAGCAGGACCCGCTTTTTCCCCTCCAGCAGCGCCGCGATCGCGTCGCGTTGCCAGGGGCGGAAGCTCTCGAGACCGAAGACCGAGCCGAGGACCTCCTCGGTGCGCAT
>JAAFHV010000318.1 GCA_013297655.1 Myxococcales bacterium | reverse complement strand
TTGATGATCGCGGAGGACGACTCGCCCGCGGTGACCTCCGGCGCCGCGCTGCACGCGACGGAGAGAGAGCCGAGGACGAGGGCTCCGAGGAGACCTTTGGGGGCGAAGCGAACGAACGTGCCTTTCATGCATTCCTCATCGACGTGAACGTGGCCCCCGGAAGACGGAGCACGCAGCTTCGTGACCACGGCCGCCTCGGTCAACCGAGATCGGACCAGACGGCGAGAGCGCTCCTACCCGACCTCCACGGTAGCACCCGCGCCCCGATCGTCCACGGCGGACTCGGCCCAATTTCTTTCGTAAATGCGAACATCTACGTGATCGGTTTGTGCCCTCGAGCGACACCGCGCGAGGAAGCAACGCGTCATCCTGAGTGAGCGAGGGCGCGCTCAGCGACGGGGGAGACGCGCGAGGGCGCGAAGTGCCGCGGAGCCAAGTCGGACGCGACGCGGCAGATCCGATGGCGCGTCGCGATCGGTCACGAAGGCCTCGAGCCAGGCCTCCGCAGGTCCGCGACGGAGCAGGCCCCCGAGATCGAAGAGCGAGAGATCGTCGACACCGAACGCGCGCGCGACGGCGACGTCCTCCGCGAGCTCGGCGACCGAGCGGTACACCGGCTCGTCGGTGAAAGCGCCGGTGCCGACGGTGCCGACCGAGATCGATGCACGATCCCCGTAACGCGCGCGGGCGAGACGCGCGCACTCTCCGAGCACACCGAGCGACGCGCGCCGATCGAGGAGGCCACGCGACCACCCCTCGAGGATGCTCGTGTACGCCATGATGCTCACCGAGCCGAAGGCCACGCCGTCGACCGGCGTGCCCAGGATACCCTGGAAAAATGGCCTCGCGAGCGACGCTACGGCCCCACCTTCGCGGGCGCCGGGGTCGGCTTCCGGAGCTGCGCGACCTGCGCTCCGGATGGCAGAAGCTTCGCCAGGGTCCGCTCGGTCCGCGTCGGTCTCGTGATCGCCGTCGAGGAGCACGAGGGGGACCGCCGCGCACGAGACGCGCAGATCGGCCCCGAGGCGCGCGACGAACCCGCGGAGCGTGACGGAGGCAGCGGCGTAGTCCTCGCGGAGCTCGATCGCGGTGCGGAGCGGGCCGAGCCAGGCGCCGTGCGACGCGGCCTTCGCGACGAAGAACGGCGGCTCGAGATCGATCGCGATCTCGGCGAGGGGCACCGCCGACCGCGCGAGCTCGGCGGTGAGGGAGTCGACGAACGCGACGAAGCTCCCGAGGGTGCGCGCGCTCGCCCAGCGCCCGTCGTCGTCGTCGATCATGGGCCAAACAGCGGCAAAAACACCTCGATCGTGGAGCGCCCGGAGCACCTCCGGGAGGGCCGCCCGCGTCGCGGGGGTGACGGCGACGAGCACGTCGAGGCCGTAACGCGCGAGGAGCGAGAGCACGGGCTCCGACGCGAGCTCGTTCATCGGGAGGGTCTCGCACCAGACACGCCTGCGGCGCGCAACTCGCGTAAGCTCGGGGGCCATGAAGATTCTCTACGGTGTCGTTGGCGAGGGCATGGGGCACGCGATGCGCTCGAGGGTGACGCTCGAGCACCTGGTTTCGCAAGGGCACCAAGTGGAGATCATGGTCTCGGGGCGCGCGAAAGACTTTTTGGCGAAGCACTTCGAGGGCGTCAATCAGATCCACGGCCTCCACATGATCTACGAGGAGAACCGGGTCCGCCTCGGCAAGACCTTGTGGAGCAACGTGCTCACCGGTGCGACCGGCCTCCCCGAGAACATCGCGGCCTACTTCGATCTCCTCAAGGACTTTCGCCCCGACGCGGTGATCAGCGACTTCGAGTCGTGGACGTACCTCTACGCCAAGACGCACCGCCTCCCGCTCCTCAGCATCGACAACATGCAGATCATCAACCGGTGCACCCTGCCCGAGTCGGTCATCGCGGGGCACAAGACCGAGTTTCAGCTCACGAAGGCGTTCATCAAGTCGAAGCTGCCGTTCTGCGACGAGTACTTCATCACCACGTTCTTCAAGCCGCCGATCCGCAAGGAAAAGACGCACCTTTTCCCGCCGATTTTGCGCCCCGAGATCCTCGCCGCGAAGCCCTCCGAGGGCGATCACGTGCTCGTGTACCAAACGGCGGAGGGCAACGAGTCGTTCGTCGAGGGCCTTCGAAAGCTCGACACCGAGTTTCGGATCTACGGCATTCGCCGCAGCATCAAAGAAGAGCAAATCGAGGGCAACCTGCGCTTCCGGCCGTTCGCGGAGCAGGGGTTCATCGACGATCTCGCGAGCGCGAAGGCGGTCATCGCGGGGGGCGGGTTCACCCTCATGGGGGAGGCGGTTTACCTCCACAAGCCGATGCTCGCGGTGCCGCTCCACCGCCAGTTCGAACAAGTGCTCAACGCGCGTTACCTCGAGCACGAGGGCTTCGGTATGGCGACCGAGACGCTCGACGATCCGCGGGTGGTGACCGAGTTTTTGTCGCGTGTGCCCGCCTGCAAAGCCAAGCTCGCGAGTTATTCGCAGGACGGAAACAAGCTCATCCTCGCCGCCGTCGACGGCTTCCTCGATCGCGCACAAGCGGGTCTCGTCTGATGGGCGCCGCGTTCCCCGCCGTGCCCCCGCCCCTTCCCGAGACGTCGCGCGAGGACATCGATCGGAAGCTCGAGAAGCTCGCGTCCTGCAAAGATGCGTGGACCAAGGTGCCAATCCCGGACCGGATCACGCTCCTCGACGAGGTCATGAAAGGCCTCGTCGCGGTCGCCCCCGAGTGGGCGCGCACCGGCGCGATCTTGAAGGGGCTCGACCCCGCTTCGGAAGAGGCGGGCGAAGAGTGGATCGCAGGCCCGATGGTCACCGTGCGAAACGTGCGGCTCCTCCGCGAGGCGCTCCTCGCGAAGGGCTCCCCGAAGCCGGCGAGGCTCCACACGATCACCACGAAGGACCCCGCGTCCGGGAAGAACGTGTCGCAGACGGTCGCGCGCGTGTTCCCGATGACGGTGCTCGACAAGCTCACGTTCGGCGGGGTGAGCTGCGACGTCTACATGATGCCCGGAGAGCCGGCGAGCCAAGGGCGCATTTACCGGGAGAAGCCGACCGGCGGAAAAGTGTCGCTCGTGCTCGGCGGCGGCAACGTCTCGTCGATCGCGCCGATGGATGCACTTTACAAGCTCTTCGTCGAGGACGAGGTCGTGCTCCTCAAGATGAACCCGGTGAACGAGCACGTCGGCCCGTTCTTGGAGGCGGCCTTCCAGAAGCTCGAGGAGAAGGGCTTCTTCGCCGTCATTTACGGCGGCGCGGGGGTGGGCGCGTACGCGGCGGAGCACGCCTTGGTCGACACGCTCCACGTCACGGGCTCCGATCGCACCTACGACGCGATCGTGTGGGGCGCCGATGCGGCCACCCGCGCGGCGAACAAGGAGAAAGGCACCCCGCGCAACACGAAGCCCTTCACCGCGGAGCTCGGGTGCGTGACGCCGGTGCTCGTGGTCCCGGGGCCGTGGTCGGAGGCCGATCTCAAGTACCAGGCGCGGCACGTGGCCTCGATGGTCGCGCAGAACGCGAGCTTCAACTGCAACGCGGCGAAGGTGCTCGTGATGGCGCGCGGGTGGCTCCAGCGCGAGGCGTTCCTCTCCCACCTCCACGAGGCGCTCGCCGCGGTGCCTCGTCGGAAGGCGTATTACCCGGGCGCCCACGATCGCCATCGCGCCTTCTTGGAGGCGTACCCGCGCGCGCAGAAGCTCGGCGAAGAAACGGTGGCGGAGGGCGCGCTCCCGTGGACGGTGATCCCCGACGTGGCGCCGAACGAAGGCGAATACGCGCTCACCAACGAGGCGTTCTGCGGCGTGCTCGCGGAGGTCACCCTCGATCTCGCGGACGACGACGCAGGCTACTCGCGCGACGCTTATCCGGACGCGACACGCTTCCTCGCGAAGGCCACCCGCTTCGCGAACGAGTCGTGCTGGGGCACCCTCTCGTGCACGGTCTTGGTTCACCCGAGCACCGAGGCCGAGCACGGCCCGGCCGTCACCCGCGCGATCGAAGAGCTCCGCTACGGCGCGGTCGGCGTGAACTGCTGGCCCGGGCTCGTGTACGGCCTCGTCGCGCCGACATGGGGCGCCTTCCCCGGCCACACGAAGGAGAGCATCGTCTCCGGCGTGGGGGTCGTACACAACACGCATCTCTTCGATTTTCCACAGAAATCCGTAGTGCGCTCGCCGTGGAAATCGTTCCCCAAGCTGCCCTATTTCGCCGACCACCGCGCGATGGCGAGCCTCGGGCGCGCGCTCATGGACTTCGAGGTCGCTCCCGGCGCGGGGCAGCTCTTCCGCGTCGTGAAGGCCGCCCTCCGCGGCTGAGCGGTCCACCGATCGCGTCCCTTGTGCAGGCGCCTGGACACGAATGTCCACGCGCCTCGACACGCGGGGTCAGATCTCCACGTCGACGACGCCGTCCTCGATGGGCCTCGAGAGGGCGCGCCGGGTCGCCTCGCGGGCGAGCTCGAGCGCGCGCCGACCCTCGCCGAGACGGAACGGCCCCGAGCGCGGGAGCCCGTGGATCTTGAGGGTGACCATGTTGTCGCGCTTCGGGATCCGCAGGCCCTCGCTGTCGGCCTTTCGCCACGGCGAGCGCGACACGATGTGATGAAAGAGCACCCGCTCCCCTGCCGGCATGCCCACGAGCCCGGGACGATCGAGGATCCCTCCGTCGAGGAGCGGACGACGCTCGGCCCACACCGGGTGGAACAAAAAGGGAACCGTGCATGATGCACGTATCGCGAGGGCAAGATCGCCGGTCGTACGGACGACGGTCTTTCGCGAGGGCACGTCGAACACCGAGATCGCGGCCGGTATTCGGCACCCCTCGAAGGTGGACACGGGGAGCATCGCGCGGAGGCGCGCGTCGAAGAGTCGCCCGCGCAGGAGCCCGAGGCCAGGGCGTGGGTCCCAAAAATCGCGCCGCTCGAGGCCCACGAGCTCTCGCTCGAGGCGCGCGGTGTCGAGGCCCGCCGCGTACGCCGCCGTGACCAGTGCCCCCGCGCTCGACCCCGAGACGCGGGTCGGGACCGCGCCGCGCTCCTCCAGCACCGAGAGCATGCCCGTGTGCGCGAAGAACGAGAAAAACCCGGACGACATGGTGAGCGCGAACGGCTCCGCGAGAAAATCGGCGAGGGTCTTTTGCGCCATCGGCGGCGAGCTTCGCACGGCGCGCGCGGTCCGTCGAACGCGCGCCAATCGGGGGCCGTTTTTCAACCAAAGAACGCGTCGAGGCGCCACTTCCGCATTCTCGACCCACGCACGTGGTCCTCAGGATCGAACGGGCGCGAGTGCAGGTAGGATGCAGCGATGGCCAAGAGGACCTTCGCAGTCGGCGACATCCACGGCGACTTCGACGCGCTGAAAACCACGATCGCCAAGCTCCCGCTCCTCACCGAGGAGGACACCATCGTCTTCCTCGGTGACTACCTCGATCGCGGGTTCCAGTCGCGGCAAGTCATCGACTACGTGCGCGTCGAGCTGCCCAAGCTCACCCGCGCCAAGATCGTGGCCCTCCGCGGCAACCACGAGGACGGCTGGCTCCGCGTGAAACACGGGGGGTGGCCCGAGTTCGTCATCCCGATCGGCAACGGCTGCCTCGCCACGATGCGCTCGTTCGACGAGAAGATCTTCTTCGAGGGCGACGTGCCGTCCGTCGCGGAGATGAAACGCATGCAAGATGCATCGTTCTTCCCGAAGGACGTGCTCGACTGGATGCTCGCGCTCCCGCACTACTACGAGGACGAGCACGCGATTTACGTTCACGCCGGCCTCGTGGAGGGCGAGGACGGCAAGTTCCGCCACCCGAGCGAGATGGCCGATCCCACGCTGCTCCTCTGGGTGCGCACCCTCAAGTTTTTCAAAGACTACCGCGGCAAGCGCGTCATCTGTGGCCACACCTCGACCGACCATTTGCCGCCCGAGCTCTCCATGTACACGCCGGAGGATCCGCTCGACATGTGGATGGGCGAGAACGTGCTCGCGATCGACACCGGGTGCGGAAAAGGCGGATTTCTGACGATCGTAGAGCTCCCCGCGCTCACCGTGTACGAGTCGCGCGCGAAGGCGGCTCCGTGACCGCTCGCCTCGTCACGATTGGGCCGAGCCACTACTGCGAGAAGGCGCGTTGGGCCCTCGATCGCGCCGGCATCGGGTACCGCGAGTCGGTCTACCTCCCCATGCTCCACTGGGGCGCGTCGCTCCCGCTCGGCTCGCGCACGGTGCCCGTCCTCGTGCACGGCGCGACCAAGCTCACCGAGTCGAGCGCGATCGTCGCGTTCGCCGACGAGCGCCTCCCCGCCGAGAAGAAGCTCTACCCGAGCGACGTACACGCGCGCGCGGAGGTCTTGGCCCTCGAGAAGAAGCTCGACGACGAGCTCGGGCCGCTCACCCGCCGCCTCGCGTACTGCATGTTGGTCCCGCGGCCCGCCCTCTTCGCGAAGGTGTTCGACGCGTCCGCGCCTCCGCTTCAGCAGCGCCTCTTCCGGCGCGGCCACGGGCTCCTCCGCGGGGCGATGGGGCGCGCGTTCAAGGTATCACCGAAGGCCGAAGCGCGCCTGCTCACGAAGCTCCACGCGCTCTTCGAAGAGATCGCGCTCACCCTCGGCGACAAGCCGTTCCTCGTTGGCGACAGCTTCAGCGCCGCGGACCTCACGTTCGCCGCCCTCACCACGCCGGTGCTCCTCCCGGACGAGTTTCGGCTCGGCGGCGTCACGCACCACGATCTCCCGGACGACATGCGCGCCACGATCGACGCCGCCCGCGAGACACGCGCCGGCCGTCACGCGCTCGCGATGTACGCCTCGCACCGCCACTGATCTCGCCCGCGCCACGCCCACGCCGACGACGCGCGCTCGCCTCGCCTCTCGGCCTCGCGTCTCGCGTCGTTGCGGCCGGTCACCTTCGTGAGGCACCGCGATCGTGCGGGCGAAGGTCAGCTCTGGACGTCGCGGTAGGTCATCGCGAGGATCATCACGGCCTCCTCCGCGTGCGGATTTTCGTACGCGTGCGGCACGTCGGCCAAGAAGAGGATCGCGTCGCCGGTGGCGAGCTCGTGCACCCCGTCGGGCACCCGCACGCGCATGGAACCGCGCGTAACCACGAGATTTTCGAGCGTTCCGGGCGCGTGCGCCTCGGCCTCTTCGGTCTTGCCGGCGGCGAGACGAAGCTCGTAGAGCTCGCTGCGGCGAGGGCTACCGAACGGGAAGAGCGCGCGGGATCGGAACGAGCCGTCGGCGCTGGTGAGGATCTTCGCGCCGCGCTCGCGGAGCACGAGCGTGCCGGGGGCCGCCTTCGCCTGGATGAGGCTCGAGAAGGTCACGTCGAGGGCGCGCGCGATCTTCCAGAGCACGTTGATCGTGGGGGTGCTCTTGCCGAGCTCGATCTGCCCGAGCATCGCCCGGCTCACGCCGCTCAGCACCGCGAGCTTCTCGAGCGAGAGACCGCGCGCCGCACGAAGGTGCCTCAGGTTCTCCGCGACGACGGGGGAGAGATCTTTGCCTTCAGGGCGGGGAGCAGACTTCGGTGAAGCTTTTTTTTGTGCCATGGGTCGTGCGCGAGGCGAGCCTAGCAAAGCGTGGGCACGCTCCGTTCAATTGTTCGCGCGGAGCCGACCGAACGAGCTCGAGCTCGCGTCACTTCATGCAGACTTTCCACGCTTCCGGCGTGGTCGCTTTCATCCCGCAGGCGTACTTCGCGCGGGTCACGCCCTCTTCGGTGCAGGGGTCGCCTTTCTGCGACGAAGCCTGCTGTTTGGCCTGCGCGATCATCGATTTCACCATGTCTTGAGGGAGGCTCTTCAGCTCCGGACGAGAGTTGATCTCGAGGTCGAGGTAGTGGTCCATGACCGCCTGGCACTCGGCTTTGCTGGGCTTCTTGCCCGAGTCGGCAGCGGGCGGCGTGGCGGCGGGACCGCCACCAGCAGCGGGTGTCGGCACTCCCGACGACGTGGGACCACCGCTCCCGGCGAGGGGCGTGGGTGCGCCGCCACTCGAGGGTGTGTTTCCCGCGGCCTCGTTGCGGGACGTGTCGCTCGACGGGGGCTCGCCCACGATTTGGGGCTTGGCCTTCGAGGCCTCGAACGCCGAGTTCGACGGGACCATCTCGGTTTGGGCGCTGCGCGGTGGGGGTGAGTCGCCGCACGCGGCGAGCGAGGCGACGAGGAGCCCGAGAGACGTGCCCATGACGATGCGTGCGGCCTTCATGGCGACGACGATACCGAAATTCCTCCCGCCTCTCGCCAGGTTGTTCGCGCCCGCTCCCGCGCCTCGCCTCCCGCTCCCGGCTCTTCCCTCCCTCCCGCCTCCCGCCCTCGCCACGAGAGGAAACCCGAACAGCATCGCGAGCTTCGCCGACGCGACGACAAGCGCCTTGACGGGGTCGTTAACATCGACCAAGTTGCAACTCGTAATTCCTCAATGGTTTTCATCACTTCAACACTCATTCAAGCGTTCTCGGGAGCCGAATGAGGGCCTCTCGGTCGGCGACTTCCGGGTCGACGACTTTCGGGTCGGCGACTTTCGGGTCGGCGGCTCGGCGGGCGGCGCGTGGGCGTTCGCTCGGGGCTGTCGGCGCGGCCGCGCTCGTTTCGTTCGTGCTGCTCACGAACGAGGGTGTGGCGCGCGCGCAAGACGAGGTCACGCCGCCCACCGTGCTCCGGTCTGCCGAGGCGGTGTACCCGGGGGGCGAGATCGGCTCCGGCAAAGACGTGCTCGTGGTGCTCGCGGTCACCGTCGATCCGCAGGGGCACGTGGTGGACACCAACGTGATCGAGTCCGGCGGGCTCGACTTCGACCGCGCCGCGATCGACGCCGCGCGCCTCTACACGTTCAGCCCCGCGCGCCGCGGCGAGCGCGCCATCGCGGCGAAGATTCGGGTGCCGTTCCACTTCCTCCCGAAGATGCCCGCGGCGAAGGCGACCGACCCGTCCCGCCCCGCGGCGCCCCAAGACGAGAAGCTCGCGCCGATCGAGTCGGTCCAGGTCGACGGCGCTTCGCGTCCTCCTTCACGCGGCATGTCGGACTTCCGGATCGACAGCAAGCTGCTCCGCGCCGCGCCCCACAAAGACGCGGGCGACATGCTGCTCACCGCGCCCGGCATGTACGTCGCGCGGCCCGAGGGCGACGCGATCGCGCAGCGCATTTACCTCCGCGGGTTCGACGCCGTGCACGGCCAAGACGTGGAGGTGAAGGTCGCCGGCATCCCGCTCAACCAGGGCTCGCACATCCACGGCCAGGGCTACGCCGACCTCGCGATCGTCATCCCGGAGGCGGTGCGCAGCGTGCGCGTGGTGGAGGGTGTCTACGATCCGCGGCAGGGCGACTTTGCCGTCGCGGGCAGCGCCGAGTTCGATCTCGGGGTCGAAGAGCGCGGCACCCGCATCGGCTACAAGGTCGGCTCGTTCAACACGCACCGCGTCGTCGCCGTGTACGCCCCGGAAGAGGCCCCCCAGGAGACGTTCGGCGCCGCGCAGTTTCGCTCGACGGACGGCTTCGGCGACGGCGTGCGAGGCTCCACCTCTGGCGGCGCGATGGGCCAGATGCGCCTCACGGTAGGGAAAAACACCTTCCTCACGCTCCACATGGCCGCCACCGCCGCGCGCGCCAACCTCGCCGGCGTGCTCCGTCGCGAC
>JAAFHV010000317.1 GCA_013297655.1 Myxococcales bacterium | reverse complement strand
TGTCGCGTCCGCGCTCTTCCCCGACGCCAGCACGCCGAGCTTCGAGGGCGAGACGTCTCGCGCTGCGGCCGCGGGATTCGCACCCGGCGAGCTCCGCGCTCTTGCGTCGCCCGGCGACGGCGGAGTGGCCCGCGAGGTGCTCCACACGTTCCCGAGCGATGGCTGCATGCGTGTCGCGCTGCGCTCCCCCGGCCTCGCGAACGTCACCGTCCGCGTCGCAGGGATCGAGCGATGGGAGCCGGAGATCCTCCCCGCTCAGGCTGTCCTGTCGGGGCCCTTGTGCGGCCGCGCCAAAGACGTCGTCGCGCTCGAGCTTCGCGGCGGTGGGCTCGTTATCATGCCGTACTCATTGAAAGATTCGCCGAAGCCCTGAGGCGGAACGTCGCGCGCCATCGGAGGCCTTCGTGGTTACCCGCCGGTCTTCGCGATGCGGCTGAGCGAGCGTCGGGTGTGGCTGGTCGAGCTCGGAAACGCGGCCGGATCGAGCGGCTTCGCGAAGAGCACGAACGCGCGCACCATCGCCCGCGCTTCGGACGCCGTGGCCGTGTCGCCGTCGTCGAGCGCGCGCGTGAGCACCGTGCGCCAGGTGGCGAGAGCGGCGGGGTAGAGCCCGTCGTCGGCGTACCACGTGGCGATCCGGCGGCGCTCGCGCGCGTCGACGCGCGCCACGAGCTCGATCTCCGCGATCGCGTCGGCGGTACGCCCGAGCCCGTGGAGCGCCTCTCCGTGCGCGAGGCGTGCAGGGATGTGGCCGGGCAGGCGCGAGAGGCACGCGGCGTAGACCCGCTCCGCCTCGCGGAGATCGCCCTGCCGCTCGCGCAGCGCGCCGAGCCCCATCCACCCTTCGACCGAGGTGCCGTCGAGCGCGAGGGCCTCGGTGTAACGGCGAGCGGCGATGTCTTCCTCGTGGACCGCTTCGGCGCGCTTCGCGCTCTCGACGAGGGCGTCGACCGAAGAAGCGCGCGCCACGGACGGCGAGAGCAGCACGATGGCCCCGACCGCACCGATGAGACCCCGAGCGAGCCGCGCGCGCATACCCAACGTTCGCACGGCAGGGGCCGCGACGCCAGGCGCCGCACGATCGTCGAATCGTGTCGCTTTTCCTAAGGTTGCGGCCGTCGCGGAGTTGCGCATCGAGGCGCGCGACGCGACGTGCTCGGGGCGAGACCCGCGACGCGCTGCGCGCTCAGAACGAGACGCCGAAGAGGTCGCGGAAGCGCACGTTGGGCTCGCGAGCGGGATCGACGTCGGCCAAGCCGAGGCGGAACGAGATGGTCTCGCCGTCGCCCCAAGGCCACCACAACCCGAAGATCAAAAGACCCGCCGACGGACCCAGCGCGAGCACGAGTTGGTTCGGGCGAATGCCGCCAGCGCGCTCGACGACGTCCTGCAAGCTCTGCGGGGCGCGGGCGATGGTGCTGTGCGTGTATTGCGCAGGCATCGCCTCGGCGATGGCGGCTTTGGCTTGGATCTCTTGCTCGACGGTGAACGAGGAGGTGACGCACCCGACCCGTGAGTCCCAGGTCCACCCGCGGGTAGGCCAGCCGCGTTTCAGGCGGCCGAGGGCGTCGAAGATGGGCTGCCAATGGTCGTTCCAGCCACGTACGGTCATCGTGGGGCCGATAGTACGGTGAAGTCTCCTCACGCGAAACGTACTTTCGCCACGAACGTGCGTTCGCGAACGCCAGCGGTGTCCTTTGCTGCGCCGAGAACGCTACGAATCGGCGGAAAATAAGGGCTCGTGTAGGCAGGGCGTCGCCGCACGACCTTCGTCGAAAACGATCCCGCGCGCGCCACCCGCCACCGTCCGCGGCTCGAATGCGGTGCGCGCGCCGGTCGGCCGTGCCCGCGAGCGAGCGTGCGTGCGAGACGTCGAGGCGCAATCGACCTGCGCGCGACCCGGAAGCTCGCGCTCGCGTGGCTTATGCGAGGAAGAGGGGGCGCATGCTCTCGCCCTCGCGAAACGACCCGTAGGGCCTGCGATCCTCGAGCATCGCGAGCTCGGCGAGGGCAAACGTGGGGAACGACGGGCGCCCCGCGATAGCGGCGGCGAGGGTGGAGAGGAACGGCTCACCCGCCACCACGAGCACGGTGTCGCCGGCGGCCATGATCGGCTTGAGCAGCGTCGGCGCGGGAGTGCCCGCCGCGAGCTCGGGCATCACGCGCACGAGCCCGATGTAGTCGAGGACCCCACTCGCGAGCTCCGCGGTCTGGATCGCGGCCGGATCGTCCGCCACGAGCACCGCCGCGATGTCCAAGTCGGCCAGCTCGAGCTTCGCCCTGCGCGCGACGCCGCGAACTTGAGCGCGCCCGTGCAGCGTGAGGAACGACCGTGTGCCGCGGATTTCGTCGGTCTGGCCCGGCCGCATGAAGAGGGTACGCATGATCGCTCGGGGCCTCAGTAGGTGAGGGGAGGGCCGTGGGCGAGCACGCCGTCGCCCCCGACCGCGTAGGCGCACAGGATGAGACCCGCGCGCAAGGTGCCGAGGTTCGACACATAGAGCTTGAGGTCGTGCGGGCCCGGCGCGAGGAGGACCGCGCCGTTCTCCGCGTTGACGAATTTGCCGCCTTCTTCGACCGCGATGCCCGCGCTCATCCTTCCGAGCTCGAGGGCTCCCCCGAGCTCGGCGGGGGCTGGCTCGTCGCCGCTCGCGGTGGTCGCGCGGAAGCCACCTTGGGCCTCGCATTTTTCGTTCGCGGTCGAGAGGTAGAGCACGCGCGCCGGGCCGTTGATGCGCATCGTGAAGGCGAAATCGAGCGAGCCATCGGGGCGCACCGCGCCGCCGCGCATGCCGACCTTGTCGATGTGGAGCGACTCCGCCGAGAGGGCGAACGTGTCGATCCGCGCCGGCGCCTTCGGCAGGGCGAGGGCGGCCGCGTTTTGGGTCTGCGCGGGCGGAGCTTCGCAAGCAGCGAGGCCCGCGAGCGCGACGACGACCAAGGTGGCGAGGGGGAACGTTCTGGAGAGGCGTGCGGGAAGGGTCAATTCGTGCTCCACGGTCAGGGATAAACGAGAACGCCGCGGAGGAGAAGGGGCAGTCCGGTCGCGGGGGTCGGCGTCTATTTCCGTCGCCCTGGGTCAGCCTTTCGGCGATAGTCGGCGCCATGATGCGCGGGGAAAATATCGTGTGCTTCGCCAAAGACTGGAGCGAAGATCCGACCAGCAACAACCACGTCATGAAGTTGCTCGGCCGGGACAACAAAGTCTTGTGGCTGAACTCGATCGCGACGCGCACGCCCAAGCTCACGAGCGGGCGCGACATGGGCAAGATCGTGAAGAAGCTGCAGAGCTTCGCGCAGGGCCCCAAGCACATCGAGGGCGGCCTCGACGTGTACACGCCGATCGTGCTGCCGTTCCCGCACAGCAACCTGGCGCAAAAGGTGAACGAGCACGTGCTCCGCGAGAGCCTGCGCTTTCTGCGTAACCGCCGCGGCATGAAAGACTTCCAGCTCTGGAGCTTCCTCCCGACCGCAGAAAAGTACGTCGGGAAGCTCGGGGAGAGCCTCTCCGTTTACTACTGCACCGACGAGTGGTCGCACTTCAGCTACGTCGACAAAGAGAAGATCGTCGCGATGGAGCGCGCGCTCTGTGAGCGCGTCGACCTCGTGTTTTGCACCGCGCGCACGCTGCTCGAGCGAAAGGGCGTCTACAACCCGAACACGTTCCTCGCGTCGCACGGCGTCGACCACGCGCACTTCGCGAAGGCGCTCGACGAAAAAACAGCGGTCGCGGAGGAGATTCGCCACCTGCCGAAGCCCGTGCTCGGGTTCATCGGCCTCGTGCAAGATTGGGTCGACGTCGACTTCTTCGGGTACCTCGCCGAGAAGCGCCCCGACTGGTCGATCGTGGTCGTCGGCAAGAGCCTCGTCGATCTCACGAAGCTCCAGAAATTCAAGAATATCCACCTCTTGGGGCGCAAGCCGTACGAAGAGCTCGCGAGCTACTGCAAGGGATTCGACCTCTCTCTCATCCCCTTCGTTCAGAACGAGCTCACCCGCAACGTGAACCCGATCAAGCTCCGCGAGTACCTCTCCGCGGGGCTCGCGGTGGTCTCGACCGACATCCCCGAGGTCACCATGTACGCGAACGCGCAGCAGGGGAACATGAAGGGCGCCGTGCTCGTCGGCAAGACCCACGAGGAGCTCTTCGCCCACTGCGAGCGCGCCCTCCGCGAAGACTCCCCCGCGGCCCGCCGCGCGCGCTCCGAGGAGATGAAAAAAGAGACGTGGGAGGTCAAGGTCGGCGAGCTCGGCGACCACGTGCTCCGCGTGCGTGAAGCGAAGAACAAGCGGTGAGCATCGAGCTCGAGGGCGCCACGTTCGGTGCCTCGCGCGCGGCGGCGATCGTCGTGGGCCTCGTGCTCCTCGCCGTCGTGGTCCAGGCGCTCCGCATCGCGCGCTCGTTCGGCAAGCCCCCCGAGACGCCGATCGAGCACGCGATCCATCGCACGGCGCAGAGGTTCGAGAAGGCAGCGGCCAAAAAGGGCGACTACTACTTCGCGCGGGGCAAGCTCTCCGGCGATCCGGCCACCGCCGCGATCGCCGCCCTCGGCCCGCTCGGGAGCGTGCTCGACCTCGGGTGCGGACGGGGTCAGCTCGCGGTGTTGCTCCTCGAAGCGGGCCTCGCGACCAAGGTCCGGGGCGTGGATTGGGACGCCGAGAAGGTCGCCGTCGGTGCCCGCGCGTCGGAGGGCCAGGAGGCCACCTTCGAGGCAGGTGATGTTCGCGAAATTTCGGGAGAATCTGTCGATACGGTGCTCCTCGTGGACGTGCTCCACTATTTCACCCGCGACGTGCAAGACGCGCTTCTCCTTCGCGCCGCTTCGCACGTCGCGCCCGGCGGTCGGCTCGTCCTCCGCGAGGCGGACCGCGGCCGTGGTCCGCGGTCGTGGATGACCCGCCTGCAAGAGGGGGTCGGCACGTGGGCAAAGGTGAACGTCGGCGAGCGCGTGCTCTTCCGTGACGTGCGACGCGAGCTCGTACCGCTCCTCGAGGGGATCGGGTTCACCTGCGAGGTTGCGCCGTGCTGGGGGCTGACGCCGTTCTCGAACGTGCTGTTGGTCGCCAAGCGCGGCCCGTGATCGTCGCGCTCTGACGCGTTGCACGAGCGTGGCGTCCCGCGCGTCGACTTCCGGTCCGGCCCGCGGCGAGGTCACGCGTTCGATTCGAGACAGGGGCCCGCTTGTGGCGCTTTGCGCGTCGCCTGGGTCCTAGTATGAAGGCGCCGTGGAAAAGCGCGCGGCCCGAGATACTTCGTGGTGGCTCTCGATGCTTCGTCGGCGACGCGAGCGCCTCTACGAGGAGAAGCTCGATTTTTCGACCCCCGTCGCCTTCGCGAACGAGACCGAGCGCGAGGCGTGCATCGCGTTCTTCAACGCCGCGTTCCGGGCCGAAGAGTCGGGCCTCACGCAGGCCCACACCCTCGCCGACGACATCGCCAAGCTCGATCCCGATCTTGGCGAGTGCCTCCGCCTCTACGGTGACGAAGAGGGGTGGCACCGCGAGCTCCTGACGGAGTTCCTCGCCCACATCGGCGGCGAAATACGCCCGATGGGGCCCACCACGCGCACGTTCTACAAGCTCTACGGGCGCGCCAAGCGGGTCGACACGATCGTGCTCACGAACCTCATGTTCGAGACGATCGGCTCCACCACGTACCGCCTCGCGCTCCGTCACGTTCGCCAAGATCCGGGGCTCGCCGCGGTGAGGCAGATGCTCACGATCCTCACGCGCGACGAGTCGTTCCACGTGCCGCTGAACGTGCACTTCCTGCGCGAGTGCCAGCGCCTCGGCCTCGGTAGCCACCCGCGCCGGCAGCAGGCCCTCTACGACGTGCTCTTCGCGGCCCTGCTTGGCTCCGCGTACGCGAGCCGTCGCCGCGCGAAGGCGTTCGACAACATCCCTTTCCCCACGCTCGCGCGGGCGTACGCCGACCACCTCGGCAGGCTCTTCCTCCACGAGGCCGACCTCCGCTTCAGTCCGCCGTCGCCGCTTCTCTGGATGATGGGCCTCACGAAGACCGGGCTACGCCAGTCGGAGCACCCGTCGGTCGTGAGCCTGGAAGCGGCCGAGGCGGCGGTCGATCGCGACCAAGTCTCCGTCACCGCGCTTTGACGCGCCGCCCCTTCGGGGGGCCTCGTCGGGGACGACGCACGTAGCCATCGCTCGCGCAGCAAGGCCGCTCGAGACGCCGCAGCTCGGCGACGCTTCTAGGAGGACGACGCTCCCACGACGACGCGCGTTTTTGCGGCTCGCGCTTCGTCGCTTGGAGTAAGGTGCGCGCCATGCAAGACCCCACCGCGGGCGAGCACGCGAGCGCGACAGCGTCGGTTCCGAAGTCCTCGGAATTACGCGAAGATTTGACGCCGATCCGGGTGCTCGCGGATGACGGTCGGCTCCTCGATGGAGCTCGCACGAGCACGGCTCCCGAACGGGTCCTTGCACTCTACACGGAGCTCGTACGTGCGCGCGCGCTCGACCTCCGGCTCCTCGAGCTGCAGCGGAGCGGCGATATCCCGTCGTACGAGAGCGCGGTCGGCGAGGAGGGCGCCACCGTCGCGCCGGTGTTCGCGCTCGCAGCGGACGACGCCGTCTTCCCGGGCCCGCGCGAGGCGCTCGCGTCGCTCGCGCGTGGCCTCTCCGTGACGGCGATCGTCCACCACGTGCTCGGCAGCGCGCGCTCGACCACGAAAGGCCGCGTGCTGCCCACGCACCTCTCTGCGCGCTCGCACGGCGTCGTGTCCGTGAGCGGCATCGCGGGGGCTCAGCTCCCCCACGCGACCGGCTTCGGGTGGGCGGCGCGCATGAAAAAAGCGCCTCGCGTCGCGCTCGGTGTCGTGTCTGGCGGTGCGTTCGTCACCGGCGATTTTCACAACGCGCTCAACTTCGCCGGCGTCACCAAGGCGAACGTGGTCTTCACGTGCAGGGTCGATCGCCTGCTCGAGCTCGAGCGCGTATCGGCCACCAGCACCATCGCCGAGAAGGCCGAGGCGTACGGGCTGCCGTACGCCCGCGTCGATGGTCGCGACGCGCTCGCGGTGCTCGAGGTCGTATCGGCCGCGCTCGCGCGGGCACGCGGTGGCGAAGGCGCGACCGTGGTCGAGGTCGTGACAGCGCGCGCGGCGCACTCGATCAATGCGCACGACGGTGCCGTCACGCTCCCGGAGGCGGCGTGTCCGATCGCGCTCCTCGAGCGCCACCTCGTCGCGTCGTCTCCCGCCACGCTCGATGTCGTCGCGCATCGTGAGCGCGCGGAGGCAGCCGTCGAAGCCGAGCTCCTCGCCGCCGTCGCGGAGGCCGAGCGTGTCGGCCCTCCGCCGCGATCCTCCCTCGTCGAGGACGTGTACGCAGAACCCCCTCCTCACCTTCGTGCGCAGTTCCGAAGCCTGCCCGAAGCTCCCCGCTGAAAGAGTCTCCCCGATGGCGCAAATGAACCTGGTGGCCGCGATCAACGACGCCCTTCGCCTCGCGATGAAGGCCGACGATCGTGTCGTGGTCATGGGCGAGGACGTGGGCAAGGTCGGCGGCGTGTTCCGCGTCACGCAGGGCCTCTACGACGAGTTCGGCGAGGACCGCGTGATCGACACGCCGCTCTCGGAGGGCGGCATCCTCGGCACCGCGATCGGCATGGCGCTCTATGGCCTCCTGCCCGTCCCGGAGATCCAGTTCGCCGACTTCATCTTCCCCGGGTACGACCAAATCGTGAGCGAGCTCGCGAAGTTGCGCTATCGCTCGGGCGGCGAGTACCCCGCGAAGATGGTTATTCGCACGCCGGTCGGTGGCGGAATTCGCGGCGGTCTCTATCACTCGCAGTCGCCCGAATCCTTGTTCATCCACGTAGCAGGATTGAAGGTCGTGTGTCCGTCGAACCCTTACGACGCGAAGGGCCTCTTGCTCGCGTCGCTTCGTGATCCGGACCCCGTTCTTTTCTTCGAGCCGAAGCGGATCTACCGCGCCGCGCGCGGAGAGGTGCCGGAGGGCGACTACACCGTGCCGCTCTCGAAGGCGAAGGTCGTGCGTGAGGCGCAGGGCTCCAAGGCGGTCACCGTCGTCGCGTGGGGCGCGATGCTCTACGAGGCGATCGCCGCCGCCGAAGAGGCCGAGAAGCAAGGCGTAAGCTGCGAGATCGTCGATCTTCGCACCTTGTGGCCGCTCGACATCGACACCGTCGTCGAGAGCGTGAAGAAGACCGGCCGCGTCGTGGTCGTGCACGAGGCGCCGCGCACGTGCGGCCTCGGCGGCGAAATCGTCGCGCTCGTCAACGAGAAGGCGTTCCTCCATCTGGAAGCACCGCCGTGCCGTGTCACCGGCTTCGACACGCCCTTTCCGTACACCCTCGAAATGGACTACCTCCCGCTCGCGCACCGCATTCTTCCGGCGGTCGTCGCGACGGCGAATTACTAGGAACGCCGGTGTTTTCCGCCGCAACCTCCGCTCACGACGAAGCGCTCGTCCGCGGCCAGGTCTCGACGGAGCTCACCCCGCTTCCTCGAAGAGAACCCGTCACCCAAGGCACGTAGGAGCTATCGATGGCACGCTGGGAATTCAAGCTTCCGGATATCGGCGAGGGCGTGACGGAGGGCGAGATCGTCGCCTGGTTGTGCAAGCCCGGTGACGTCCTCAAGGAAGACATGCCGATGGTGGAGGTCATGACGGACAAGGCCACCGTCACGATCACGTCGCCCAAAGCCGGCACCATCATGGAGACACGAGGCAGCATCGGCACGGTGGTGCAGGTGCACTCGGTGCTCGTCGTGTTCGAGCTCGGCGGCGGTGCCGGCGCGGGAGCCCAAGAGGGAGCCCCGGCCGTGGCCCCGCAGGCGCCGCAACACACGAATGGTGTGGCTGGGAAGGCCAAAGACGACGGCCCCGCCGCGACCGCGGTCGGTGATATCCGTGAGTCGCTCCCGGGCATGGGTGGCGTCGCGAAGACGCTCGCTCCGGGGCCCGATCGTGGCGCCGCGGTGGCTCCCGCGTATTTCAACGCCAAGCCGCTCGCCACTCCGGCCACGCGCAAAACCGCGCGCGACCTCGCGATCGATCTCTCGCACGTCCCGCCGACGGGGCCCCAAGGCCGCGTCACCAAGGCCGACGTGGAGGCGTTCGCGAAGCGCGGGGCCGTCGCTCCGCCCACCGAAAAAGCCGCTACGGAGGTCCGCATCGAGGCCGCGCGCGCCGCCGATCCCGGCCGCGATCCGGTGAAAATCGCGCCGCTCGGGGAGGCGGGTCACGCGACGGAAGAGCGCGTCCCGTTCGCGGGCATGCGCCGCCGCATCGCGACGAAGATGGCGCAGTCGGTCCACACCGCGGCGCACTTCACCTTCGTGGAAGAGTGCGACGCTTCTGCGCTTCGCGAGCTCCGCGAGCGCCTCAAGCCCGACGCCGCGAAGGCGGGCGTGAAGCTCACGTTCTTGCCGTTCTTCGTGAAGGCGGTCGTGTGCGCGCTCAAGAAGCACCCGATCTTGAACTCGGCCCTCGACGAGTCCACGAACGAGCTCGTCTATCGCAAGGTCTACAACATCGGCATCGCCGCCTCGACCGACGCGGGCCTCATGGTGCCGGTCGTGAAGAACGCCGACCGCAAGAGCCTGGTCGAGATCGCGAAGGAGATCGAACGCCTCGGGGCCGAAGCGAAGGCCGGAAAGTCCAAGGGCGACGAT
>JAAFHV010000316.1 GCA_013297655.1 Myxococcales bacterium | reverse complement strand
CGCTCGCGATCTTGAAGCAGCTCGCGCACGCGGTGGACGCCGCCCACGACGCGCAGGTGGTGCATCGCGATCTCAAGCCGGACAACGTGTTCCTCGCCACCTCGCGACGGAGCGGCTTTCCCCTCTTCGTGAAGGTGCTCGACTTCGGTATCGCGCGCATCGTGGCGGAGGCGCAAACGGCCAACACCGAGTCCCTCGGTACTCCGCTTTGGATGGCGCCGGAGCAGGCCGGATCGGGCGATTCGGTGGGCCCCTGGACCGACGTATGGGCCTTCGGTCTGATTGCCTTTTACCTCGTGACGGGAAAGCCCTATTGGCTCGCCGCCCACTCGGAGACATCCCCGCTCGCGGTGGTGCGCGAGGTGTGCCTCGATCCGCTCTCTCCCGCCCGCGAACGCGCGATGACAGTAGGTTTCGAGGGCGAGCTCCCCGCGGCGTTCGACGCTTGGTTCTTCGGTTGTGTCACCCGCGACGTGAAGGCGCGCTATGCCACGACGGGCGAGGCGCTGAAGCAGCTCGCCGCGGTGTACGGCGTTTCGATGGAGGAGAGCGCACAAGTGCTCTCTTCGCTCCCCGTCAAAACGCGAGACACCGGTCGCCACGGAGCCGACGACGGCGGCGATGACGAGGCGGTCGACTCCCGCACCCGGGCTGCCCACGCCAAGACCGAGATCGCGCCGATACCCGCCCCCACGCCGGATTCGCGTGAAGCCGTCTCTGTCTCGGTCTCGTCGCGCGCAGCTTCGTCGCGTGAAGTCTCGTCGCGCGCAGCTTCGTCACGTGAAGCCCAGGAGACGCCAGCGCAGGCCCCGCCGGTGTCGGTCACGAAGCCCTCGCTCGGCGTCGCGCCCAAGTCGCCGTGGCCGAAGCGGGCCGTGGTCGCGGCGCTCGTCGCGGCCTCCGCGCTCGGGGTCGGCCTCGCCGTGCGCGCGCGGGCCGCGGAGAAAGACCGCGCCACGTGCCAAGCCTCCGGTGATCTCGCGACGTGCAAACGCGCCTGCGCGTCGGGAGGGGACGAAATCGCGTGCGTGCGCGAGGCCGAGCACGGCGTTCTCTCGAGCGACCCGGGGTGGGTCTCGAAGAGCGCCGACGTGCTCCGTGGCGCATGCGCACAAGGTGGAAAAGCCAGCGCCGAGGCGTGCGGTGCGCTGGGTCATGCGCTCGCGTTTCCGCCTCCCGCGGGCCTCTCTCTCGACCTCAAAGGCGCCGCCGACGCCCTCGAAAAGGCGTGTAGAGGCGGGCAGATGTGCGCACACGCGGGCGCCCTCCGCGACCTCGGTGTCGCCGGCTTCGCGAAAGACACGGGCGCCTATTTCGATGCAGCATGCATGCAAGCTCCGGGGTCGGCGACCGAGAGGCTCGATTGCCTCGTGGCTCTCGCTCGAGAGGGCGCACGGAACGGCGAGGGGCATCCTGGCGCGCCGGTGCAAGGGCGCCTCGCGAGCCTTCCTCCCGATCTCGCGAAGCAAGCGTGCGCCGAGCGCGCCGGCGACGCGTGCGCCTTCGTGTGGCTCGATCCGAAGGCCGACGACGCACAAGCGCTCGCCGCCTACGAGCGGGGGTGCGAGGCCGGATCGGCCCTCGCGTGCAACGCGCTCGGCGTCGCGCGGGTCGCCGGCGGCCCAGGTCGCGCGGCGAACCCCGTGCTCGCGCGCGAGACATTCGAACGTGCGTGCAACGGGGGCGAGCTCGCCGCGTGCAACAACGCCGCGTTCGTGCTCGGTGGATATTCCGCGACGGTGCGCCGTGGCCCGCGCGGGGCAGTGGTGTACAAGCTCCGGTGCAGCGGCGGCATTCAAGTGGGCTGCGCTGGCTTCGGCGAGAAGCTGGAGGTGCTCCCCAAAGGCACTCCCGTGAAGCCGCAAGACGCCGTCGCGATGCTCGACAAAGCGTGCAGCTCGGGCCTCACCACGGCGTGCGTGAACCTCGGCGCGTTCGTGTACCTCGGGCGCGGTGTTCCGCGTGATCGCGCGCGGGCGGAGAAGCTCTTCGCGGAGAGCTGTCTCCGTGGCGACGCGAGCGCGTGCGGCGAACAAGGCACTTCGCTCTTGGCCATTCGCATGGACCACCCGCGCGACGTGCGGGCCGGAATTGGCTTTTTGGATCGCGCGTGCAAAGGCGGCGAGGAAGACTCCTGCACGGCCCTTTATTCGCAGCTCTTGAATGGCCTGCCCGACTCCAAGCGTGTCGCCGAGGGAGTGACGGGGCTCCTTCGCCTCGGGAAAAAGAAGATTCATTCCCACGTGCTCGTGCAGCTCTACGAGACGGGCGCCGAGGGCCAACCGAAAGATCTCGTCGAGGCGCGCCGGGTCGCGCTCGCGATGTGCGAGGGCGACGCTCACTGCACCGACGCCGCGTATTTCCTCTCCCGTGGGCTCGGTGGTCCGCGCGACGAGGTGCGCGCCACCGACTTGCTCGCGAAGGGCTGCGACCAAGACGACTATCCCTCCTGCACCGAGCTCGGCTCGCGTTACCGCGAGGGGCGCGGGCAAAGCAAAGATCCGAGCCGCGCGGTGGAGCTCTTCAAACGCGGGTGCGACGGCGGGGACCCCCCCGCGTGCGACATGCTCTCTCGCGCCTACGCGAGCGCCGAGGGGGTGCCGCGCGACTTGGCCCGCGCCCTCACCCTCGCGCGCGCCGCGTGCGACAGCGGAGGGGTCGAGGGCTGCGCCACCGTGGGCGTGATGATCGCGGAGGGGAAGGGGGCCGAGAAGGACATCGACGCCGCGATGCCGTACCTCTCGTACGCCTGCCGCCGCGCCACACAGCCCGCATGCGAGAAGCTCCAGGAGCTCGGAAAGCCTATTCCTGAGCTGGATTTGTAGGGTTCGGGAGGCCCCTCGGGAGGAGCCGGGGCGAGCTACGACCCTGCGACGGACGACGCTCGCGAGTCGACGGGGGACGAAGCGGGCTTCTTCCGGGAGAGCTTCACGAAGGCCGCGATCGAGCCGACGAGGCCTACGAACGCGAGCACGAATCCCAAGGTGAGCCCATGGGGCCAGTATTCCAGCTTCACGGTGTGGCGCCCCGCCGGCACGTCGAGCACGAGCAGCTTCTCTTGGTCCGAGAGGGTGCCCACGTTCGTGCGCCAACCGCGGTCGTAGCCGCTGTTGATCAAGATGCGCGCGGGAGCATTGGCCACGATCTCGAGGGAGAATTTGTTCTGGGTACGATTGGCCACTTCGACGATCGCGTCTTGGCCGGGGGCGGGGCGTGCTTGCGGTACGTCGCCGTCCCACATCGGTGCGCCGGCGCTAAAGCCCCACTCGTCCCAACAGGCGAGACGCATACGGTTTTGGCGCGGTTGATCGATGAGGCTCGCCAGGTTCGGGCCGTGAACGAAGAGGCGAGGCGACGCGGCGACCTTCACCTCGGGGGGATTCGTGAACGCGCCCTGGAAGAGGAAGTTGCCCGTCGCGAGCATGTCGCCCGCGCCCACGAGCGCGATCGCGAGGAGCGCGAAGCGGAGCTGCTCTGCGCCCTTGCGGGAGAACGCGGCGAGCCGCTTCGGGATGCGATCGGTGGCGAGCCCCGCGAAGAGCGCGATGAACATCGAGACCTCGCAGCGGAAGCGGGAAGGGACGCGCATCTCCTTGAACGGGAATACGTTTTTCTTCAGTACCGCCCACGGCGCGAGCGGCGAGAAGTGGCCCATCATGAGCACGAACGCGACGCCGGCGAGGAGCACCAGCCACGGCGCCTCGAACGCCGCGGCGACGACCCCCAGCAATGCCAGGAACAGCAAGCAAGGGCCCATGTACGTGGAGTACTCGGGCCATACGTACGACTGCCCCGCGACGTGCCGCTCGTGCGTGCGCGCGAGGAACATGTCTTTCAGGGTTTGCCACTGGATGTGATCGTTCTCCGCCCCGATCGGCCGCGTATGGGCCTTGAGCTGGTCCATCACCGGCAAGAAGCGCGACGCGCCGACGGTGAGCCCGCACGCCAAGACGACCACCCCCGCCCGCGCGATAGGCACGAACGACTTGCGGTTGAGCCGTGTCAGCGTCTCCACGAAGAGGAACACGAGGAGGTGCGGCAAGGGATACACCGCGCCTTCGTGGAACATCCACGCGACGAGCCACCCGAGCCCTATCGCGTAGCGCAAATCGGTCTGCGCCCGTCTCCACAAAAGGAACGCGAGTGGAAAGTAGAGGAACGGCACGAACACGAAGTGCCCGCCCGAATAGTGGCTCTGATGAAACCCGCCGTACGCCCACGCCACGCTCGCCACGAGGGTGGCCTTTTGCGAGAGCTTCACTTCGTCGCGCGCGAAGTACCACATGCACATGAAGCCGAGCGCGGAGTGAATGACGTACCAGAGGTAAATCGTGAGCGTTACCCCGAGGAACAAGATGGGGAGCGTGAGGGGCGCTGCCGCCGGCCCCTGCGGGTTGTCCCAAAGAGGGATTCCGCCGCACTCGTAGGGCTGCCAAAGGGGCAGCTCGTGATACCGCAAGATGCTGATGCGCGAGGCCTCGAGCATCTTGTGGAACACGGGGCCGTCGCCGCCTTGCGTCTGAGGGTAGGCCGCGACCATGGGCCACCAGGCGAAGATCGCGAGCAAAAGTCCGGTCAAGAAGACCCAAACCATGCGCCACCCGGCGTGACGGGTGCGCGGAGATCCAGCGCTCGTTCGCATCGTTTGCGGGTCTTTCCTCGCCGCGCAGCCTACCACCGTTGCAGGCGTCGTCGTGTGCTCGCGACCGCGACGGCGTCGCGCGTGTGCGTTACTCGCAGCGTGCCCCGTTGGCCCGAGCGCGGCTCGCCGAGGCACGAGCTTCGAGGGACATCATCTCTTCGAGCCGAGCAAGGCGCGCGTAGGCACATGGATCGTTCGTGCGCTCCGCGCGCTCCTTTGCCTTCGCGAGCCGATCACGGCCCGCCGGCTCCCAGATCGACGCGTAGAAGCTGCGCGCGTTCACGCCGCCGTCGGAGGCTTCGTCTGGCTCGGCCTCGCGCATCGCCGGCACCAACATGACCGCACACGTGACGAGACCAATGCCAGCGCGCACGACCTTCGTGAGGCGTCGCTCGCGTTTTGCGGTCGCGAGGAACGGAACGAAGGCCGCGAGGAGCAGACACCCCACGACCACGTACCCGAACGTGGTCGACGAAAAACCCACCAGATCGCCGAGATGACGCGGCACGAAGCCACCACGAAGGAGCGGGATCGCGAGCTGCGGCAGGGGCCTGCCCACGTTCTCCGGGATGGAGTTGCACACGAGGGAGACGATGCCGGTCTGCGCCACGCTCGCGAGGGCCGCCCCGCCGAACAAGGCACGGATTCCCGTACGCCGGCGGCGAGGTCCGGCGAGGCGCTCTGCTGCGCAGATCGCTCCGTATGCCAAAAAGGGCGGGATCGCGCCGAGGTAACGAGGGCCCACCGTCCACCCGCCGCGCCAGTTGATCGCCGCGCTCACTGTGAGCAAAAGCACCCCGCAGGTGACGACCCACACGAACGTACCGAGGCGCCGCACGCTCCGCGCTTTGGGCCCGCCGAAGCCGGAGACGAACGCGAACGGGATCGCGAAGAGGCCGAGCCACAAGTACGGGCTCGTGCCGAAGAGCCCGAAGCTCCGCGAGAAGAGCAAGAGCTTGGCGTGTTGAAAGTCGGGAGTCTGGATACCGAAGTATCCCTGGTTCAAGAGGTGGGCGAACTGCTGATTTTCGCTCATCCGGTGGCCCGGCATCATCGGATCACCGAAGGCGCGCCACTGGAAAAACGCCATCCCCGCGACGTGGAGGAGCCCGCCGACCGACATCGCGACGAAGCGGGTGGGGCGGTAGAACGTGATCAGCGCGAAGAGCGCGAGGCAGGCCGAGACCGGGAGCGCGTGGTACTCGAGGAGGGTGGCCCAGCCCGCGCAAAAGCCGGCCACGAACGCCTCCGTCATGGTCCGCTCGCGCGCCTTCTTTTCTCGCGCGCGGAGCGTCACGAAGAACGAAACGAACGCCGCGACGGCGAAGAGCGCGTGGCTCGCGAACATGAGCGCATAGGCCAAGTAGTTCGACCCGAGCCCCACCGCCGCCACAGCCGTGAGCCGCAAAATGGCATCTTCCGATACCCGACGAAGCGCGCGCTCGAAGAAGATCAGGAACAAAAAACAGGGAATCTGCACGGAAAATACACGCAGCGCCCAGGTGGCGTCCGCGAGCCACCGCGCCTTCATTTCCGGTGGGCTGTCGCGGGTGGGAATAGGCCTCCCGAGGAGCGGCATGATCTTCGTGAACGCCCAGTACACCGGCACCCCCGCGTAGCTGACGGCGGGCGCCTTCACGGAGTAGAGGTGAAACACGCCGGTCTTTTTGTCCGGCGCGCGGGCCATGTCGTTCGTCCAGCCGTGGCGCTCGACGATCGCGTCGATCTTGAAGGTGTGCCCCTCGACGAGCGCCATCGTCATGAACGTGCGCACGTTCTCGTTCGGGTTGTTCACCACCCCGACGTACGGAAAAACTCCCACGTACACCACGAAGGCCAGCGCGAAGAACGCCTTCACGAAGGCGGGAGTGCTCGCGCGTGGAATCCGCATGGGCGCGGGCGGGGACCCTAGCACACCTGCCCCGAAGCCCCGCCCTTCGACATGCGCGACGCACGTGCGGCGCAAGCATGGCGCTCGTGGTAAGACCGGCGGCGCTTTCATGAAGCGCCCCCCCTTGAGCCTCGTGCTCCCCATCTTCAACGAGGAAGCGGTCCTGCCGGAGCTGTCGGCGCGCCTCGCCGAGTTCATCGGGAAGCTGCCGGAAGGCACCGAGGTCATCTTCGTCGACGACGGCTCGAAGGACGACTCGCTGAGCCTGCTTCGCGCCATGACGAGGGAGAGCCCGCAGTACAAGGTGCTCGCGTTTTCCCGTAATTTTGGCCACCAAGTCGCGATCACGGCCGGCATCGACTACGCCCGCGGCGAGGCCGTCGTGGTCATGGACGCCGACCTCCAAGACCCCCCCGAGGTGGTCCTCGAGATGGTGGAGAAGTGGCGCGAGGGCTACGACGTGGTCTACGGCAAGCGCCGCAGCCGCGCCGGCGAGACGTGGTTCAAGCTGGTCACCGCGCGCTGGTTTTACCGCATCTTCGCCGCGATGATCCCGATCGAGGTGCCGCTCGACACGGGGGATTTCCGCCTCATGAGCCGCCGCGTGGTGGTCGCCCTTCGGGAGCTCCGCGAGGTGCACAGGTTCGTGCGCGGCATGGTCTCGTGGGTCGGCTTCAAGCAGACGGCGGTGCTCTACGACCGAGCCGGTCGCTTCGCGGGGGAGACGAAATACCCGCTCAAGAAGATGATCCGCTTCGCGGTCGACGGCATCACGAGCTTCAGTATTTTGCCTCTCCGCGTCGCCACCTACGCGGGCGTGCTCATCGCGATCATGTCCATTTTGGTCGCGATTTGGGCCGTCGTCGCGCACGTCGCGTTCCAGGCCACGGTGCCCGGGTGGACGGCGATGACCGTGCTCGTCTCGCTCCTCGCTGCGGTGCAGCTCCTCATGATCGGTATCCTCGGCGAGTACGTGGGCCGCATCTACGAGCAGATCAAAGCGCGTCCGCTCTACGTGCTCCGCGAGACGCAGAACATGTCGCTCGTCCCGGATACGCACGAGCTCGACGCGACCACGTCGCTCTACCCCGGCAAGCTCCCCGACGGCGTTCAGGTCATCGTCCACGGCGACGCGCGAGGCGACCGAAAGACGCTGTCCGACGTGTCGTTCACGAAAGACGCTGCACCTCCGAAGGCGGCCGACGAGCCGAAGCCGACGGAAGCCGCAGAAGCTACGAAAGTCGACGAGCCGAAAGCCACCGAAGCAAGCGCGCCGGAACCCGCCACATCTTCCTCGCCCTCCGAGCCTGAAGCCCCGAAAGGGTGAGCGTGTGCCCGGGCTCCGTGAGCCCTGGTTTCGTCAGGGGCGTTCGGCCCAGGCGCACACTTGCGCGCCGAGGGGCAGGCCACGGAGGTGGGGCTCGAGGGGCCGCAGCTTGGCCAAGATTCGAGGGAAAAACACGATGTAATCGAGCTTCCGCGCGAGGAGCCCGGCGTCGTCGAGGAGGCCCGTGACCTCCCACGGGTAGAGCAGCTCGACCCCCTCGTCGAAGGGGCAATCCTTCACCGCCTTCACCGTGACCGGGTTTAGCGGGTTGTGCTCGAAGATTACGATTTTGCCGTTCTTCGCGAGGAGACGAGAGAGCTCCTTCACGAGGCCCGCGCGCGCGCTGCGAGGCACGTGGTGGAGCACGTTCGCGAGCACGATCGCGCCGTAGTGATCTTTCGGGAGCGACTCCTTGTCGTCGTAGAACGTGGCCGCCGAGGCGCGGGTACGTGCAAGATCCACGCTTTTTTTGGACGGGTCGAAGCCGTGGACCTCCGGGAACGAGCGCACCAGGAGGTGGGTCAGGTTGCCGATGCCGCAGCCGAAATCGAGGACCGGACCGGGCGCGGACCCGAGGACCCGCTCGAGCACCTTCTGCTTGTAGATCGAGAAGTACTCGGGGTCCTCGCCGCTCGCCGCGACGCTCTTCGCGTGCATGTCGGCGTAGCTGCCCGCAAACGCGTCGAACTCGGCCTCGTTCTGCGGATCGTAGGACTCTGTCATCGCGCGGAGGTCGTAGCACACGTGCCGCCTTCGGCTGCCCCTGCGGACGGGGCACCTGCGCAGGTGTACACGTGAAAAAGGCGTAAAACGCACGTCACGGGCGAACGCGAAGGCCCTATCGAGCAACGTAGCTTTTCGCCGCCGGGCGTGTCTTTCACGCGCCCGCACGTCCTGCTAAGGAGCGCATCGTGCAAGTTCCCTTCATCGACCTCTCCCGCCTCACACAAAAAGTCGCCACCGACGTGCACGCCGAGTGGCGTGGATGCCTCGACCGCTGCGAGTTCGTGGGCGGGCCGGGGGTAGGCCGGGTCGAGAAGACGCTCTCCAAGATCCTCGCCGTGCCGCGCACCGTCTCGTGTGCGAACGGCACCGACGCGATCATCGTGGGGCTCCAGGCGCTCGGCGTCACGCGCGGCTCCAAGGTCGCGATCCCGAACCTCACCTTCTGGGCCACGTACGAGGCGGTCGCGGTGCTCGGCGCGACGCCGATCTTGGTCGACATCGATCCCGACGACTTGCAGATGAGCTTCGAGCAGTTCTCGAAGGCGCACGACGCGCACCGCTTCGACGCCGCGATCCTCGTCCACCTCTACGGCTGGACCACGACGCGCCTCGCCGAGTTTCGTGCATTCTGCAAAGAGCGCTCGATTGGCCTCCTCGAGGACGGTGCGCAGTGTTTCGGGGTGGAGGTCGAGGGTGAGCCCGTGCTCGCGAAGGCCACTGTCGGCACGCTCTCGTTTTACCCTGCCAAAGTCGTCGGCGGCGCGATGGACGGCGGCGCGATTACCCTTCAGAGCGAAGAGCACGAGAAGCTCGTTCGTTCGCTCTGCAACCACGGCCGCGCGGACCACTACGCGTATGCCCACGTGGGTTGGAACTCGCGCATGGGCGGGGTGCAGGCCGCGTTTTTGAGCGCGGTGCTCGACCGCGTGCCGGACATTCTCGCGTCGCGCCGAAAGGCCGCCGAGCACTACCGAAAAGCCCTCGCCGGGCACGGGAAGATTCGCACCTATGCGCCGCCCGCCGGCGTGCTCGAAAATGGCTATTTGAACGTGCTCACCGTCGCCGGCAAAGGCGGCCAAGAGATCGTCGACG
>JAAFHV010000315.1 GCA_013297655.1 Myxococcales bacterium | reverse complement strand
CGCGCCGAGCACCCCGAGCACCCCGCCCAGCAGCGCCAACATGACCGACTCCGCGACGAACGAGAACAGAATCGCCCCTCGCGAGAACCCGATCGCACGCAAAATGCCCACCTCGCGGCTGCGGTTCGCGACCGCCGCGTACATGGTAATCGCCGCGCCGATGATCGCGCCGAACGAGAAGAACACCGAAACCAGAGTGCCGAGCACCGTGATGAAGAGCCCAGTGCCCTCGGATTGTTTCTCGTAATACTCCGTCTCGCGCATCGCCTGGAGGCCCACGCGCTTGTCTTGCTCGACCGCGCGTTGGTAATCGCCGAAGGCCGCCGGGCTGGTGAGCCGCACACGAATCGCCGAGCGAATGCCCTGCCGCCCGTACGAGCTTCGCACGCTGTCGAGCGCGACCCACACCTCCGACTCGTACGACGACGCGCCGTCCTCGAAGACGCCGACCACCGTGACCGGCCGGTTCTTCTTGATGTCGAACGTCTGCCCGAGCTCCATCCCGCGGAACCGGCCCCGCACCCGCGCGCCCACCAGCGCCTCGTCGGCCCCCGGCTTCGGCGCGCGTCCGTCGATGATCTTCACGGTGGGACGGAACGCGAGCACGTCGTCGCCCACGCCCCGAATCTGCAGGTTCGTCACGCCCTCGGCGCCGATCTTCTCGGCCGCGGTGACGACCACCACCTCCGCGGCGAACATGGGCTTGCCCTCCGGCGTGCGCTTCACCTGCGGGAACGACGTGACGAGGCCCACCTGCGCGTCCTCCACCGTGCTCCCTAGCTCGTTGTCGCTGCCCTTCCGCACGACCACCGCGACGTCGTCGTGGCCAGAGGCTCCGAGCGTCTTTTTGATGCCGTTCGAGAGCATGAGCGACGCGGCGAGCACGAACACGACGAGCCCGATCCCGAGCGCCGTCGCGAGGGTGGTGGCCTTTCGCACAGCCAAGCTGCGGAAATTGTAACGAATGGGAACCATGGTGAAATCCTCTATCTCTACGCGATGCGACGGAGCGCCTCGGTCACGCGGATGCGCGATGCCGAGTACGCGGGGACGAGGGACGCGACGATGGCGAGCCCAATCGAGAGCACCAACGCGAGCACCAGCACGTGCCGCGGCACACCCACGTAGGCGAAGAAGTTCCCCATGTTCTCCTCGAGGAACTTGCCAATGCCCTGATCGACGACCGGATACGAGAGCGCCATTCCGACGAGACCGCCGATCGCCCCCACGAACGCGGCCTCCGCGACGATGAAGAACGCGACGTGCCCCGGCTGGAAGCCCATCGCGCGGAGCGTGCCGTACTCGAACGTGCGCTCGCGGACCCCCATCGCGACGGTGTTGCCGAGCACCAACATCATAATGACGAGGATCACCCCCGAGATCACGTCGACCGCGCGCAGCACCGCCGAGATGCCCGCCAAGAACGACGAGTTGAACGCGGCCTCGTCTTGGCTGAGGGTCTGTGTATCTTGCACGTCGAACACCTTGTCGAGCGCGACGCCGATGTTCGCCGCCTGCGACGGATCGTCGACCCGGCTCACGATCCAGCCGACCTGATCTTTGCCCGCGGCGGGGAGCGCGTCGTTGAACGTGTCCCAACGAAAGAGGAAGCTCGAGCGATCGACCGACTTCTTGGTCGTCGTGTAGATGCCGCTGATCGTGAACGTCCACGGGTTATCGGGGTCGTTCGGGAAGATGCCAGAGTCGAGGGTGACCTTCTCGCCCACCTTCCAGCCCATTTTTTTCGCGAGCGCGTCGCCCACGATCGCGCCGCGCTTGTCTTCCTTCCAGCGCGCGAGATCTTCGGGGGCGATGACCATCTCGTCGTAGACCTGGAAGTAGGTGTCGCGGTCGACGGCGAAGGTGCCGAAGAACTCTTGGTCGTGCTTGGGATCTTTGCCGCCGAACCAGTTCGCGAACGTAGCGACGCGCACACCCTTGGCCTGGCGCACGTCCTCCACGTAACGCTTCGGGAGGGGCATCACGAAGGTGACCTTGTGGCGCGTGACGACGCGGTCCTTCGCGGCGACCTCGCTCGCCGACGTCCACGAAAAGACGAGCGTTCGCAACGTGATGAACGTGAGCACCGCGATCGCCGACGCGGCGATGGTGAGCACCGTGCGGACCCGGTTTCGCCACAGGTTCTTCGCCGCGAGGGTGGCGAGGTTCATGAGGGCGACTCCTCCGACGCGGGTTTGCTCTTCGCTTCTGCCTTGGCTTCGGAGGTGCTCGTCTCCGCGCGCGCGACCGGGTGGGCGTCGGGGCCGAGGCTGAGGCGACCCTTGTCGAGGTGGAGCCGCACGGTGGCGCGCTCGGCGGCCGCCGGATCGTGCGTCACCATGAGGATGGTCTTTTGGAGCTCCTGCGAGAGCTTCGTGAGGAGCCGGAGCACCTCGTCTGCGCTCGCGCGATCGAGATCGCCGGTGGGCTCGTCGGCGACGATGAGGCGTGGATCGTGGACGATCGCGCGCGCGATGGCGACGCGCTGCTCTTGCCCACCCGAGAGCTGCTTCGGCAAGTGCCCCATGCGATCTTCGAGGCCGACGACCCGGAGCGCGGTCTGCGCGCGTCGCTTGCGCTCTGCGGAGGGCAGCTTGGTGAGCAGGAGCGGGAGCTCCACGTTTTCGATCGCGGTGAGGACCGGGATCAAGTTGAACGACTGAAACACGAAGCCAACGTTCTCGGCCCGGAAGCGCGCGAGCTCGCCCTCGCTCATCGTGTCGATGCGGCGCCCGGCGACCTCGATGGTGCCGGTGGACGGACGATCGAGGCCCGCGAGCAAATGAAGGAGCGTCGATTTGCCCGAGCCGGACGGACCCATGAGCGCCTGGAAGGAGCCCTCGGGGATCTCGAGATCGAGCCCTTGGAGCACGTTCAACGTCTCCCCGCCGCGGGTGTAGCTCTTTCCGACGCCCTTCACCGAGATGAGGATGGGCGCGCTCGCCGCCGGCTCGCGGTAACTCTTCGGGGACGTGGTCGTGTCGGTCATTTGCTCTTCTCCTTCACGGCTTGGCCTTCGTGCAGCGTGGGCGCGGGGTCGCGCACCAGCTTGGTTCCGGGGGGCGGACCGCCCGTGAGCACGAAATCGGTCCCGGCTTTTTCACCAATCGAAACAGGGGTTTTGCGGATCTTGTCGCCCTCGACGACCCAGACGTTCTGGCGGCCGTCGGCGTCGAACACGGCGTTCGCGGGGAGCACGGTGCGAACGGAGGTCTTTTGTTCTTCGGGGCTGAGCGCGCGCGAGAGGAAGCTCACGCGGGCAGACATCTCGGGGCGGAGCTCGGGCGGGGGCACCTCGAAGCGGACCTTGACCTGCGCTGTGGCCTTGGAACGGTTGAGGCGCGGACCTATCGCGACCACGCGCCCGGGGAAGCGCGCGCCCTCCATCGCGTCGAGCACGATCTCGCACGGGCCCTCGGGGCGGATCTTGCCGAGGCGCCCCTCGGGTACGTCGGTCTCCACCACGAGGGTGGAGAAGTCGACCAGCTCGACGAGGGTGGCGGCGGGGCTCACCACGTCGCCGAGCTCCGCCGGTTTGGTGACCGCGACGCCGTCGATCGGGGCCTTCACGGTGGTGTGCGCGAGCCCGACCGCGAGCTGCGCGACGTCGGCGCGCGCGGCGACCATGTCGGCTTGTTGTGCCTTCAGTTGCTCTTGGAGGGTGGCCGCGCGGGCGGCGAGATCGTCGGCGGTGGAAGCGGCGACCGCGCCGACGCGGACGAGCTCCTTCTGGCGGGTGTGCTGGATCTCGACCTCGTGGAGCTGCGCGCGCGCCGCTTCGACCTTCGCGGAGGCCGAGAGCACACGCGCGTTCGACGCGGCGACGGCGGATCGTTGGTCGCTCGGATCGAGCTCGAACAGCGAATCACCCGCTTTGACGCGACCGCCTTCGCGCACACCCACTTTGGAGATGCGGCCCATGATTTTGGTGCCGACCTTGGCGATGACCTGCGGCACCACGTAGCCGGTCGAGGTGACCTCGACTTGGCCCTGCGACGGCGCGATGGTGCCCACCTCGGTGAAGCTCACTTCGGTCTTGAAGAGGCTCGCTTCGGTGCTCGCGCGGAGGGCACGAAAGCCGACCACGCCGAGCGCGATCACGCCGACGAGCGCGCCCACCTTCACGAGCTTTCCGACGATGGAGCTGCCTTCGTCGCGAGGGGGGAGGGCGCGCTGCGGCTCCGAGGAGAGCGGCGCGTGCGTGGGCGCGCGCGAGCCTGCCCCGCGATCGATACGAAGCGACTGGAGATCGCGAGAGAGCTGTTCGTCCGAGCGAGTCACGATGAAGCTCCTGGAGGAAGGCGCGGCAAAACGGACGTGACCGGCGATAACGAGGGCGGGCTGAAGAGCCTCGGTTGGTCCGACCGAGCGGGGGCGTTGGTGTAGCGCGGATACGGACGGAGGCTTCGTATGAAATCCAAGCCGCGCTAGGGCTTACTGTTCCTCTGTTCAGTCGTCAAGGAACAATCCATTGGCTCGCTGCACGAGCGGCTTCCCCTACGCACTTCTAAAGGGCGTCGAATACGGGACGAAAACAGGGTGTTGCGTGGGCGCGGTGCGTGGGGACGGTGCTCTCGCGCGGTGCTCGCGGGTAGACCTAAAGAACGAACGATCTCGCGTGGATGGCCATTCGCTCAGGCGTGATAGGCCACCATCGCCATCGGATCGCAGCTCGCCGAACAGGCCATGAGGAGCACGTAGTTTCCTAGAAAAAGCTTGTCGTTCTTGGTGCTGAAGGTGCCCGGTAGCGCCGCTTGCCCGGGCGCGAGCGGAAACTTGAAGTCGTTCGGCACCTCGCCCACCTGCACCATCTTGGCGCCGCACGAGCAGGTGTACCCGAGCTTGTCGACGTGGGGCGCGTGCCCTCCCAGGCGGAACGCTTGGCGCCTGGGCTCGGGGTCGGGGCCGAGGTCGAGCGGCGTCGCCTCGAGTCGTCCGTCGCTCGGTGCCGCCTCGAGCTCCCCCGCGTACGTCGCCAAGTGATAGTGCCCGCCGCCTTTCCAATACCCTTGCGGGAGCCGACCGGGCGGGTGCGCGACGATGCCGTCCTCGTAAATGCCGCCCCAAATGTCGTCGTGCTTCGGGCACGTGAGCACCACGAGGTGGCGCCCCGCGAGGGGGTGGCCGGGGGGCAGATCGGCTTGGAACACCAAGGTCAGCCGCGTACCGCACAGGGTGCACGAAGGCGGGGCCAAGCCCTTCGGGAGCCACGCCGGGCCACCCACGCTGTCACGCGAGGGGGCCGACGACTTCGTAGGATCCGCGAACGACAATCTCCACGAGAGCATCGCTCGAGCGTATCCGTTGTTCGCCCCGCCGATCCTTGTATGCGCAAAAGGTCGAAGATTTATGCGCGATCGTCCGCGCGAGGCTCGCGCCTCCGGAGCGACGTGAGGCTCGCTCTTGCGCCGCTACGCCCCCAGCGCGCGCGCCACTTGGAACACGATCACCGCGAGCACGTAGGCCACGGTATAGGTGTACGCTACAACGAACGCGGGCCACTTGAGGCTCTTCGTCTCGCGCCGGATCGCGGCGACGGTGCTCATGCACTGGCACGCGATCACGAAGAACACGAGCAGCGCGAGCGCGTTCGGCACTCCGTAAAGGGGCGTACCATCTGCCTTTTTTGCCTCGCGCAGCTTCTCGGCGAGGGGCGTGGTGTCGTCGCCGACGTCTTCGATCCCGAAGATGACGCCCATGGTGCCGACCATGACCTCGCGCGCGCCGAACGAGCCGATGAGGCCCACGTCGATGCGCCAGTCGAACCCCGCCGGCTTCGTGAGCGGCTCTACCGCGTGCCCTATCGAAGCGCCGACGGACCGCTCGATCGCCGTGTCTGCGCCCGCCGCGCGCATCGCCTCCGGGGCCGGCACCTTCAAGAGCGCCCACAAAACGGTCGACACGATCACGATCGTGGTGCCCACGTCGCGGAGGAAACGCTTCGCGGTGCGGCCCGCTTTTCGGAGCACCACCCGCGCCTCGGGCATGCGATAGCGCGGCATCTCCAGCACGAGCGGGAGCGACTTTCCCTTCGTCGCCGTGCGCCGCAAAATGCGCGACGCCAAGAGGCCGGTCACCACGCCGAACGCATAAAGGCCGAGGAACATCCCCGCGCGGAACAGGGGGCCTTTGCCGGAGAAGAACGTCGACAGCAAGAGCGCATACGTGGGCAGGCGCGCCGAGCACGTCATCAGCGGCAGCACGAGGATCGCGGTCAGGCGCTCCTTCGGATCGCGGATGATGCGCGTCGACGCGATGGCCGGGATCGCGCACGCGTGGCCCATGAGAAGCGGGAGGAACGCGCGCCCCGAGAGCCCGAGAAACCGCAGCGAACGATCGGCCAAGAACGCGCCGCGCGCGAGGTACCCGGAGGCCTCGAGCAAATCGAGCGCGACCGAGAGCAGCACGATCTGCGGCATGAACACGAGCACCGTGCCCGCCCCACCGAGCACACCATCGACCAAGAGCGAAGACACGAGCCCCTCGCCCAACGTGGTGGATACCCACTTACGCGCGAAGCCGAGGAGCGCGTCGCTCGCCGCCGTCGCCGGATCCGCGACGAGGAATACCGCGGAAAAGAGCGCGCCCATGATGAGCACGAACGCGATCGGGCCGAGCACCGGGTGGAGCAGCTTGGCGTCGAGGCGCTGGGTGAAGGCCTTGCCGGAGGCTGCGTCGCCCGCGCGGGCAGAGGAGGTGACCTCGCGCGCGAGGGTGGCAGGGTCGAAGTCTTTGTTCGCCGGGCGCGCCTCGCGGGTGGAGAGCAAGGCCGAGACACGCTCGCGTGAGCCCTTGTCACGCGCGCTCACGAGGGCGAGCGGTACCCCGAGCTCTTCTTCGAGGCGCGCCTCGTCGATCTTCTTCCCGTCGCTCGCGAGCAGATCGGATTGGGTGACCAGCACGTAGAGCGGCCACCCGGCGTCCGCGATTTCGCGCGTGAGACGGAGCCCGAGCGCGAGCTGCGTGCCGTCGATCACCTGCACCACCGCGAAGCCTTCGCCGTCGAGCTTCTCCGTCACGAAGCGGCGCGCGACGCCCTCGTCGGTCTCCGGATCGACCGCCGCGCGGACCGAGTACGTGCCGGGCAAATCGAAGATCCGCGCCTTCGCGCCGCCCGAGAGCGCGAGCTCCGCCTCGAGCACGTCGACCGTGATCCCAGGGAAATTTCCTACGTGCGCGTCGCCGCCGGTGATCGTGTTGTAGAGCGAGCTCTTGCCGGAGTTGGGTCTGCCGAGCAGCGCGAAGGATCGTGTGCCGGCGCTCGCTTCGACCTTGGGGAGCGGCGTCCCTTGCTCGGCGTGGCAGTCGTCGCTCACGGGGCCGCCCCTACCACGATGCCTCGCGCGAGCGCCTCGCCGATCGCGAGCTCGGCGTCGAGCGACGTGACGACGTGGAGCGGTCCGCCGAACGGTGCCCTTCGAAGCACGGTCAGCGCCTCGCCTTCACCGATGCCCACGGCGGTGAGCCACGCCGCGTCCGCCGGCTCGAGCGCGAGACGTGTCACCGTCACGCGGACGCCGATCGCGGTGCTCGCGAGGGTGGGCTCGGTGCCATCGGAGGCCGTGGAAGCTGCGGCCGAAGCCATACCCCCACGACTAGTCGACCCGCTCCGCTCGAACAATCGATTCGAAAACGATTTTCAACAAGCCCGTCGCCCATCACGACCTTCGAGGCCGTGCCTCATCACGGAGCGGTGGCGGCTCGGGTCGTGAGGCACGGAGCGCGGTCGTCGGGTCGCTCTGGAGGCGCGGTCGTCGGGTCGCTCTGGAGGCGCGAGCGTCGGGTCGCTCTGGAGGCGCGAGCGTGGCGTCGCTCTGGAGGCGCGAGCGTGGCGTCGCTCTGGAGGCGCGAGCGTCGGAGCGTCAGCGGTAAGGCGCGGTCGTCGTGTGGTGCTCGGCCATCTTGTGCTCGGCGAAGCAGGTCTTTTTATGCACAAAAATGCCACATTTTTTGCAGCGCCGCGCCTCCGCTGCGATCACGAAGACCTCGTCGCAGCGCGCGCATCCGGTGCCCACGATCTGGTCCTCGTCGCGCGGGGGGCCCCAGCGCGGATCGTCGGCCGCGGGTCGCTGACGGAGCACGACGCGGCTCGTCTCGCCGGAGCGCCGCAGCGAGACGAGGAAGCGCACGAGCCCCACCACCAAGACGAGGATGACGTAGCCGCTCATCTCTCCGAACCGAAGCAGCGATCGACGAGCGCGCCGCCGAGCGCGGATCGTGCGTTGCTTCGCGACGATCCGCGGCTGGTCCGAGCGCCGCTCTCAGTCGATCAGGTGCGAACGACGAGCACCGAGCACGGCGCGTGACGGATCACCGACTCCGCGACGCTTCCGAGGAGCGCCCGCGCGACGCCGGTTCGGCTGTGGGTCGCGCAGACGAGGAGAGCTGCCCCTTGCGTCTCGGCGAGCACGACGAGCTCGCGGGTCGCGCGCCCTTCGAGGATCTTGATCGTCGCGCGAACGTCGGCCGCTTCGAGGGCGACGCGGAGGGCCTTCTCGGCGGCTTCGCGGACGTCGGCTTGGCCCTTCGGATCGGGCGCTGACACGTAGATTCCGAACGGACCGAGGAGGCCGTACGGCACCACGTCCGGCGGCGTGTCGAGCGCAAACGCGGCGATGAGCTCCACGTTGCGCGCCGCGGCCTCGCGCGCCGCCTTACGGAGCACGCCCGCGGTGGGATCGCCGAGGTCGACCGCCGCGATCACGGGGCCCTTCTCGTTCTTGCTCTCGCGCGACACGAGCACGTCGCAAGGCGCAGTGCGCGCGACCTTCTCCGCGACGCTGCCGAGGAACGCGCGCTCGAGTCCGGTGCGGCCGTGGCTTCCGACGACGACGAGCGAGGCTTGATCGTCCTTCGCTTGCTCCCCGATGGTCTCCGCTTCGTTCGATCCGGAGGTGACGGCGACGAGCACGTCGGCGTCTTCCGGGCCGATGCCGAGCACGCCGCCCATGTGATGCTGCACCGCTGCGGTCGCGCGTCGTTGCACGTCGGCGATGCCTTCGAGCTCGAGCTTGGCGACGCTGGTGAAGAGCGGGTGAATCGCGCCGACACCTTTGACGACGTGGCTCACGCCGAGGCGCGCGCCGTCGCGCTTGGCCAGCGCGTGGGCAGCGCGCATCGCGACCTCGGAGGAAGGGGAGAAGTCGTTCGCGACGAGGATACGCTTCGGTTTCGAGGGGCTGGTTGCCTGGGTCATGGTGGTCTCCCTACCGCAGACGCTGGGCGCCGGCGTTCGAGCTCGGCGGTTGCAAAGGGCGTGCGAGCCGTTTTTTTCGCGCCGTTCGCGTTCGCGGGGGCCTGTTTATGCAGATGTTGCCCCCGTCGCGCAGAGCGTGCGTATCGTAGTCTCCGCGAGGCGAAAATGGCCGGCTGTGTCGCGAGGGCACGACCTTCGCATAGGCAACCAGGGAGGTACGTGAGTTGGAGCCATCGAGCGAGCCGAAGCCGTACGTGATCGTCGTCGCGGTCGACTTTTCGCCGCTCTCGACGGAGGCGCTGAAGATGGCGCAGCGCTTTGCGACGGGCCTCGACGGAGCGGTGGTGCACGCGGTGCACGTCGTGCCTGGGCCCTACGTGGAGGCCGCGACGCCGTCGACGCACGCCGATTTGGTGTCCGAGACGCGCGCTCAGTTGCAGGCGTACTTGAGCTCGGTCGGTTCGGACGCCCGTCCGCAGGTCATCGTCGGCATCGCGCAGCACGTGTTGCCGCTCGTCGCGCGTTCCCTCAAGGCGTCGCTCTTGGTCCTCGGCA
>JAAFHV010000313.1 GCA_013297655.1 Myxococcales bacterium | reverse complement strand
TCCCCCTCCAGGGATTACCAAGGGTCGTTCTCGTCGCGGGTGGGCTCGTCTCGCTCGCGTGTCTTCCGGGGCTGGCGCACGCCGAGCCTTTCCCGGCCCGCGGGGAGCGCATCTTCTCGCCGGGGCGATCGGCCGCGAGCGAGGACACCGGCGAAGCGCTCGTCCTCAACCCCGCGAACCTGGGCCACCTCACCGGCAAAGAGCTCCGCTGGACCGGCGTGCGCTGCACGGATACGCAACGCGTCCCGTGCGGTCACGCGTTCAACTTGGCGTCGCCGCTGCTCTTCGGGCTCGGGGGCGGGTTCCGTGTAGATTACATCTCTCCGCCGAGCACCGCGGGCGCACCCTACTTCGGGCAAGACTACGTGTGGCTCACGTGGGGCCTCGGGTACAGCGTGTCGAAGTCGGTCTCGGTCGGCATGTCGCTTCAATCGTCGTTCTCGCCGAACCCGGCGACGGCGGGGATCACGTCGCTCAGCGCGGGCATCTCGTATCGGCCTAGCCCGCGCCTCGGCTTTTCGCTCGTGGCCCACGACTTCAACGGGCCGTCGTCGTATCCGGTCCCTACTGGGCAATCGCGCACGCCGTATCCGGTGCTCGATCGGCAGTACCTCGCCGCGGTCGCGTTTCGCCCCACCGGCACCCGCGCGCTCGAGGTGGGGGCCGAGGTTCGTTACTACGACGGCTCGGACAACGCCCGTCCGCGCGTGACGGCGGGGGTCGACATCCCCGGCGTGGGGCGCGCGCGTGGCGACATCGAGTTCGGCAATTTGTCGAAGAGCGACCCTTCGTATCTCGCGACGATCGGCCTCGAGCTCTACTTGCGCGGGGCTTCTCTCGGAGGCGGCGCGATCGTGGGCAATGCCCTCGGCAAGAGCACCGACACGGGCCAATACATCACCGCGTCGATCGCGGATTTCGGGAGCCCGGCAGGCATTCCGCAGAGTGAGCACGGCGTCTCCATGCGCCTCGAGGCGACCCCCGGCACGCGCAACCACGTGCGGCTCTTGCGTCGCTTGTGGAGGCTCTCGGAGCGGACCGACATCGCTTCGGTCACGATGGTGCTCCGCGACGAGCCGGCCACCTCGTATGCCCACGCCGAAGAGCTCGCGGACGCCTTTCGTGTGCTCCGCGCGCGTGGAAAAAAGGTCATTTGTAGCTTCGAGGACGCGGGCCCGAAGGCGCTTTATGCCTGCGCGAGCGCCGATCGCATCGTGCTCAATCCGGCCGGTGGCGTGCGCTACTCGGGTCTCAAATCGACTCACATCTATCTGGCGGGGCTGCTCGAGAAGATCGGCGTGAAGGCCGAGTTCGTCCGCATCGGCGCGCACAAATCGGCGCCCGAGCAGTTCATGAACAAGGGGGCGAGCGCGACCGCAAAGAGCGACCAGGAAGATCTGCTCCGGAACACCGAGGCCGTCTTCGTGAGGAACCTCTCGCTCTACCGTCACATCCCCGAGGCCGACATCCGCGCGAGCACGATGAAGGGCCCCTTCGTGGCGCTCGAGGCGCGCGACGCCAAGTTCGTCGACACCCTCGCGTTCGACGACGAGCTCGACCGGGTGACCGGCGAGGTGGTGGGCAAGAAGGTCTCCGTCTCGAAGTACGAGGACGAGGTCGTGCAGCCGATGCGCTTCGGTCAGCGAAGCAAAGTGGGCATTCTGTACATCGACGGCGACATGGTCGACGGCCGCTCGAGCAAGATCCCGCTCATCGGAATGAAGCTCTGCGGCAGCTACACGATCGCCGAGAGCGCGAAGCGGCTGCGCGAGGATCCGACGGTAAAATCCGTGATTTTGCGGATCGAGACGCCGGGCGGCTCTTCCCTCGCCGCCGACGTGATGTGGCGCGAGCTGCGCCTCTTGGCGAAGAAGAAGCCCCTCATCGTGTCGATGGGAACCATCGCGACGAGCGGCGGGTATTACATCGCCTCCGCCGGCACCAAGATTTACGCGCTCCCGCTCACCCTCACCGGGAGCATCGGCATCTTCTACGGCAAGGCTGACGTGAGCGAGCTCCTCTCCAAGCTCGGGGTGAACGTGGAGGTTCGCAAGGTGACCCCGCGCGCCGACGCCGAGTCGTTCTACCGTGGCTTCTCGGATGACGAGCGCAAAGAGCTCGATCGCAAGGTTCACCAGTTTTACGACGTGTTCCTCGATCGCGTTTCGCAAGGCCGCAAGATGACCCCCGCCGAGGTGGACGCGGTGGGGCAAGGCCGCGTGTGGCTCGGGCAGCAGGCCCTCGAGAAGAAGCTCGTCGACGAGATGGGTGGCATTCGTCACGCCCTCGAAGCCGCACGCAAAGCCGGAAACCTCCCCGACGACGCGCCGATTCAAGAAGAGCCGCCGGTGGAGAAGACCCTCCTCGACACCGCGCTCGAGCTCGTCGGGTTCTCGCGTGGGCCCCTCCTCATCGACGGTCTCCCGCTGCAGATCCGCGACGCCGTACGCGCCGTCGCGCCGATGGCGATCTACTCGGACTCCACGCCCCTCGCGCGCGCCGAGTGGGAGATGGTCGGCGAGAGCGGCAAAGACGACGACGACTGAGCACGAAAGCCGGCGCGTCGCATACGACCTTCGGCGCGCCGTGTCTCGACGCGAACCCCGTGCAGATTGCACGGGTCGAACGCGTCGCGCTCGGCCCTCGTGGCTCGTTTACGCGCGTCGCCGCCTCTTCCACACGAGAAGCAGCGCTCCCGCGATGGCGACGAGCGAGCCGCCAAGCGACGTGTTGGTGCGCGCGGGCACGACCGCGCAGCCCGAGTCGCTGTCGCTCGTGGCAGCGGGCTCGTTGGGAGTAGGCGAAGAAGGTAAACCGGGGACGGGGGTCGTTCCGCTCGGCGTGGGGGTGGGCGTCGGTGTGCCGGGTCCGGCGGGGCGCTCCGGGGCGGGGAGCTGGCTCGCGCAGTCGCCGAGCGACACCTGGTGCGCGCCGAGATCGTAGGCGCCGGTGCGTGCGCGGGCGCAGTAGTCGTTCGCCACGTCGGGGCGAGCGGTGCCTTTGCCCACGAGCGCCGAGAGGTCCCCCTTTTTGGCGAGGTTGCCGCTCGCGGGGTCGACGAACATGGCATCGAACGTGGTGACGTCCTGCAAATTCTCGGACCCGGTGAACGAGCCGCCGTCCCGGCCGCGGATCTTTCCGGCGAGCACGTTGCCTATCGCGAGCCCGGTGGTCGAAGCGAAACGGAAGTCGATCCCGCTCGTCGCGACGAGGGTATTGAAGAGAACTTTGGTGTCTTTCGCCTTGTTCAAATAGATGCCCACGTCGGAGCAGGAGGCGATCACGTTGTTGCGAATGGTGCCGCCCGTGTGCTCCGGATCACAAGGCACGCGCGGGTCGAACGCGGGGGCGCAGAAGGCGGCTCCGGTGCCGCCCCCGCCGAACGAGAGGCCGATTCGTGTGCCCCCGGTGTGGCTCTTCGCGCACACGACTAGGTTTCGCTCGAAGACGCCGTTTTTGCCGCCGCTCTTCATGAACGCGCCGTAGCTCACGCCGTCCCCGCCGCCTTTTTGGTAGTCGTGGATGTAGTTTGCACGCACGATCACGCGGTCGCCGGTGTCGATGTTGAGCTTCGTGGTGGGGTTGCTCGTCGTTCGCGGGCGGGTGTCGAAGAGCTCGTTCTCCTCGACGAGCAGATCGTCGGGAGTCGCGAAGCCGGCGCCCGCGTTGGTCGCGTTCGACTTGAGCTGGGCATTAAAATCGACGATTCGGTTCTTGCGGAGGACCACGCCTTTGGCCGCCCCCATCACGTGGAAGGCATGCTCGCAGTCGTCGTCGTTCGCGCAGACGCCCTTTACGTCGAGCCCCTCGAACGTCCAATAGGCTCCCGTCACCTTGAAGCCTTCGAGGTTGTTCATCTCGATTTTGGCGCCGAGCGGGCTCTTCGCGACCACCACGATCGGGCTCGCGGCGGTGCCGTTCGCCGCGCACGAGGGGCTCGACGAGAGCGTGTAGGTGCCATTCGCGAGCACGATGCGATCACCGGGCTGCGCCGCCTCGATCGCGTTCCTGAGCTGGGCCACGTCGGACACGTCGACGTCGCGCGCGGAGGCGACGTGGGTCAGCGTGAGGCCGACGAGAAAGAAGCTACCGGAGAGACACGCTTTGCGCATGGGTACAGGTTAGCAGGAGAGGCCAAGGGGGCGCGTCGGGAAGGAAACCGGGCCACGCGCACCTGCTAGGGCTCACGTGCGCGCGACCAAAAGGCGCTCCGCGATAGGCACCCAGGGGGCAGGCCTCCCCGCTTCGCGCGCCCACTCGCGTGCGCCGGTGTCGCTCTCGAGAGCGAGGCCCGCCCGTTCGATGCGCGCGCGTGCTTCTTCGCGGCTCATGAGGCCTAGCAGCGGCTCGCCGATGAGCCCGAACGCGGCGCGCACGATGGGCCGAACCGGCGCGACGAGCCCCGCCAACTTTGGCGTGGCATACGTCATCGCGAGCACGCCGTGCGCTCCCGAGAGTCTCGCGATCGCGGCGAGTGTGCCTTCGGTGGCGGCGGGCGGGAGATACATCGTGACGCCCTCCCACACGAAGATCGCCGGCGCGCTCGGATTGAACGCGGAGTCGCGGAGCCGTGTCTCTAGGTCGTCTTTCGCGAAGTCGACGTTCACGAAGCGCACCTCGCGACACATGGCCTTTCGATCGCCGATCCGGGACGATTTGTAGGCTTGTGTCGCCGGATGATCGATCTCGAAGACCACCGTGTCGGCGAGGGCGGGCATTCTCCAGGCGCGTGCGTCGAGGCCGGCGCCGAGCACCACGAGCTGGCGCACCCCCTCGCTCGTGGCGCGCGCGATGACGGCGTCGATCGCCAACGTGCGGAGCGGGAGGTGGGTCGAGGGGCTCGCGCGGAGGAGGTACCGAAGCGGGCCACGCTTTTTTGCCGCGTGCCCCGCGCGCAAGAGCGCACCGAGCGGAAACGGCATGAGGCTCTGCGCGACGGGATCGACGTCGTCGACCCCACGCGCGAACGCGACCGCCAACGCCGTGAAACTAGGAATTCCGTCGCGCATGAAGAGAGCTTACCAGGTGGCTCGCGGGCCACGAGCCACGCAGGAGGCTCGGCGCCGCGCGACTCTCTCCGTGTGCTTCAGTGCGGTTCCGTCTTCGCGATTTTGGCGAGGCAGACCTCGGCCTCGCGAGACCACGGGCCGATCCGCTTCGCGTGCTCGAAGAGCAGCTTCGCCTCGGAGACGTTGCCCTCGTCGTACCGCTGGTGGCCGAGCATGTAGGTCGCGCGCCCGTAAATATCGAGCTGACTCGTATTGTCGAAGCGAGCGAGCTCGAGCGGCGTGTAAAGCGCGATATCGTCGAGCTTGAACGACGCGGGGGCTCGCGTCGCTCCGGAGGCGCGAGCCTCGGTCGCGAGCCGTACGAGCCAGAGAAGCGACTCGGCGAATTTTGCGTGCGCCGGATTGCGGGAAAATACACGGAATCGCGCGGCGGCCTCGTCGAACCGGCGCAGACGATAGAGGGCGATGGCGCGCATGTAATCGGCAATGTGACGGTTCCCGTCGTCGTCGCCGGTCGCACCCGCCGTGACGCGCCCGAGGCTGATGACGGCCTCGGCCCATTTCTCGCTGTCGAAGAGGCGCTTCGCTTGGGCAGCTGCTGCCGTCATTTGCCCCGCGACGGGGGCCGGCGGGCCCGAACGTCGGTGCGCGACGTCGCCCTTCCAGCCCGAGAGCGCACGGCATTCGTCGCCCGGTGCCTTGTCGGTCGTCGTGAGCGGCGAGGGCGCCAGCGCCACCGAAGCTTCGGGGCCGACCGAGAGCGGCGCGCTCTCGCGGCCTCGAGGCAGAGCTACCGCGCTCGGTTCGGCAGGCGTTTGCGGGCCGCGGGGCGAGCTCCCGCACGCAAAGAGGACAGGAATGGCGACGAGCGAGGCGAGCGTCTTCACCCCTCGAGGATACGCGAATCCGCTCGTGGAACGTCGCCCGCCAGGAACCGAACGGGCCTTACCCAATCACCAGCACGCAGCCGCCGGTGACTTCGCCGTTCCACTTCGCGTGCATCGCTGCTTTCACGTCGTCGAGCGGAAACGTGTGGCTCACCGTCGGCTCGATCTTTCCGTCTTCTGCCCACGCGAGCACCTGCGCGAGGCGAGGGGCGCGAATGCTCGGATCCATCGCCGTCGCGATCGCGGTGGGACAGCCGAGCACGTCGACGCTCTTCATGAGGATCAGGTTGGTGGGGAGCACGTTCACGTTCGGTGCGCCGCGGCCGCCTTTGCCCTTCGCGACGAACGGGGTAGAAGCCCAGCCCACGAGCAGGAAACGCGCGCCGAACGTGACGCAGCGGAGGCTCTCGACCGAGATGTCGCCGCCGACGCCGTCGTAGACCACGTCGACCCCGCGGCCGTCGGTGAGGCCCTTGACCTTCTCGCGCAAAGACGCGATTCCACCTTCCTTTTCGCCGATGTTCACGACGTGGTCGGCGCCGCGGGCCTTCACCTTCGCGAGCTTCTCGTCCGAGCGGCCGGTCGCGATCACCTTCGCGCCGAGCAGCTTCGCGATCTCCACCGCCGCGAGCCCGGTGGCTCCGGAGGCGCCGTGCACGAGCACCGTCTCGCCTGCCTTCACGCGGCCGCGAGCGACGAGCGCGTGGTACGCCGTCTCGTAGTTTCCCAAAAGGTTGCATGCTGCATCGAGCGAGAGCATGCCCGGCACCCGAATGACCGCCTCGCACGGCGCGACGGCATACGACGCGAAGCCGCCCCATTTCTGATAGCTCCCGAGCGAGCGCGGGCCGGCGAGGAGACCGTCGACGAGGACCTCCTCGCCTGGAACGAGGCGGCCTTCTTTTTCTGCTTCTTCGCCGACCCACACGACGACGCCGGCGTACTCGAGGCCGGGCACGTAGGGCGGCTTGGGCAAGTGTTGGTACTGGCCGCTCGTCATCAGGAGATCGACCCAGCCCACCTGCGCGCGGCGCACCGAGACGATAACGTCGCGCGGGGAGAGATCCTTCGGATCGGGAGGATCCATCTCCTCGATCGTGAGGTGTCGATCGATCGCCTCGAGGGGCGTCTCGCCGAGCTCGGACACGACCACCTTGCGGCCTTTCGGGAGGTTCGGAGCCTGCATACGATCGAGGGTACTCGGGATCTCGCGCGAATGGCGCGCCTCAATCGAGAGGCGTTTTTCCCCGTAGAACACGCGCGAGGCTCGCCGCCGTGCGCGCGAGCGGCCCACCTTCGGGGTCTGCTTTCGAGTCGACGAAGGCGACGAACGGAGGAGTCTTCCAGAGCTTTTTGCCGCGGAGGGGCACGTCGGTCATGATTGTATGGAGGATCGAGCGCGCCACTTCGCGGCCCGCCTTCGTGCGGAGCGCCTTCGTGGAGAAGAACCTCGACTCGAGCTCGTGAAAGCTCTTCGGCCCGAGGGCGATCGTCGCGCGGATCGCCTTTTCGGGGCTAGGCGAGTCGAGATCTCGGGCGGCTTCGTGGAGGGCTGTCGGCTCTCCTATCGCGACGAGCGTCGTTTTGGCCCACGCCTTCCAGCTCCTGTGTTTGGCCTCGCGTAGGACCGCCGCGAGCGGGGTACGCGATCGCCTCGCGAGCTCTTCGACGAGCGCGGAGGCGAGCCTGAAGGTGCCCTCGTTCTGCTTCTCCGCGAGCGCGCGATCGAGGAGGGCGAGGCGTTCTTCGGGGGTCTTGCGGTGGTAGAGCACACCCGCGACGAGCGCGTGCGGCTCGACCCGCGGGTTCACGAAGAGCGGCAACAGCTCTTCCTCCGGGATGTTCGGGATCGTGCCCACGAGGTACGGAGCCATCTTCGTGACGACGCCGAATCCTTTGGTCTTCGCGGGGGGCTTCTTCGCGACGAATGGGCTCAAGATCGGCCACGCCGAGCCCGCGTCGGCGGACGTGAGGAGAAAGAGCGCCGAGCGCTGCGCGACGGGATCGTTCGCGAGGAGCGCCTTTCGAAGCGCGCGAGGGTCGGGGTAGACCGCCTTCACGAGCATCGGGTGATTGATGTCGTCGTCGGGATAAAACGGGACACGCTTCTTCACGGCGACGGCATGGAGCTCTCCCGCGGGGAGCGAGAGGAGGCGCTTGACTGCTGCACCGAGGAGCGACGCGATCGTGGGGTTGGCCATCGGATCCAGCTTTTACTCGAGCGCTCGAGGGCACGTTCGCCCGAAGTGACGGAGGGCTCGTTCCGACGTGAAATCGCAACGTTCGCGGGCGTTACGGGAGCGCGGAGGGGAGGCACCACGCGCCGTCGGAGTAGACGACCTCGTCGTCGAGGAGCACCCGATCGGTGACCACGAAGGAGTCCACGTGAAAGTGGACCGCGCGGTGGTTGATCTCTGGCTTCTTGTACACGCCGTGCCGCGCCCCGAGCGACAGATGGATCCCGCACACGCGCTCGTACGCCCCCACGTCGCCGACGCGGCGGTCGCGCGAGAACGCGCGATTCATGCCGAACCCGAGCTCACGCACACGCACGTCGCCTTCGTCGTCGCGGATCATGGCGAGCACACGATCGAGCTCAGTCGTGGAGTTTCGTGTCCCCACGACCCTGCCTCGCTCGATCTCTACGGTGATGGGCTCGGGAGGTACGTTGAGCCCGAACGACGTATCCGTGAACGCAAAGAGCTTTACGCGCCCGTGCACGCTCTCCAGATCGGCGGCTTCGGTGAAGACCTCGCCGATCGGAAAGAGGCCACCCACGTTCTTCAGTCCGTCGAACTGCCCTACGTTCAGCTTCGCGGGCTCGAGGGCTGAATCGACGTAGAGCGTCTCGCCTTGGCTCTCGATTCGGACCGAGCGCGCCACGTCCATACGTGCCTTCAGCGCGTTGCCTACTCCCCTGTAGTAGGCGGGATCGTAGGCGAGCGCGGCGACGTAATGCTCAATCTCGGCGGCTGCGATTCGCGCGAGGTGCGCGTGCTCGACGACCTTGATCCCGCGTCGGAAGAGCTCCACGCGGAGGCGCACTTCGGGGATGCGAAAGGCGCTCGATTGAATCAACACGACCAAATCGAGCTCGCGGAGGTCTACGAGGGCTGCCTTCGTGGCCTCGACGCTCGCGAGATCGGTGTCGTCGAGGATGACGAAGCGAGCCTTCGGGAGGCACTCGGCGTACGCGCGCGTGAGCAGACGCGAAAGCTCCGTGCGGTCGTCCGCGATCACCACCGCGGCGCGCTCGTCCGTGTGCTCGAGCGCGATCGTGAGCGTGTCCCTCAGGTTCAGTGACGCAGCGGCGCGTAACGCGTCCATCGACGTGGTGTACCACGGGCGCCCGCGCGGCGTTTCGGCGCGGCGTTCGATGCCCGCGACGCGCCGATCAGAGCGTGTCGCTCGTGCGCTTGGGGACCGGCTTCTTCACGGTCGTCTTCGAGGTCGGCGAGGTGGGCGTGACCGTGGGCCGCACCTGCATCCGGCCCATGCGTGTCTCGGGGCGGAGCATCGGCGCGCCGGCGGTGGGCCACACGTGCGGCGGGATGGTCGCGGAGGGCGCGGCGCTCGGAGGAGGCGGGGTGGGGATCACGAGCACGGCGGGAGGAGCGGGCGGCTCGGGGGTGTCGTCGTCTGCGCCGATGAACGCGAAGAGTCCCGCGACCGCCATGCTGAGCCCGCTGCCGACCGCGATCGCGGCCGCGAGGCGCATGCGCTTTCGTCGCACGCCGACAGGGCAATCTTGGGTCATCACGCGCCCGTCGGTGCGACGCCAGAAGCGGACACACGGGCTCTCGAGCGCTTGCAGCTTCTCTTCCGCCTCGTCGCGCGTCATCGCGGAGAGGTCGTAGACGTTCTTCTCGCAGGAGCCGCAGAAGCGAAC
>JAAFHV010000312.1 GCA_013297655.1 Myxococcales bacterium | reverse complement strand
CGGCACGCTCACCGTCACCGCCGCAGAAGCGACGGACCTCGAGCAAGGCTTTTGGTACGTGAACGTTCACACCGCGGCGAACGCAGACGGCGAGATCCGTGGCCAAATCCTCCCCCCCGGCGCCACCCTTTGGGTCACCAAGCTCTCCGGCGCGCAGGAAAATCCCCCGGTCGTCAGCGCCGCAACCGCGACGGCGGCGGTGATCCTCGATCAGGCAAAGACGGGCGTGCGCTACCACGTCACCTCGTCGATCGTGCCGACCGGCGCCCACATCCACGAGGGACTCGGCACCGTCAACGGCGCGGTCCTCATCAACTTCCCTACCCCCGGAATGGCGATCGATGGCACTGCGCCGATCGTCGCCGCCGACGCGACCGACCTTCAAGAAGGCCGCCTCTACGTGAACCTCCACACGACGATCAACGCGAACGGGGAGCTCCGTGGGCAGCTCGTCAAATCGGGTGAGGTCGTTTACCTCGGCCGGATGAGCGGGCTCGAAGAAGTTCCCCCCCTCACCACCACGGCGACGGGCGGCGCCCAGTTCATCCTCGATCCGGCCACCGGAATGCTCCGCTACGAGGCCATTTTCACGAACATGACCGCCAACGCGGCGCACCTCCACGAAGGCGCGCTCGGAACGAACGGCGCAGTCGCCTTCCCGCTCGCCGTCGTCGGCACCGGCGCCAAGGGCTCCGTGACGTTGACCCCCGCGAACGTGACTACCCTCAACGGCGCCGGCTATTACATCAACGCTCACACCGCGCTCAATCCGAACGGCGAGATTCGCGGCCAAGTCGTGAGGCCCTAAATCTAGCTAGATTTAGAGCAGAGGCTCGTTCAGTCGCTTTTGGCGATATCCCGGTCGTCGAGGACTCCACCCGGAGCCGCCCTCGACGTCGGTGGCGACGAACGAGCTACTCTTTTCCATTCCGAATCACTCGACGAATTCTTTCGCGCGCGACGGCCGACGTCGCGCGCGAATTTGTTTTTCGTGCTTTCGCGTGAGGCTCACGCAGGCACAGGAGCGGGTCCCAATCAATGCCCGCTGCGAACGGCGCCGCTCGAAGCGCATGGCCCGCGGTCACACACACCGTACAGCCGCCCGGGGCAGACGACATAGGGGGCTCGTTCGACAAGGCGATCTTCGACTCGAGCCGCGACTTCTCCTGCCTGGCCGGTGGGGGCAGCGCGTCGGCCGTGCTCGCGCTACCGAACGTCGGCTTTCGGTGCTGCGCCGAGTGACGACGAGCACGGGATAGTGCCGCGTCCCGTCGGCGGTCGGTCAGCCCGTCATTCGCGCTCCGGATCGTCCCGCGGAGGCCCTTGGTCGAGCCATTGGCGCGCTGCCTTTTTCCCCGCTTCGTACATGTCGAGCATGACCTGCTTTTCGAAGTGCAGATACGAGCCGGGCCCGAAGAGCGCCGTATCCCCCGGCCGAATGGCGGTGAAGAGGTCGACCTTGCTCCACTGTTTGGCTTTTTCGGTGTGGCCGACCAAGTCGTTTCGCGCGAGGAGCAGCTTGCGGTCGACGTTGTAGGCGTTCTCGAGGAGCGTATCGACGAGGCGCTCGACCGACTCGCCGAACGAGCCCACCGCGCCGACCGAACGTCCGTCGTGCTTCGTGACGAGCACGGGTACCAGCGAGCGCGCGCCGAGCGCGACGGCGGGGGCCATTGGCGAGTTCACGAGCAGCCCTCCGTCCCACAAAAGCCGCCCGCCCCACGCGACGGGCTTGAAGAGGAGCGGGATCGCCGCGCTCGCGAGCACGAGATCGAGCGGGATGTCCTCGACGTAGCGGTAGTGGCGCGAGGCGTTCGCGGTCTTCCCCGGCGGCGCGTTCACGATCCGCACCACGCTCCCCGAGCGCACGTCGATCGCGTTGAGGGCGAGCTTTACCCGCCCACGCGGCACGGAGAAGCCCCCGATCGCCGCGGCGAGGCGGCCCCGGAGGGGTGTCGTGTCGAACAAGTATGGTGCGTCAATCTCTTCGAGGAGCACGCTCACCGCGTCGAAGCGCGCCGTGAGCAGCATCTCGAGCGCGGCCGCCATGATGCCGCTCGGGCTGAGGAGCGAGTGCTTCTTCACGATTTGCGCGAAGATGCGGATATCCCGTTTGCGGTCGGAGAACGATCGCGAAGGCTCACGCACCGCGATGCGAGTGAGCGCGCGGCGAAGGGCCTCGAAGAACTTCGGGTTCGCGACGATCGGCGGCTTCTCGGATAGCCCAATCCAAAAATCGAGCATCCGCTCCGGCGAGAGCCCGGCGGCGATCAACGCGCCGTTGATCGCCCCCGCCGACGTGCCGCTCACGACGTCCGGCTCGCGCCCGAGCCCGCGCGGGTCGTCGCGCAGCACCTTCCACACGCCCACCTGGAACGCTCCCCTCGCTCCGCCTCCCGAGAGGACGAGACCGACGGGCAAAGACGGATCCGAGCCGAGAAGCCGCATCGGAAAAGGATACACGGAAGCCGCGAACGCGAGCGCCACGAGACGACGAGGCCCGCGCACGCGACGGTGCATGCAGGATGCACGACGCCGCGAAGGGGGAGTACAGTGCGCCCATGGCACCGGCAAAAAAGCCCTCGAAGGACGCGACCGAGGCGACCCAGCTCGGCCTCTTCGGCGCGGTGCCGCGAATGCAGGCGCGCACCCGCATCGCGCCGCGCATCACCGAACGCGACCAGGAGCTCGCCTCCCGCTTGCCCGCGAACCTTCGCCTCGGCACCAGCAGTTGGACCTTCGCGGGCTGGGGCGGGGTGCTCTACGAGGGCCGGCCATCGCCGTCGGATCTGCTCGCCGACGGCCTCCGCGCGTATGCGGCACACCCCATGTTCCGCACGGTGGGCATCGATCGGAGCCACTACGCGCCGCTCGACGACGCCACCCTCGAAGACTACGCGCGTGGCCTCCCGGACGACTTTCGCGCCGTATCGAAGGTGTGGGACGAGCTCACCGCGTGCGTGTTCCCTGCCCACGCGAAGTACGGCGCAAGCGCCTCCGAAGCGAACCCGGATTTTCTGAACGCCGAGCGTTTCCTGACCGAGGTGCTCCCGCCGTACGATCGCCACTTCCAGAAGCACGCGGGGCCGTTCGTGCTCGAGATCCCGCCGATGGCGGACAAGCGCCTCCCGCACGAGGGCAGCTTCGCGGACCGCATCGATCGTTTCCTGTCGCGGGTGCCGAAGACCTACCGGTACGCGTTCGAGCTCCGAAACCCGGAGCTGCTCACCGGGAGCTACCTCGAGGTGCTCGCCGCGCACGGCGCGTCGCACGTGCTCAACGTGTGGACGGGAATGCCGACCCTGAAATCACAAATGGCGGTGCCGAAGCTGCTCGCGCGCTCGCCGTTCTTCGTGTCGCGTCTGATGCTCCCGCCCTACACACGATACGAGTCGCGTCGCGCGAGCTTCGAGCCCTTCGATCGGGTCGTGGAGCCGCAAGACGACACGCGCGAGGACGTGCTCGACCTGGTCCGGGTGGCGAATGGGCGCGACGTGTTCGTGCTCGTGAACAACAAGCTCGAGGGCTGCTCCCCCGAGACGGTGCGCGCGCTCGCCGAGATCGTGGTCACTCGGAGCTGACCCAAAACCAGCGTGCGCGAGCGATCGGTTTTGCGTGCTGCGTCCGCGACGCCGAATCGAGCCTAGAGCCCGAGCCCGCGGGATGGGCCCATGATCCGTTCGATCCGCGCTCGCCCGCGATCCATGCCGGGGCGGTGGGGGCTTACCCCTGCGACATGTCGCACCTACGACGTCTGCTCGGGAAATCACGCCACCTCGCAATGGAATGGGCCGTGCAGAGGCAGCAAGCATGGGTCACGAACCGAACGGCCGCCGCTACGATGCCCGCAAGGACGAGAGCCCCTGGGACGACGGCACGAAGCGCAAGAACGACGTTTGGGAAGACGCGACCACGCGCCTCACGTCGACGTCCTCGGTGGCCTCGCTCGACTTCGGTGAGACGTTCGTCGACTCGTCGCTCCCGTTCGGCCTCCTCGGGCTCGCCACGCCCCCGCGCGAGACGCCGCCGGCGAGCCTGAAGCGCCCGTCGAGCGCGCCGCCGAGCCTCTCGCGCTCCGGCGTGCTCGGCGCAAAGGCTCCCCAGAAGCCCGCGTCGGAGCCTCCGCCGGCCCCCACGAAGAAGTCGACTCCGCCAGCGCTGCCCAAGGCCGCGGCTCCTCCGTCGTCGAAGCCCGCATCGCGTCCCGCGTTTGCGTCGCGCCCGTCCCTCCCGTCCCACGCGTCCCTTCAGTCGCGACCCGCGCTCGAGACGGAGCGTGAGCCATGCCGTCGAGAGCTCACCCACACGGCGCCGATGGCGTCCGCGCCTGCCCGCACGCCTTCTTCCGTGTCGATCGCGACCCCGATGGCGTTCGTCGCGCCGCCGTCGTTCATCGCGCCGCAGTCGCGCATGTTCGACACCACGCCGACCCGCCCGCGCTTCATCGAGATGCGCGAGCCGCTCCCCTCGATCTCGGTCGAGGTCGAGTCGCTCCCGCCGCTCTTCACGCCGCCGAAGGGCTCCGAGCTCGCGCCGATCGCGAACCCGCCGTCGCCGTTCTTCGTCGCTCCACCCGCTCCAACCTTTCCCCCCTCCGCACCTCCGTCGCCGCTCGCCGCCTTCGCCGCCGCGAACGCGGATGCCTCGGGCTCGATACCGGCGTCGGTGATGGCGCTCGGGGACTCGGGTCCCGCCTCGCTGAGCACGCGGGAGGTGTCGCTCGCGTTCCGCGCCATCAAGCCACAAACGGCGTACATCTGGGCCGCCGCGATCCTGATCCTCGGCATCGCGTCGGGGACCGCCTTCGGCTCTCACCTCGCGCCGAGCGCCAGCGCTTCGGAAGGAAAGACCACCGCGCACCTGTCCACCCCGGCCGTCGTCGCACCGACACCCGCGCCGCCGAAGGTGGAAGCGCCCCCCGCGCAGCCGCCGATCGAAGAGATCACCCAGGTCGCGCCGAAGCCCGCGTCGGACGCGAAGAAGCTAAACCAAGTCGCTCCGCAGCCTGCGCCGCCGCCGTTCGTCGCGGTCGTGAAGCCCGCCGCTCCCGTCGTGATGCAACCGCCGACACAAGTGGGCCCGAGTCGAATCGCCGTGCTCGGCTCGCCTCCTAGCGCCGACACCAAGAAGAACAAGAAAGCCGACAAGACCGAGATCGACTCGGCCGCCGCCGCCGCGACGCTCGCGGATTCGCAGCGCGAGACGGCGAACGCGCTTTAGCAGACGCGAGATACCGGTTTCCGCGTCATGCGCCGAGCTGTCCGCGAGCGGACGAACCTTCCGACAGCGGGTTTCGAAGCCAGGACACGCGATTATGGCGCACCGGGCGGCCCCGGGCGATCGATTGGATACTTTCCGAGCTCCGACCCCCGCGGAGCACCCCGCCGGATCCCCTCTCGCTGCGCGGCGCCTCGGCACGCGTCGAGCCCGTAAAAAAACATGTAACGTTCACGGCGCTCCGCGTCGACCCAAAGGGCCAATCCCTCCGGCTCGGACGAAACGCGGTATCGCGACATCGACGCGCTTCCGACACGGGCAATCCGTGCGACGGACGCTCGAGCGTCGATGCGGACCTCACGGCTCACGCGGGTCGGCAACTCGGCCACCTCGCGCACCTTTGCGTAGACCCCTTCCCCGGCGAGCTGCCCCTCCACGAAGGACCATCGTCGGCACTCGAGCCGGCCCGCGTCGTCGTGAAGCAGATAGAACGGGGCCCCTTGCATCGCGCGCGACGCGAGCCTATCGCCAGGAGTAAGCGAGGACGACGGCGCAGAGGACACGACCGACGCGACCGACGAAGCCGAGCCGGACGACGACGGGCTCGGCGGCGTGGATGCGGGCGACGTCGCGACGGCCGCGACGGCCGTGACGAGTGGCGGCACCCCTGTGGGAGAGTCGAGCGACGCAGTGGCGCCTCCGCCGCACCCCGCGACCACGACGGCGAACAGGCCTATCCGCCGAGCGACTTCGCGTTTCGGGATTGTGGGCATCGGCGCGGACGTTACCCGTTCGCCCACATCCAGGCGAGGCCGCGCGCGAGCCCGATCATGGCAGACATGCCGAAACCCGCGCGTTTCCACGCCGCCGCGGCGCCGGGGTACCGCCGAACACCTTCTGCCACGCACGTTCGCGACCATAAACGCTCCCGCGAGGCAGACGACACCGACTGCGGCCGACCACCTCGTCCCGCGTCTCCGTGCGACCTCCGGCGCAGGATCAGAGCGCGCGCTTCGATACCATCTGCTGCGCCTCCTTCACCTTGAGAATTCGTGGCCCTCGCGTAGAGAGCCACGTGCGCGTGGCGCCCTCCGCGGCGGCGAGGAGCGCATCGATCCGCGGGAGGCTCATCGAGAACTCGGTGACGCCGTACCCCTTCGCGGGGAGCGAGCAGACGAGCGCGGGGTGGCTCGCCGCCTCCGCGAGATCGTTGCCCGAGAGGGCCGCGTTGACCACCCGCTCGACCCTGCGGAACACCTTGCCGTGGGCGAGCGCGGCCCCGATCGCCGATTCGGGGTCGAGGTGGGACGGAGCATCGGCAACGTCCCGATCGGTGTCGAGGCACAGCCCGAGCACGTGCGACTCCGGATCCGGCGCGCCGCCCATGAGATCTCGAATCCAATCTTCGTCGGATACGAGCAACCGAAGCGCGAAGTTCGAGACGACGCCCCCGTCGACCATCGTGTGGCCGGCGAGCGCGGTCGCCCCCTTCCCTCGCCCGTACGTGCCCCACGATTCTTTCCAAACGACCTCCGGCCAAAAGAACGGTATCCCCATCGACATTCGCACCGCCCATACCACCGGACACAGCGGCGCCGTGACGTGATTGAGCACGCAAAACGTGCCGCGTGTGGTGTCGGTGACGACGACCGAGAGGTGGCGCCCGGTGACCTCGTAGAGCTGCCCGAGGGTGAGCTGGCTCGCCCCCGGGAGGCGCGCGTCGAGCTTCTCCGAGAGCCACCCGACGAACCCATCGGCGGAGAAGAGGCCGCCCTCCTCGACGAACGAGAACACGTTCGGAAAGAGCGGGACGCGCAGCAGCGCGCGCAAGATCGCGAGGTCGATGCGATCCTCGATGACCCCCGGAACGAACGGGACGTCGATCGCGCGGAGGAACGTACCGAGGCTGCTCGCGCGGAGCTCGTCGTCGCTGAAGCCGGTCGGATTGCCCACGAGGACCGTCATCGTGGACCGTCCGTCGGGAGTGCGCTCGCGGCTCATGTCGACGAGCTCCCTCCCCGTGTACCCCGCGGCCACGAGGGCCGCGCAAATCGCGCCCGCCGAGGTGCCGACGAGCCTCCCCGGGAGGAAGCCCTCCTTGTCGAGCTCCGCGATCGCGCCGTTGAGGGCGAGGCCTCGCGCGCCGCCCCCCTCGAATGCCAAGTCGAGTCGATTCGATTTCATATTTTCCCCCGCTCCGTTAAACCGCGTCCGACACCGAAGGACTCGCGTTCGCGTTCGCGTTCGCGTTCGCGGCCGCCACCGGGTGGAGCTCCGGCGAGAGCGTGCGGAGGCGGATTCGCTTCTTCACGCCTGCGACGGCGACCGAAGGCGCGGGGGCCGGATCGAGCCACCAGGCCGTCGTGTGATCGGAGAAGGCCGTCTTTCGTGGGGCGACGCCGCGGATCATACAGGAGCCCTTCTCTGGGTTCGGCTCGAGCACACACGGCATTCCTTTGCGCGCCATCGCCTCTTCCGTGAACACCTTGCAGATGCGCGTACATATGCGATTGCCGATGTCTTCCCCGTACTCCTTTCGCGCCGTCGCGAGCATGTCGCAGCGGGGGATGTAACATCCGCCCCCACGCGCGTCCTCCACGCGGATGCCGTAGCCGGTGAGGTCGTTGAAGGAGATGCACGCGAACCAAGAGAATAGATAATTGTAAGCGACGGGAAACTCGGAGGAGAACTTTTGGAGGAACGCCGTCGTCCGTGGCCCGATGAACGTGAGGAACGTGGAGCCGATCTCCGATTGCCATTCTCGTATGCCCGTCCGATAGTCATCGACGTTCCACTGGAGGGCGCGATCCACCTTCGGGACCTCGGGATACGACTCGGCCATCGTCTCGCGGGTGAGGGCGACCACCGGATCGACGTCGTGCCGAACGATACTGAGCACGCTCGGCGACACACGAATGAAGTGGGCCATGTCGAACTGCCAAAAAGGCCCGGGATCGGCGGTACGGAACGCGGCCTGGAGGTTCCTGCGCGAGAGGCGCACCAAAGGCTCGAGGAGCGGCCGCAGCACGGCGTACCCGAGGGTCCACGGCACTCCGATCGCCACGTCGAGCGCCGTGAGGGCAGCCCGAGTGACGGGGTTGTAGAAGATCCTCCAGTGCTCGCTCTTCCAGTACGGCGGCTTCTTGTCGCTCTCCGGGTGGCTCATCCCGTCGATCTCGCCGGACAGCCCCGAGACCACCATCGCGTTGTAGTTCACGATATCGAGCACCGACTCGAAGAAGGTAGACGCGTGCACGAAGAGCGTCCGGTTTTTCCCCTGGAGCTCCATGATCTTCCATGGCGCCTCCGCGAGCAGGCCTTCGCGGTCGAACCTCTGAAAGTACGACCAGGTCGGCGAGGTCTCGAGCACCTCGTAGTTGCCTGTCGCGCCGTCGTTGGGGGCCGGCTTGGTGCTGGTTCCTGCTTTACCCGCAGAGCCGAGCTCGGCGCGCGCCCAGGCCTGGAACCGAGAGTCGAGCTCCTCGTCCGCCATCGGGCGCCCGTTCTCGACGTATTGATAGGCCATTTGCTCGCGCCGATCGCCACGCGCGGGGTCCTTCTGGTGGCCCTCCGGCGTGCAATACTCGGGGTGGAGCGCGAGGTACGAGTCGCGAGAAGCGAACACGTCCCCCTCCCCGACGGTGGGGCCCAAGATTTTGTCGGAGTCGAGCGTGAGGTGCGCGTCGAGGTACGGATCGGGCTGATTCTTGCGGTAGAGCACGGTGCGGAACTGGCCATTCTGGTAGTGCCGGCTCCGCAAGAGCGCGGCCTCCTCGGGCGAGAGATCGAGGAAGGTCTCGTCTGGCCGCGTAGGGTCGAGGAGGGGCGCCGCGACCACGAGGTAATCGAACTCGCGGGTCCGGGTCCGCCCCTCGCCGCCGTCGACCGGCTTTTGAATGCTCTCGAGCACCACCGGACCGTCGGCGCGCCGCTCGATCCGGACGACCTCGGTGTCGAGCTCGATCCGGAGCTCGTCGACTTCGACGATGGTGTCCCACAGCGATTGCCAGCCAATCTTCAGCATCGACTTCTTAGGGAAATGCCCCGGCAGGAGGGCGAAGTACCCGTCGAGCAGCTCGGGCGTAATCCAACACATCGCCCAGAAGGCAGGCGTGTCCTCGATGGATCCGTAGCCCTGACACGTTTGCCCATACGCCAAAATGGGGATGAGCACCGAGAGCCCTCTTTGCTCGAGGAGCTGCCCGAACGACATGTCGATCGACGCCATCGCTTCGGGGGTGAGCTTCGGGGGTAGCGAATAGTTGTAAACACCGAACGTGGCGCGATGGAGCGCGTTGTAGGCCACCTTCGCTGCCTCGAGCTCGGCCGCCGTGTCGCCGCTGGGGAGGAGAACGCGCGTGAGCGCCCAGAGCCCCGGATCGGCTTGTTTCTCCAGGTTCGACGTAATCCACTGCTCGAGGGTGAGATCTTCGCCGCCGAGCTGGCGGACACGGTAGTTGATGGGCGCGACCTCCTCCGCGAAGCCGGGCCGATTGGCCTTGCTCGCGAGCTCTTGAAGGAGCGCGCGCACGGCGAAGTACGCGGGGTGGAGGTAACAGGTGCCGAGCTCGTGGACGACCCCCTCGTGGGTGCGGTCCGGCACCGTGAGCGTCTTCCCGCC
>JAAFHV010000311.1 GCA_013297655.1 Myxococcales bacterium | reverse complement strand
CGCCGCCGCCGGCGAGCAACGTGACGAAGAGCACGCCGACGACCGCGAGCCCACCACCGCCGCTGCGTTTCTTCGAGACCGGGAGCGGACGCACCTGATCTTCGGTGCTGAGGGGTTGCTCGGGAGGGAGGGTCCCGAAGTCTTGCGCGGGGGCTCCGTTCGCGCGCGCGAGGGCGACCTGCGCGGGGGCCGGAGTGCCCGAGGCGCGAGGGGGAACCTCCGGTGTGAACGCCGGCACCGTGGGCGTCTCGCCGATGCGATGAACGGTGGGATCGTCGTGGTTCGGGCCGTCGTTTCCGCGAACGGCGGCGAGCAGATCGTCGCTCGGACCTTGCGCGACGGTGGGGCCCTCGGCCTTCATTCCCGCGTTTTGGAACAGCGGGTTGTGCCCGATTTCGTCAAGGGATCCGCCTGCTTCACGGAGGGCCTCTTCGAGGAGCTCCGCGGCCTGCTTCATGACGGTGGGCTCGGGTCGATCGCCGTCGAACGACGAGGGACCGCTCGTGGTCTTCGGGAACATCGCGCCGCCCGAAGGCGCCGGATTTTCTCGCGGGAACATGGCCGCGCCGGCCTTCGGGAACTCGGCAGGGAGCCCGAGCGAGGCGCGGTCGAGCGGCATGGTGGACTCGAAGTCCTTGTTCCGCGGGACGGTGGGGCGCTCGATGGGGAGGCCGGCTGCCGCGTTGATGGCGGCGTCGAAATCCGGGAGCGCGCTCTTCGCGAGCGGTTGTGTCGCGCTGTAGCTCGACGACTCGTCCGGCGAGGGTTTCTTCGGCGAGTCCATGAGCGTCTGTGCCCACGGGTCCTCGTCTGCGCGGCTCGGCTTGGCCATCGTGGCCGGCTCCGCGTCGAACGGCGAGGGGTACGATTTGGATGTCGGCCCTGGCGCGGCGACCACGGGGGTCAGCGGGGCGGGCTCTTTCTGCTCCAGATCGTCGAGGAATTTGAACGCTTCGTCGTCGTCCGAGAGCGACCCGAGCGGCTGCGTGGATGCGGCGTTGGGCGGATCTTTGCCCTGCGAAGCGAGCCCGAGCGGGATGCCGAGGCCCGCCACGGTTTGCCGTCGCGGATCCATCGCGCGGATCGAGTCGGACTTTTGCTGCGCGACCGGGACGGGCTCGGGCGTGGTCTCGACCTTCGGCGCGCGAGGAGGAGGGGGAGCTGCCGCCGGCGCCCCGGGAGCTGCCGCGCGTGGCGGAGGGGCGCTCGGCTTCGGCACCGGCGCGGATCCGACAGGGAGCGTGGCCTTGAGGTTCGACGCGGCGGCGGCCGCGGAGGTCGCGGGCTTGGGCGCGGGGAGGATCGGCTTCGCGGCCGGGGCGGCGGGAGCGGGAGCCGGTTTGGCTGCTACCGGAGCGGGCGCGGGCTTGGGAGCGGGAGCGGCGGGAGCGGGAGCAGGCTTCGGAGCGGGGGCGGCAGCCGGCGCGGGCTTGGGAGCGGGAGCGGCAGCCGGCGCGGGCTTCGCGGCCGCGGGTTTCGGCGCAGGAACGGGCTGCGCGGCGACCGGCGCCTCTTCGGGGACGGAGGTGAAGGCTGCGCCCGCGTCCGCGTTTTCTTTCACCAGTCGATCGATGATTTGCCGTGAAGCGTCGTCGATTTTGATGAATTTCACGCCCATGCCGGCCGGTCGATCGCCGCCGGCTTGGGTGGGCTCGCGCTTCCAGACCACACGTCCCACACCGGCGATGACCGTTTGGTCGTCCGCGATGTGGAGCTCGAATTTAAGCAACGTTCCAGGCGCGAACGGGGTGGGCGTCTTCACGAAGACACCGCCCATGCTCACGTCGAACGAGTGGTTGTCGATGAACTCGTCGACCGTAGCGCTCTTGTAGCGGACCGTCAGACTGACGATCTTCGCGCGCTTGTCTTTCCGCGTATCGGAGGTCATGGAACGAGCCTTCTCCCGCCGGGTTCGGGGCACTGGGACTTCCCGGTGCCTCGTGACGACATGGTAACCGAGGTTCGACGGAAAGCGCCAACAACGCGGCGACTGCACCCTGGCGCCACGCGCTCGGCTCCGCGGTGGCGAGGGAGGATCGTGGCGAGGAACGTGCGGTCGCGAAGCTCGCCGTGCTACGGTGCGCGACCGTGGATAGGCCCAGCCACTTCCGGTCGCAGGCGCGCAAGCGGGTACGTTACGCCGCGCAGCTCACCACCGCACGGGGCACCACCCGCGAGACCATGCTCGTCGACCTCAGCCTCGCGGGCGCGGGCATCGAGTCGACCGAGATCCTCGCGGTGGGCGAGCACGTCACGCTGAGCTTCGCGTCGCCGTCGCGGTGGGATCCGGTCGTGGTCCCCGCCATCGTCGCGTGGTCACGGCCGGGCACGTTCGCGCGGATCGGGCTCTCGTTCGAGTACAGCAGCGCGGCCACCGTGTATGCGCTCTTCGAGACGATGGCGACCCTCGAATACGGCGCCTGATACCTGCGTGTATGGTGCATGAATCGCGTGCGTTGCGTAAAGCGCGCGCGCGGTGCGAGCGACTTCGGAGGGGGGTTCAGGGCATACGGCGTGAAGATGGTGCGGGCCGGAGCTTCGGTCGTGACCGCGACCGAGAGCCTCGAGACGGTGCCGATGCGCGTGCTCGTGCAGACCACCAAGTGCACGCCGTAGGCCCCTGCGCCGACATCAGGAAGACGAGCAACGAGGCCGCGGAGGACACGCGAACGCCGTTGCCGCGTTGCTCCAAAAGTAATGGAGAATCGGTGGGTTAGAGGCCGAACTTCTTCACCAGGCGCTTGAGCACGTGGCGGTTCGCGAGGCCGAGATCGCGCCACGCTTTTTCATGCACGCCGCCGGCCTTCGCGATCGCGGCCTTCACCGTCTCGGCGTCGACCTCGCGCACGTCGACCCGCGCGCGCACGGACTCGGGTTCGGTGTCGCCGAGGGCGGCCAGTGTCTCTTCGGTGAGCTCGGCGACGCGGCCCGGGCTCGACGCGAGCGAGGCCCAGAGCAACGAGTCGAGCTCGCGGACGTGGGTGCGGTACTCGTGTTTGACGAGCTCGCGGACGAGAGGGAGCGCGAGCCTGGGCTCACCCGTGCGGCCGTCCCACCCTTCGAGGAAGCGCTCGCCGATCTCGGGATCTTGGACCGCGGCTTTGCGGAGGAGGTGGCGCGCGACGAGGGGGATGTCTTCGCGGCGCTCGGCGATCGTTGGCACCGACAGGCGCAGCCGGAAGCGCGCGGCGACGTCGTGCTTGAGCGCGCTCGCAGCACGATTCGTGGCCGCGATCAGGCGAAAACGAGAGGTTCTTGGGCGCGGATCGCCGAGCCGTTGGTACTCGCCGCGTTCGTCGAGCACACGCAGGAGGCGCGTCTGGAGCTCGTGGGGGAGCTCGCCGATCTCGTCGAGGAAGAGGGTGGAGCCGTCGGCCTCGGCGACGAGACCGGTACGCTCCGGCATGCCCGCGTTCGGGTAGTTCGCGACGTGCCCGAAGAGCTCCGCGTCGATGAGACCGGCGGGGAGGGTGGCCGCGTTGCGGCTGACGAGGCGCTTCGAGCTGCGGGTGGAGATTTCGTGGACCATCCGCGCCGCGATCTCTTTGCCGGTGCCGCTCTCGCCGAGGAGGAGCACGTGCGCCGAGCGCGCGCCGAGGAAGGCGGCGGCGTCACGGAGCTTCCACGCGACCGCGCTCTCGCCGACGAAGCCGAAGTTGTCGGCCTGTCCGAACGGCGCGGGCAGCTTTCCCCAGCTCCGCGCGGCGGGAAGCACCGGCGGCCGGGAGACGCACAAGAACAGAACTTTGCCTTTGATCTCCAAGAGATGGCCGTGCTGGAGCTCGAGCGTTTTTCGCGATTTTCCGTCGCCGTCGAGCAGCTCGCGGCGGCCGAGGTTTTCGACGACGAGACGATCGTCTTTCCACGTGAGGGAGAGCTGCACCCGGGAGACGTGCTCGTCCTCGAAGGGCTCGCAGGGCTCGTTGCGACCGGGGCGTTGGCGCACGAGCGAGAGGCGCGGCTGCGGATCCTCGTCCGACTTGGCGCCGCGACCGAACACGTAGGGCGAGTGCTGCGTGCGCGGGACGAGCGCTTCGCCGATGCGGGTCACGTCGGTCGCGTGAAGGACCACGAGCGAAGGTCGGAGCACGTCGGCTCCGCGACCGAGCTCGTCGCTGCTCTCTTCGGTTTCCTTCGTCGCGGTGATGGTCATTCGAATCGTCCTACGAGGAACGCGCCCGTGGCCCCGGCAGCTTGTGGAGACAGCGTAACCTGCGTCGTCGGGGCGGCGGGGCCGGATTTGAAGAGAAGGTATCCGCCAACGGCGCCGGCGACGAGCCCAGTGCCGATGCCGATGTTCGCGCCCCAAGCGAAGCGATTCGCGCCGCTCTCGGCTTGTGCGCCCACCTCCGAGGTAACCGAGGTTCGACGGAAATCGAGCCTGTGGCTCTCGGCCAGCTTCGGGCACGCGTCGGCGTAGCGGCCCTCTCCCATGAGGCGCACGCCGTCGTCGAAGAGCGACTGCGCGACGGTCGAGCCGGCCGTGGCGGGGGCATCGCGTTCGGGCTCACGTTCGCTGGTCGCGTTTGCGGGCGCGCACAACGTGACGGCCGCAGCCGAAACGCCGACCAACCACGCTGCGCTGAGCACCGAGGACTTCCCCATCTGCGCGTGGTTTTCGCACTCCTCGTCGCGCTGGGCAACGAGCAACCTCACGCCAGCGCGTGGCACGGTCGTTTCGGGCGCGCGCGGCGAAGAGCCGGCGCTCGTGCGTGGGGATTCCCGCTGAAACGCAGACCTCGCGAGCTGGCTCAGAGGCCGCGCGCGTGCGCCGACCGGAGCGGCACTTTGCCTTCGAGCGCGTGATCGATCGTGGCGAGGATGCGGGCCTTGTCGCGCGGGAGCTCGCCGCCGAGGGGCAGGTAGTTCGAGGCGTGATTCGTGCGGAATACACATTTCTCCGGCTCCGCGGAGGCGACCATGAGGCGCAGCTCGCGGAGCAGGTCGGGCACCGAGGGGACCGCGAATTTTCCTCGCTTTTCGAGCTTCGCGAGCGGCGTGTTCGGGACCACGGTGACGGTGAGCGCCGAGAAGAAGCTCGGGTTCATCGCGGTGACGAGGCGCCCGGTGGCCTCGGCGTGCTCTTGCCAGCGCGCGCCGCCGATGCCCAAAAGACCGATCACGCTCATCTCCATGCCTGCGCGACGGGCGCGCTCTGCGGCGAGCACGTGGGCGGCGCTGTCGTCGCCCTTGGCGATCGATTTGAGGGTCGCGTCGTCCCCCGACTCGGGGCCGATGTAGAGGAGGGAGAGCCCCGCGGCTCGGAGGCGCGCGAGCTCGTCGTCGGACTTTTCGAGGACGTTCCGCGCCATCGCGTAACAGGACACGCGGCGGAGGCGAGGGAAGAGGCGACGCGAGGCCTCGAGGAGCGCGACGAGGTGATCGGTGGGAAGGACGAGCGCGTCGCCGTCGGCGAGGAACACTTTGTCGACCTCCTCGGAGACCGCAGCGGCCGCGTTCTCGAGGTCGTCCAGGGTGTCGGCGAGGGGCCGCACGCGGAACTCCTTTTCGCGGTACATGTCGCAGTAGGTGCAGTGGTTCCACGAGCAGCCGATCGTGGCCTGCACGATGAGCGCGTCGGCCTCGGACGGGGGCCGGTAGATCTTTCCCTCGTACCGCATGGCCCGGGTTTTACCCTCCGCCCGTGCTTTCGCCATCCCGAAACACGCGCGTCGCGACGATCAGCGCGATCCACGCTTGGCGAAGGAGCCGAACGCCTCGTTCGCGATGCGCTCGACGTGGCTCATGACGAACGCGAGCGCGCCGTCGTCCTCCATTTCGCGCCGCCAGAGGAGCTCGATCGGCGAGCCTTTGATGCCCTTCGTGAAGGCGAGCGGGATCGCTCGGAGGCGGGGACGGTCGGCGAGGATCGTTCGCGCGACGGACTCGGGCACGGTGGCGAGCAGGGTCGAGCCTTCGACGATCGCGCCGAGCCCGAGGAACGTGGGCACCGAGACGCGCGCGCGCCGCGTGACGCCGAGCACGTCCTCGACGATGCCGCGGAAGTCTCGGTTGTAAGAGACGATGACGTGCTCGTGGCGTAGGTATTTCTCGAGCGTGAGCGGCTTCGTGAGCTTGGTTCGGCGCGGGTCGAAGAGGCACGTGAAGCTGCCCCAAAAGAGCGGCCGTCGCCCGATGCTGGTGGGGAGGTCGTCGGCGACGGTGATCGCGCAGTCGAGGGTGGACGAAGCGAGGAGCGGACCTACGGTACGAAACTGAACCGGCGAGACGAGGAGGCGCATGTGCGGCGCGTCGTTCGCGAGCACACGGAGGAGCGGCGGGAGGAGCCAAGCATCGGTCGCGTCGGAGAGCCCGATCCGGATCGTACGATCGCTCTTCGCGGGGGAAAACGGCTCCGACGAGAGCGTCGCGTGCACGATCGCCTCGAGGTGCGGGCGCGCGGTCGCGAGCAGGTTCTCGCCCCGTGCGGTGAGGCGAATGCCGCGCCCTGCACGCGCGAAGAGCGGTGAGCCCACCGCCGCGGTGAGCCTTCGGAGGGCGGCGCTCACGGCGGGCTGCGTGAGGTAGAGCCGGCTCGCGGCCGTCGTTACGCTCCCCGTCTCCGCCACGACGACGAACACACGGAGCAGGTTCAGATCGAGGTCACGTCCGTACGCCACGAGCGGGAACCTTAGCAGCGCACGGTGCGCAATTCATACACACCGTTGATGATTGGCATCCGTCCTATTCACTGGTTCTACCGCCCGGCGAGACTACCTTCGTCTTCGAGAGGTGACCGACATGACGAAGGAAACGAATCGACTCACGACCAAGCTCGGCGCTGCGGCGGGTGGCCCCACCGTGCACGTGCTCGGCCTCGGCTGCATGGGCATGTCCGGGATGTACGGCGCGACGTCGGACGACGAGAGCGTCGCCACGATCGAGGCCGCGATCGACGCGGGCATCACCCTCCTCGATACGGGTGATTTTTACGGGATGGGCCACAACGAGATGCTCATCGCGAAGGCGATCCGCGGCAAACGCGAGAAGGTCGCGATCTCCGTGAAATTCGGCGCGATGCGAGGCCCCGACGGCTCCTGGAGCGGCGTAGATACGCGGCCCGCGGCGGTGAAGAACTTCCTCGCGTACTCGCTGAAGCGGCTCGGCGTGGACGCGATCGACGTGTACCGCCCCGCGCGCCTCGATCCGAACGTGCCGATCGAGGACACCGTGGGCGCGATCGCAGACCTCGTGAAGACCGGCTACGTGAAGCACATCGGGCTCTCGGAGGTGAACGCGGACACGGTGGCGCGCGCGGCGAAGGTGCACCCGATCGTCGATTTGCAGATCGAGTACTCGATCGCGAGCCGCGGACCGGAGGGCAAGATCTTCCCTCGCCTCGACGAGATGGGTGTATCTGCCACGCTTTACGGGGTGCTCTCGCGTGGCCTCCTCGCCGGCCGCAAGCCAAACGGGAAGGGCGATTTTCGCGCGTACTTGCCCCGATTTGCAGGTGCGGCGGGGGAGAAGAACGAGGCCGTCGTGGCGCGCTTCTCTGACTTCGCGAAGGAGCGCGGGCTCACCGCGTCGCAGCTCGCGGTGGCGTGGGTCGTCGCGAAGCGTCCGTCGAACGTGACCCTCGTCGGACCGAAGACACGCGCCCAGCTCGCAGACGCCCTCGGCGCCCTCGCGAAGCCGCTCTCGGCCGCCGATCTCGTCGCGCTGGAGGCGCTCGTCCCCGCCGGCTCGTTCGAGGGCGACAGGTACGCCAAAGAGCAAATGGCCCACCTCGACAGCGAGCATTGAGCGTCGCGAAGCTCGGGAGGCGCGAGCGGCCGGTCTCGCCACGTTGCCGCCGAGCCGCGACCTCCCGCGCGACGGCGAGCCTTCGATCGAGCGATCGCTCGGGTCCGATCAGTGACGGATCGTGGCGACGGGAGGTACGTCCGACGAAGGCGGCGCGACGGGCTGCGGAGCGCTCGATGGAGCGCGGGCCGCGCTCGTCGCGGGCGCGGAGGTCGTGGGCGGCGGAGCGCTCGGAGTTGGCGCTGATTTGGCGGGAATGGCCGTAGATTTGGCGGTGGCGTGGGCCGTCGACTTGCTCGTCGCGGAGGCGTCGACGGCGATCGCGGCGTCGCTTTCGGTGCCGGTGCTCGCGGTGCCGGGGACCGACGACGGGGCGAGGGGAGGGCTCGGGGCGAGCGGTTCGTCGCGGCTCGTGGAGATCGCGTAGACGGCCGCCGCGCCCCCGGCGAGCGTGAGCGCGAGCGCGAAGAGGCCGAGCGCGAACGGACGCCGTGGAGCACGTGGCGGCATCGCGCGGGCGCTTGGTGGTGGTGCGGACACGGGGACGAGCGGCGCTCCCCGAAGCGCAGCGGCGACCTCGGTCATCGTGGGTCGCCAGACGGTGCCCATTCCCCCTTCGCCGAGGATTCGAACGAGCGTAAAGCGGCCTTCGACGACCGATCCCGGCTCGAGCTCGACTTCTTCGACCTCCAACAGGTCCCACTCCCCGCACTATAAAAAGCCTGCGCAAGGTCCAATTGTGCGATGAGGTAAGGTTTATTGACCAAATACTCTCCAGGCGCGCGCGGCCCGTCTTGCCGAAAGGGAGGGCGAGGCGCAACACTTGAGCCCCGTACATGAGCACGCACCACGCCCCCATCAGCCTCGCGAAACGGCCGCGCACGTTCGAGGACCTCGCTCGTTTGGCCGACCCCGAGCTCGACGTCGCCACCGGCGCTGCGCTGATCGCGAAAGACGCGTACGGCTCGGTCGACGTGGACACGCTGCTCTCGCGGCTCGCGAAGCTGTGCGAGCCGCTCACTCCTGTCACGTTCGAGGGCCTCGCGGGGCCCGAGCAAGCGCGGCTCCTCGTGCAGCACGTGCGCGACACGCTCGGCTTTCACGGCAACGAGGACGACTACCAAGATCCTCGAAACAGCTTGCTCTCGGACGTGCTCGAGCGTCGGGTCGGGATCCCGATCACGCTCGCGCTCGTGTACACCGAGGTCGCGCGTCACCTCGGCGTGCGCGCGAGGGGAGTGGCATTTCCCGGGCACTACTTGGTGCGTATCGACGAGAAGGCACACGTGCCCACCGCGCGGGACGAGCCCTCTGCGCTCCTCGATCCGTTTACCGGCAAGCTCCTCACGCACGAAGACGCAGAGGGCATTCTGCGTCGCGCCCTCGGGGAAAAAGCGCGTCTCGCGCCGATCCATCTCGTGCCGGCGAGCGCGCGAGGCACGCTGGTTCGTATGCTGACGAACTTGAAGGTGGTGCACCTCGCGAGGCGTGATTTGCCCCGCGCGCACCTCGCCCTCGATCGCATTTTGAGCCTCACGCCTTCGTCCACCTCGGCGCTGCGCGAGCGAGGCATGCTGGCGGCGAAGCTCGGGGCTACGTCGTCGGCGCGCTCGGATTTCGAGCGCGTGCTCGAGCTCGAGCCCGAGGCACAAGACGCCCAGATCCTCCGCGCCCACCTCGCCCGTCTCGCGCCGTCGCGTCGCGAGCTGAACTAAGCCGAGTGTAGCTCCCGGCGGCCGCGGCGGATTGGGCTTTGGCGCCTTCGCCTCACCGCTCTCCGCTCTCCGCTCGCCGCTCGCCGCTCGCCGCTCGCCGCTCGCCGCTCGCCGCTCGCCGCTCGACGCTCACCGCTCGACGCTCGACGCTCGACACTCGACGCTCGACGCTCACCGCTCGACGCTCGACGCTCGACGCTCGACGCTCACCGCTCACCGCTCACCGCTCGCCGCTCGCCGCTCACCGCTCACCGCTCACCGCTCGCCGCTCACCGCTCACCGCTCGCCGCTCACCGCTCGCCGCTCACCGCTCGCCGCTCACCGCTCGCCGCTCACCGCTCACCGCTCGCCGCTCACCGCTCACCGCTCGCCGCTCAC
>JAAFHV010000314.1 GCA_013297655.1 Myxococcales bacterium | reverse complement strand
GCGCCTTCTCCTCCCCCAACGGCCCCGCGCGCCCCGCGCACAAAAACCCCACGCAAAACTGCGCCCCGCGCCCCCCCGCGCCCATAAGCGCCGAGCCGTTCGCAGAAGCGCCAAGCCGGATCGTTCACCCCGTCGATCCGCTCTGCTAATTTTCGCGGCGATGATCCGAACCATCTCCGCGAACGACGCCGAAGCCCTCATCGCCGAGGGAAACCTCGATTTGGTCGACGTCCGCGAGCCCCAAGAATACGCCGAGGGGCACCTCCCCGGCGCGCGCCTCGCCCCGCTCGGCAAGCTTAAAGAGAATTTCGCCGCGGCGAAGATCGGCCCACGGGTGCTCTTCGTATGCGCCAAAGGCGGGCGCAGCCATTCGGCCGCCGAGCTCGCCGTCGCGAACGGGATCGAACACGTGTGGAGCCTCGAAGGGGGCACCTCGCGCTGGATCGCGGATGGCAAACGGGTCGAAAAACCCGCGTCCCCTGCGACGACAACGAGCACCCCGGAGGCGCCCCCGTCGTCGCCGGCGGAGGAGCCGATGCCGGAGCTCGACGCCCTCGTGGGCGAGAACGTACGCGAGCTCCGCACCCAACGTGGGTATTCGCTCGACATCCTCGCTGGCCTCAGCGGCGTGGGTCGGCAGGCACTAGGCCAAATCGAGCTCGGGCGCACGGTGCCGAGCGTGAGCACACTTTGGAAGATCGCGAAGGCGTTCGAGGTTCCGTTCTCGGTGCTCTTGGCGCGCCCCGAGTCCACCTCGACGAAGGTGCTCCGCCACGCGCAGGCAAAGCGCCTCGTGAGCGCCGACGGCCGGTTCTCTTCGCGCGCGCTCTTCCCCTTCGATCAAAAGGGAAAAATGGAGTTTTACGAGCTCTGGCTCGCCGGTTACGGCCGCGAGGACGCCGAGGCCCACGCCCCTGGCACACGCGAGAACCTGGTCGTCACTGCCGGAAAGCTCACCCTCGAGATAGGCAAAGAGCGCTTCGAGCTCGTCAAAGGCGACGCGATCGTCTTCGCCGCCGACGTGCCCCACGCCTACGTGAACGCGGTGGCGGAGGAGTGCTGGATGAACTTGGTGATGACGTACTTTTGATGCCGACGGTCCGCCCGCGGCGACGCGCCATTTCGCGGTCTCGCACGAACCTCTCGCCGCCGCCGGAACATGATGGAACCGTACCCGGTTGGAAGTAAGCTCCGCGGATCCCGCCAAGAATAGCCAACGACGACAGCATGACGAACCAATCAACGACGGCAAAAGAGGCGAGTGAGCGTCGCGAAGACGCAGCAAACGACGCCCCCGTGGCGCCGAAGGCAAAGCTGGCGTTCCCATTCGCCGACGTGATCTTCGGCGCGGTGGGCGTCATCCTCGGATTGCCCACGCTGCTCTACCCCTTCGGCCGCGATCAGGGCCTCTATTATTATGTAGCGCGCGAGTGGGTTGCGCGCGGGTCGATCCCCTACAAGGAAGTGCTCGACCACAAAACCCCTGGGATTTACGTCATCCACGCGCTGTCGATTGTCCTCTTCGGCCAGCATCAATGGTCGATTCGCGTCCTCGAGATACTCGCCGTGCTCGGCTTCGGGTTCGTCTTGGGCTCGAGCTTGGAGCGCGTGGGCAAGCCAATTCGCCCGGGCGCCCGCGGGGCGGGCATGTTCATGGCCGCGCTCATGTACTTTGGATACTTCGACTTCTGGAATACCGCCCAGAGCGAAATTTGGTATTCGGGGTTCGGCATCTGCGCGCTGTGGGCCGCGAAGCGCATCGTGAAGACGGAGCGGGCCGCGTTCGTGATCGGCGTGTTCGCCGGCCTCGTCGCGCTCACGAAGCCCCCCGGCGCGACGTTCGTGATCGTGGCGGTGGTCATTTTTGCGCTTCGACTGCGCCGCGAGGGGCAATGGGCGACGCGCCCGCTCGTGCGCCACGCCGGCCTCGTTGTCGGCGGAGTGCTCGCCCCGATCGTCCCCGTAATGGGATATTTCGCCATCGTAGGGGCACTCCCGGCGATGAAGGACATCGTGGTCGGCGCAAATGCCTATTATGTTTCGCACGAGGCTGGTGCCCATGGCACGATCGACAAGCACGTAAGCTGGATATTCAACGTCTTCGCGCCGCTCTCGGGGGTGTTCTTCCTCGCTTGTGTCGTGCGGCTCGGGGTCGGTATTCGCAAGAAGACGTGGGAGTCCGTCGAGCGCGACGCGACCGGCCTCGCGCTCGTCCTCGCGGCGATCGTGGCAGTGGCGATTCAAGGCAAGTATTACCTCCTCCACTGGGGGTGCCTCTCGCTTCCCCTCGTCTATCTCGGCCTCGCGACGTTCGACGGGTGGAGCGCGCGTTTCCCCATGTGGGCTCGCCACGTGGCGTTGGCCGCGACGATGGTGCTCGGATACGCGGGCACGGCGCTCTTCGACAACGCCGCGATCGTGCAACGCGACACCTTGGACGCCGAGTGGAAGTACCATCGCGGCGTTTACGACGCGCGCGCATTCCATCATCGTTTTCAGGTCGGCATGATTGGCTATTACTACGCCGACAGCTACGACATCGGCAAGTGGCTGGAGGCGCACACGTCGGAAGGCGACAACGTGACCGTTCGTGGGTTTCAGCCCGAAATTTACGCGGTCGCGAACCGCCGCCATCGCGGTCGCTTCTTTTGGACCACGTTCCTCACGAGCCCTTTCCGCCTCTATCGTCGCGAGGAGTGGCTCGCGGAGGACGCTCGTGATCTCGAGCTATATCCCCCGAAGTACCTCGTCGCCCTCTCCGAGTTTCACGAGGGCCTCGACTCTGCCGAGTTCTACGAGAAAAAAGGATACGTCCGCGCCGCGACGTTTCCGGGCTTCGTGGTGCTCGCCTCGCCGGCAGCGGCCCCCTCGCCGACTCCACCGTAGAGCTTCCAGCGGCGCGGTTCGCGCGCGCGAATGAATCGACGACCGCGCAACGAGGGCGACCTGCGCCAGCCCTCATCTATGCGGCAGCGTTCGAGGTCCGACCATGGCGCGCTGCGGTCCACGCCGAGCCCCACGAACGGCCCTCCCCCTCGTGTTGCAGCGCGGAAAGCGTCGTCCTATACCGCGGCTACCTTCATGCTTCGCTTGTACAAGCACCGGATCAACACCCTCGAGGCGCTCGCGGGGGTGCCCGAATCGCTCGGGATCGAATTCGACCTGCGTTCGTCCGGGAACGACGTGCTCGTGACGCACGATCCGTTCACCGACGGGCCCACGATCGAGGCGTTTTTCCCTAAGATCGGCGCGCGTCCGTGCATCTTCAACGTGAAGACCGAAGGGGTCGAGGCGCGCGTCGCCGCCCTCGCCGCCGAGCACGGGATCGAGGACTACTTTTTCCTCGATTGCAGCGTGCCGGCCGCGATGAAGCTCTGGCGCGCGGGCGAAACCCGCTTCGCCGTGCGCTACTCCGAGGTCGAGCCGATCGAGGCCGTGCTCGCCTGGAAAGGCCGCGCCGCGTGGGTCTGGGTCGACTGCTTCGAGGGCTTCCCCGGCACCGCCCAAGACTTCGCTAAACTATCGGAACATTTCAAGATTTGTCTCGTGAGCCCGGAGCTCCAAGGGCACGACCCGGCGAAGGACGCCGCCCTCCGGACGAGCCTCGAAGGCCGGAGCTACCACGCCGTGTGCACCAAGCGGCCCGAGTCGTGGGTCCGTCCGTGAGCACCTCGTCCGAGCCTGCGTCGCTGAAGGCGCCGGCGCCGTCGAACGCCCCACCCGCCAACGACGGGCCGCGCGCGCAGACCGAGCTCGACCTCGCCGAGCTGCGAACGGAGCTCCGCACCCTCCGCACCTCCAAGCTGTTCTGGATTGGCCTCGTCGTGAAGCTCGTCGCGGCCACCATGTTCGGCTCGCACTTCGCCACCCGCTGGTTCGCGCCGTTCGTGTACGCGTTCGTGCACGGCAAGTTCGCCGATCCGTGGACTCCCTTCTTCGACCGCGGGGAGACGCTCGCGTTTCCCTACGGGCCGGGCATGTTGGGCATTCTCTCCATCTCGTGGCTGCCCGCCCTCTTCACTAGCTTCGACCCTAGCTCGCACCTCGGCCTCTTCCTCTTGCGAGCGCCGCTCTTGCTCGCCGATTTGGCCATTCTGCTGTTCTTGATGCGCTGGCTGCGGGTGCACGCCCACGACGCGCTCGTGGCCTATTGGCTCTCGCCGATCGTGTTTTATGCCACGTACGTGCACGGGCAGCTCGATATCCTGCCTACCGCGCTCCTCTGCACGTCGCTCTATCTGCTCTTCAAACAGAAGACGGCGCCGGCCGCGATCGCGTTCGGGATCTCGCTCGCCACGAAGGGACACCTGCTCATCGCGGTGCCGTTCGTCGCGGTGTACCTCTACCGGCAGCGGCGCGGCGTGTTGGCGTTCGGCGCGATCACCGCCCTCACCACCGCCGCGCTTTATGCCATTCCCATGACACACCCCGCGTTCCGCGCGATGGTGCTCGGGAGCGCAGAGTCGAAGAAGATTTGGACCGTGGTAGTGCCCTATGGCGCCGTGTCGCTCTACGCCGCGCCAGGGGTCGCCGCCGTGGCCCTCCTCCGCTTCGCGAGCTACCGGAAGGTGAACCGCGAGCTCTTGCTCATGTTCCTCGGCGCGCTTTACGTCGCGCTCGTCGCCCTCGTTCCGCCGCAGCCGGGGTGGTTCGTCTGGTCGATGCCGTTCGTCGCCTATTTTGGCGCGCGCCTCTCTCGCACGGGGAAAATGGCGCTCTTCATGCTCAGCGGCGCCTACCTCGTGTACTTCTTCGTCGCCGATCCGGGCACCTTCCTGGAGGCGTTCGACCCCGTTCTCGGCGCCGGGCGTGGGCTCGCGCAGGCGGGGCGGCTCGTCATCTCGTTCCCGTCGATCTTCTCGCCGCAGGGGGCCAGCATCGCGTTTACCGCCCTCTTCGCGACGACCGCGATGTGCGGCTTCGAGATGTACCGCAAGGGCGTGCGCTCGAATGGCGTGTACGCGTTTCGTGATCAAACCTTCATGCTCGGCGTGGGGGGCGACAGCGGCGCCGGCAAACACACGATCGGGCGCGACATCGCCAAGCTCTTCCCCTCCACGATGACCCTCATCAACGGGGACGACGACCACCGCTGGGAGCGCGGCCACGCCATGTGGCGCGAGTACACCCACCTCGATCCGCGCGGCAACCTCCTCCGCGCCCAGCTCGACGCGCTCGACTCCCTCCGCCGCGGGACCGACGTTCGTAAGCGGCACTACGACCACGACAAAGGCAAGTTCACCGATGCGATTTTGCTGCGCGCCAAAGACTTCGTCACGATCGTGGGGCTCCACCCGTTTTATCTCGCCTCGCAGCGCCACCTCTTGCACCTCAAGGTGTTCGTAGAGCCCAAAGAAGAGATTCGCCTCGAGTGGAAAGTATCGCGCGACATGAAGAAGCGCGGATACTCTCGCGAGCAGGTCCTCGAGCAGATCGAGCGCCGCGCCGCCGACTCCGCGAAGTACATCAAGCCGCAGAAAAAGCACGCCGATCTCGTCGTGCGCCTCATGGACACCCCCGAGAACGAGAACGACTTCTCCGTGGAGTACGAGCTCGCGAGCGCCCTCGATACGCTCTCCCTCTTCGAGATGCTCGTGCAAATCGAAGGCGTCACCGTAGAGTGGCGACCCGACGAGCACCTCGAGCGCGACACCCTGTTCGTCTCCGGCTCCCTCGATGCCGACGAGCTCAAGGTGGTCGCGCAAGTGGCCATTCCGAACTTGGACGAGCTCGTCGACGAGCGGCTCGTCGGCTTCTACCCCGGCAGCCGCGGCATGACCCAGCTCGTGCTCCTCCACGCGATGAGCGTGCGTCTGCGCCAAGGAGTGATGCCCTCGTGATTCGTGCCCTCCTCCTCGACCTCGACGACACCCTCTACGAGTACGGGCCTTGCGAGGTCGCCGCGCGCGGCGCGCTCGCCGAGCGGTTCGAGTCCCTCTTCGGCATGACGCGCGACACGTTCGAGGCCGCCTTCGTCGCCGCGCGAAAGCGGGTCAAAGATCGTTGCCATACGCCGAGCATGCACTCGCGCCTCCTCTACGCGAGCGAGATGCTGCACACGCTCCACACGAGCACCGGCGCGAGCACGGTGCCCGCCCTCCACGCCGCGCGCGAGCTCGAGGAGGCCTACTGGTCCACCTACCTCGCCACGATGCGACCGCGACCGCACGCCCACGCGCTGCTCGCCGACTTCCGCGCGCGCGGCGGGAAGACCGCGATCGTGACCGACCTTACCCTGCAAATTCAGCTCCGAAAGCTCGACGCGCTCGGCCTCCTCCCCGAGGTGGACGCGCTCGTCGCGAGCGAAGAGGTCGGGGTCGACAAACCCGCGCGCGCCCCGTTCGAGCTCGCCGCGAGAAGGCTTGGCGTGGATCTCGCCGCCTGTGCGATGGTGGGTGACAACCTCGACAAAGACGGCAAAGGTGCCGATTCGCTCGCGATTCCGTTTTACCACGCGCGCACGGACGCGACCGGCATCGGCCTCTCGCTCGAAGAGATCGCGGAAGACGTCTTCCGGAGGAACGCATGGACGCGCTGAGACGAATCGGAAAAGCCCTCGGGGGCGCGGAGTGGGTGCAAGGCCCGGGCGGCAACGTGTCCATCAAAGAGGCCGCCACCCTGTTCGTGAAAGCGAGCGGTAAGCGCCTGTCCGATATGGGCAATGCCGGCGCCCACGCCGAGGTGCCCCTCGCCCTCGCCAAGGCCGCGCTCGACGGCGACCTCGAGGCGGAGAAGGCCGTATTTTCCCTCTCCCCGCGGCCTTCCCTCGAGACCTATTTTCACGCCATCGGTGGCGCGGTGGTGGCGCACACCCACGCGATCGGCGCGCTCCTCGTGGCGTGCTCTTCCGCCGCGCGGCCGGAGGCGATCGTCTCGGTGCCGTACGAGCGGCCGGGTCGCGGGCTCGCGCTGCTGGTGCAAAAGGCGCTCGACGGCAGACGAGAAGCGCTCGTGCTCCTCGAGTCGCACGGCCTCGTCGTCTACGCCGAGACGGTCGACGACGCGATCACCCGCTCGCGCGAGATCGACGAGCAGTTTCGCGCGTCGTTCGGCGCGCTGCCCTCGTTCGCAGCAGAGGTGGCGAAGCCCTTCGTGACCGAGACCGCGCTCGGCTCCGGCGTGTTCACCCGCCTCCCGAACCGTAGGGTCGAAACGCCGAGGTTCCTCTTCCCCGACGCGGTCGTGTTCGCGAGCGTGTCGCGGGTGACCTCGTTCGACGACGACCCTGCCGGAGCTGCAAAGGCGGCCCTCGCGTCGTTCGGGAGGCCCGTCGTGCTCGTCGCCGACGACGGCTCACGATTGCAGTGTGCACGCAACCCGGACGAGCTCGCGCAAGCACGCGAGGTCGCCCTCTCTCACGATTATGTCGAAGACGTGCTCGCGCGCTCGCGCCGCGGCGACGCCCGTTATCTCCCGGACGACGAGCCCCCGAAGATCGTGGGCATGCCTTCCGAACAGTACCGCCTCGCGCTCACCCGGAGTGACCCTTCATGCTGATTCTGATTCCGATGGCTGGCCTCGGTGACCGCTACATGCGTGTAGGCTACACCGAGCCCAAGCCGCTCATCCCGGTCGACGGCGTCCCGATGCTCGAGCGTGTGCTCCAGGCCTTCCAGCCGCGCCAAAAAGACGACCGCTACGTGTTCGTGGTGAACCGCACCCACGCCGAAGGCACCAACCTGGTGGAGGCGACCAAGAAGCTCGTCCCGCCGGGCACGAGCGCGGAGATCGTGATCTGCGAGCCGCACAAAGACGGCCCGATCCAGACCTTGCTCGCGGCGAAGGACCACATTCGAGCGGACGAGGACGTGCTCCTCAACTACTGCGACTTCGGCGTCGACTGGTCGTATCCCGCGTTCCGAAAGTGGCTCGCGAAGGGCAAGTGGGACGGCGCGATGAGCGCCTATCGCGGCTTTCACCCGCACTCCCTCGGCCCCACCCTCTACGCGTACATGCGCGTCGCGGAGGACCAAGAGACGGTGCTCGAGATCCGCGAGAAGCACCACTTCACGAAGGACAAATTCACCGAGTACGCGTCGAGCGGCCTCTATTATTTCCGCCGCGGCGACACCCTCCTCGAGATCGCGAACGCGATGCTCGCGAAGGGCGAGCGGGTTCAAGGCGAGTATTACGTCTCGATGGCGATGCAGGCGCTCGTCGAGCGCGGGGCGAAGGTGGGCGTCTTCCCGCTCGAGCATTTTTACCAGTGGGGCACTCCCGACGATCTCGGCGACTACGACGGCTGGGCGAAGGCGATGCGCACCGTCGACGCGTTCGTGAAGACCGCGAAGAAGACCGAGATCCGCGCCCATACGGTGATCCCGATGGCGGGCCTCGGGCAGCGCTTCCGCGACCGCGGGTACACCGAGCCGAAGCCGTTCGTTCCCGTCGCCGGCAAGCCGATGGTGGAGCAGGTGTTACGCCTCCTCCCCAAGTCGCCGAGCACCACCCTCATTGCCCTCGATCAGCACGCCAAAGATCCGCGCCTCGAGGCGATCGTATCCAAAACAAAGAACACCCGCGTCCAGCCGATACCGGGCATGACGGACGGCCAAGCGACCACCGCCCTCCTCGGCCTCGAGCACGTCCCGGACGGCGCGCCGGTGCTCTTTGCCCCCTGCGACACCGGCGCCATCTTCGATATCGAAGAGCTCAAGCGGATCGAAGAGTCTGGCGAGTACGATCTCGTGGTGTTCACCGGCAAAGGCCACTTGCCCGCGCTTTGGCGCCCGCAAATGTACGGCTGGGTCCGGATCGACGAAAAGGGCCTCGCCACCCGCATCGCGGTAAAGCAGCAGGTCGACGGCACCGATCCCAAGAAACAAGAGGTGGTGCTCGGCACCTTCTGGTTCCCCTCCCGCGCCGTGTTCGTCCGCGAATACCAGGCGATGGTCGCGGCGGAGGACACCGTGAAGGGTGAGTATTACATCGACACGATCGCGCGCCGAATGGTGGAAGAGGGCGCCAAAGTGCGCGCCTTCAGCGTGGAGAAGTACATCCCCTGGGGCACCCCGGAGGAGCTCGACACGTTCCACTATTGGAACGCCGTGCACCGCAAGGGCCGCGACCTGTGAGCGAGGCGAGCCCCTCGAAAGCCAAGGAGCAAGGCGCAGAGCTGGGCCGCTTCTTGGTCGTGGGGCTCTCCGCCGTCGGCACCGATTTTCTCGTCTATATGCTGCTCGTGAGGCTCGTGCCCGCGCTGCCGATCGCGGTGGCGAAGGGGGTGAGCTTCGCGGCAGGAGCCGTGCTCTCCTTCGTGCTCAATCGTCTCTTCGTGTTCCGCGCGAAGGACAAAGGCAAAGTGAGCACCCAGGCCGGCGCCTTCGTTTTGCTCTATGCCACGTCGCTCCTCTTGAACATGGGAGTGAACGCCGGCGCCCTCGCCCTCTCCCTTCCAAAAGCCGTGGCGTGGCTCTTCGCCACCGGCACGTCTACCGTCACGAACTTCCTCGGGATGAAGTTCATCGTGTTCGCCGAGGCCAAAAAGAAGGCCGAATCGGCGAAGGATACCGCGTCATGAGCGTGCGAAAGTCGATCGTCGTCCCCTGTTACAACGAATCGGGAAACCTCCCGAACTTGATCGCCCGCTTCGAGGCGCTCGTGCCCGAAGACCGCAGCAAGCTCGATTGGGAGCTCGTCCTCGTCGACAACGGCAGCACCGACGGGAGCGCCGGCGTATTCGCAAAAGAGCTCGAGAAGCCGGGCCGCGACTTCGTGCGGGTGGTCACGGTACCTTCGCCGAACGTGGGGTATGGCCACGGCATCGTCACGGGCCTCCGCGCC
>JAAFHV010000310.1 GCA_013297655.1 Myxococcales bacterium | reverse complement strand
CGCTCTTCCGATCTCTGGCGCGTGCTCGTCGATGTCCTTCGGCGCGGTGGTCGCGATCTTCACGATGAGCGCGTTGAAGTTCGCCGCGTCGTACGGGCGCTGTCCGGTGAGCGCCTCGAAGAGGATCGCGCCGAACGCGAAGATGTCGGTCCGGCCGTCGAGGTTGGAGTCCCCGCGCGCCTGCTCGGGGCTCATGTAGAGCGGCGAGCCGAGCACGGTGCCGGCCATCGTCAGCGCGACGTTCGGACCCGGGCCGTCGTCGAGGAATTTGCTCACCCCGAAGTCGAGGAGCTTGGGGACCGCGGCGTTCGATTTGTTGTCGCGGTGGAGGTAGATGTTCGACGGCTTGAGGTCGCGGTGGACCACGCCGGCCCGGTGCGCCGCGGCGAGGGCAGAGGCCACCTCGGTGAGCACGAACACGAGCTCGGGCACGGTCATGCGCGGCGTCTGCCGGCGCATCGCGACCTCGAGCGGGGCGCCCGAGAGCAGCTCCATCACGATGAACAGCTTGCCGTCGTCGGTCTGCCCGACGTCCATCGTCTCGATGATGTTCGGGTGGTTCACCCGCGCCGAGACCTTGGCCTCTTTGAGGAAACGCGCCGCGTGCTCCGGCGTCTTGGCGACCTCCGGGCTCAGGAACTTCACCGCGAACTCGCGATCGGTGAACACGTTGGTCGCAGACCAAACCTCGGCCATGCCGCCCGTCCCCAGAAGCTGGTTCAGGCGGTATTTCCCGACGATGACTTGTCCCGACTGCATGCTTACGACCACGTCCCCACCCACACTGCGCGCCGTGAAACGCGCGTTCTCGAAGGAGGCAAGGGCCTCGGATTTCGAAGGTAATCTAGCTCTTTAAGAATAGCTTGGCCGGTTCTCATTCCGCGCCGCGCTCACGACACCGTCATCCCTCCGTCAATCACCAGGGTGTGTCCTGTCAAATAACTGGCGCCGTTTCCCAAGAGGAACACTACGCCTCCCGCGATTTCTTCGGGAACGGCGACGCGCCCGAGGGGGGTGCGTTTTTTCACTTCCGAGACGAGGTGCTCGTTCTGCACCACCGCGGCGGCGAATTTCGTGTCGACGAAGCCGGGGGCGACCGCGTTCACGCGGATATTCTGCGAGCCGAGCTCGGTCGCGAGGGTCTTGGTCATCGAGATGACGGCCGCCTTGGTCATGCCGTAAACGCCCATCATCGGCGCCGCCTCGAGCCCCGCGACCGAGGTGACGCTCACGATCGAGCCGGGGGCCTTGCGGGCCTGGATGTGCCGAATCACCGCGCGCGCCATCCAGAAGTAGCCCTTCACGTTCACCTCGAAGGTCTTCTCCCAGGCGGTCGCGTCGGTGTCGACGAGCGGGCCGAAGTACGGGTTCGTCGCGGCGTTGTTGACGAGGAGGTCGACGTGGCCGAAGCGCTTCACCGCGGCTTCGACGAGGGCCTCGCAGTCGGCTTCGCGGCCGGTGTGCACCGCGGCCCCGAACGCGCTCGGCCCGAGCTTGGCGGCCACCTCGGTGACCGTCTCGAGCTTACGCGACGCGCAGACGACCTTGCCGCCCGCCCGCACGATCGCCGCCGCGATGGCCTCGCCGATTCCACGGCTCGCGCCCGTGACAATCGCGACTTTTCCTTCGAGGGGGAGAGTTTCGGACATTGTCACCGCTCATAGCATGAAGACCGACACTGAAAAGGCGTGCCGGCCTGATTTTTAGCCAATTTTGCGGCGACTTATTGACGCGCTGAGCGACGCTTTTGGAGCCCTGCGTCGTGCCGTTGCGCTTCGGGTGCGACAGTGTGCGACTCAGTGCGCATCGGTCCGGCGATCGAGCGCGCGACGTGATCGACCGCCGCTACCCATGCAGCATGCACGCGTTTGCACGGCGCGCGTCGCGCGGTCGCTCGCGCTTCTCAGGTGAGCTCGCCGGCGTAGGAGCCGAGGGCGCGGAAGCGCTCGTAGCGTTGGTCCACGAGCTCGCGTTCGCTCATGGCGTCGAGCTCCGCGAGGGCGACCGCGAGCGACTCGCCGACCGACTCCGCCGCCCGCACCGGATCTTGGTGCGCGCCGCCCGGGGGCTCGTCCACGACACGATCGACGACGCGGAGCGAGAGCAGATCCGGGGCCGTAATTTTGAGGCGCTCTGCCGCGAGCTCGGCCTTCGCGCCGTCTTTCCAGAGGATGCTCGCGCAGCCCTCCGGCGAGATGACGCTGTACGTGCCGTACTCGAGGACATGCACGCGGTTCGCGAGCCCGAGCGCGAGCGCGCCGCCGGAGCCACCCTCGCCGATGATCGTCGCGATGATGGGCACCCGCACGCGGCTCATGACCGCGAGGCACGAGCCGATGGCTTCGCTCTGACCACGCTCCTCGGCGCCGAGGCCGGGGTACGCGCCGGGAGTGTCGATGAACGTGAAGATGGGCAGCTTGAAGCGCGACGCGAGATCGTAGAGGCGCTCCGCTTTTCGGTAGCCCTCGGGGTGCGGCATGCCGAAGTTGCGCTTCACGTTCTCCTTCGCCCCGCGGCCCTTTTGGTGGCCTACGACGACCACGCTGCGCCCCCGAAAACGGGCCATTCCACCCACGATCGCGGCGTCGTTTGCGAACTTTCGATCGCCGGCGAGCTCCACGAAATCGGTGAAGAGCGCCTTCATGTAGTCGAGCGTGTAGGGCCGGTTCGGGTGCCGCGAGAGCTGCACCTTCTGCCACGGCGTGAGCTCCTTGTAGAGTGCACGCGCCAGCTTGTTCGCTTTGTCTTGAAGGCGACGGAGCTCGGGCAAGAGCTTCGGGTCCGAGTCGGCCGCGGCCCGCAGCTCTCGCACGCGCGAGACGATGTCGACGATGGGCTTCTCGAACGAGAGGACGTGTGCAGCCATGGATCGTGGTCGACCTTAGCCCGGATTTTTTGGGAGGGGGCACCCGAGCGGGCGCACGACGCAAGAATTTAGGAGCCGCGCTCGCGACGCGTCAGAGCGGAAGCTTGCCGCGAAGGACGCGGAAGCCGAGGTGCGAAGGCTTGTCCGCCGTGCGTAAAATCGTGTGCGTCGCCGCGCGGAAATCTTCGGGTTTGGCCTTGTAGATGTCGACGAACGTCTGCGGGTTCAGGTCGACGAGCGGAAACCACGACGACTGGATTTGCACCATGATGCGATGCCCGGGGCGGAACGTGTGGAGCACGTCGGGGAGGGTGAAATGGACCCGCGCCGGGGTGCCCGGCACGAACGCGGTCGGAGCTTCGAGGGAGTCACGGAATTTTCCGCGCATGACCTCGCCGCGCACGAGCTGCTGATAGCCGCCCATCTTCACGCCAGTCGGGTTCGGCTCCGGATCGGCGTAGTTGTCCGCGTACACGTCGACGACCTTGACGACGAAATCGGCGTCCGTCCCCGTCGTCGCGACCCACAGGTCCACGTCGATCGGGCCCGCCAAGGTCACGTCCTCGGTCGCGATCGGGCTCTGGTAGACGAGCACGTCAGGGCGTCGCGAGGCGAAGCGCTGATCCTCGATCATGTATTCTGCATCGATTTCGGTGGCCGGCCGCCAAAGGTAGGGAACCGGCTTCTTCGGATCGCTCGGATAGGAGTCGGAGGCGACCGTGCCCGCCGCGGGCGCGCTTCGTGCGAGCGCCCCGTTGCCTGCAAGGTACACGTTCTCGAGCTTGGCCGTTTTCGGGGGCCACGCGTCGAAGGTGCGCCACTCGTTCGTTCCCGTCTCGAAGCAGGTGGCCTCCGCGAGGGGGCCGGTCGTCTTTCCCTTGAGGTGCTTTTGGAAGAACGGGAGCTCGACGTGCTCGTGGTACCAGCGCGACGTCTTTTGTCCGAACGAGACCGGGCCGAGCTTGTCGCCGTCGCCACGAGCCCACCCGCCGTGGCGCCAAGGGCCCATCACGATCGCGTTGTCCGCGCCCGCGCTCTGCGTCTCGAATGCCTTGTACGTCTCGAGCGCTCCGAACAAATCTTCGGAGTCGAAGAACCCACCCACGGTGAGGATCGCGGGCTTCGCGGACTTGTAGTACGGCCGAGGGTCGCGCGCCTTCCAGAAGGCGTCGCGCGTGCCGTGCGCCATCAAGTCGTTCCAGAAGGGGAGCTTCTCCTCGAAGTGCTCTTTGTTCGCGTTCGCGATCGGGCCGAGGCGGAGGAAAAAATCGTAGTTGTCGCCGGTGCCGTAGTCGAAGCCCCAGGTAGCCTTCTGGATCGGCTTCGGGCGCGGCTTTCCGAACCCCGAGTAAAAGTCGAATGCGTCGGCAAGGAAGAACGCCCCGTTGTGGTGGAAGTCGTCGCCGACGAACCACTCGGTCACTGGCGCCTGCGGCGACGCGGCCTTCAGCGCGGGGTGCCCGGAGATCGCAGCTTGGGCGGCGTAAAAACCGGGATACGAGATGCCCCAAACTCCCACTTTGCCGTTGTGGCGCGGCACGTTCTTCAAGAGAAATTCGATCGTGTCGTAGGTATCGGTCGTCTCGTCGACGTCGGTCTTTCCGTTCGCTCCCGCGGCGCGGTGCGGGCGCACGTCGACGAACGTGCCTTCGCTCATCATGCGACCGCGCACGTCTTGGTGCACGAACACGAAGCCGTCTTTCACCGCGAGCGGATTGGGCGCGAAGCGGCGGAGCACGCGCGCGTTCGACGTGGACGGCGAGTTGTCGACGCCATAGGGCGTCACCGCGTAGGGCGTGCGCTGCATGAGCATCGGCCATACATGGGTGTCGTCCTTCGGGACGTACACGTTCGTAAACAGCTTTGCCCCGTCCCGCATCGGAATGGCAAATTCGTATTTCGTGTAATATTCACGCACCGCGCGCGCGACGTCGGTCTCGTCTTTCATGTCGTAGGGGACGAGGGGCGTGTCGTTCTCGCTTCGTCGCGGAGCCTGCTTCGTCGTGGGCGGCTTTGCTGGTGCGCTCGCGCCACACGAGGCGGTCGCGAACGCGGCGAGCACGAGGAAGGACAAGGACGACCTCCGCCCCACCGCGGGGACGATCGAAGAGCGAGACATGGGTCCGCTCTACACCCGCGCGCCGCGCGCGAGTACGCCATTCGCGCGTCGCGTCCCCCCTCCGCTCCGAAATGCGTACGTCGGCGATCGTCGCGAGCCAAGCGAGCGTGCCAAGTGCGCGTCCGCGTCTGCGTCGCGGGGGCTGACCGTGCTCGCGACGTGGTGCGGCCTACGCGTTCACCAGGTGCATGAACTGGGCGGAGTAGCGGGTGCCCACCGCGGCGTCTTTCGGGAAGACGGCGTCGATCGCGGCGAGGTCGTCCGTCGTCAACGTGACGTCGATCGCCTTCGCGTTCTCTTCGAGGTACTTGCGGCGCTTGGTGCCCGGAATCGGCACGACGAACGGTTTTCTCGCGAGCACCCAGGCCAGCGCGAGCTGCGACGCGAGCACGCCCTTTTCTTTCGCGAGCGCCTCTACCTTGCGGACGAGCGCGAGGTTCTTCTCGAACGCGTCGCCGACGAAGCGCGGGTTGTGGCGGCGGAAGTCGTCGGCGGCGAAGTCCTCGAACTTCTTGATTTGGCCAGTGAGGAACCCGCGTCCGAGGGGGCTATAGGCCAAGAAGCCAATCCCGAGCTCTTCGCAGGTGGCGAGCACGTCGTCCTCGGGGTCGCGTGTCCAGAGCGAGTACTCGGTTTGCACCGAGTCGATCGGGTGCACCGCCTGCGCACGGCGGAGCGTGCTCGACGAAGCTTCCGAGAGCCCGATCCCTCGGATCTTTCCCTCCCTTTTGAGGTCGGCCATCGCGGCGACGCTCTCTTCGATCGGGGTCTTCGGGTCGACGCGGTGAAGCTGATAGAGGTCGACGTAATCGACGCCGAGGCGCTTCAGGCTCGCTTCGCACGAAGCCTTGATGTACGCCGCGCTCCCGTCGATACCGCGTACGTTCGGATCGGTCGCGCTCCGTACGATTCCGCACTTCGTCGCGACGAAGGCGAGGTCCCGTTTGCCCACGATCGCCTTCCCGACGAGCTCTTCGTTGGTGAACGGGCCATACATGTCTGCCGTATCGAGGAGCGTCATCCCGAGCTCGAGCGACCGATGGATCGTCGCGATCGACTCGGCGTCGTCGCGCGGGCCGTAAAAGTCACTCATCCCCATGCAACCGAGGCCAATCGCGCTGACGGTGGCGGAGCCGAGCTTGCGTGTCTTCATTGGTGGTCGTCCCTTTCGAGCCTCTTTTGGTACTCCTTCGAGCGCGCTGGAAGTCAACGGCCCAAGACGTAAAATCACGTTGCCCCATCGCGATCTTCGAGTGTGCTAGAACTTCGCCCCGGCCGCGCGTCACCGCTTATTTTTGCACCTCTTCGCCCTGTTCTTCGAGCGCGCTAGAGGGTCTACGGTGTGGCGATGCCGATCCCTCTCCGCATCAAAGACGTCGCCGATCGCGCCGCCACGACGACCTTCACGCTCCGGTACTACGAATCGATCGGCCTCCTCCGTCCGAAGCGCGCCCCGAACGGCCACCGCCGCTACGACGAGGACGACGTCCGCCGCGTCATCTTCTGGCGCAAGCTCCACGAGACCGGGATGCCCATCCGCACGATGCGCGCCTACGCCAAGCTCCTCGCGAAGGGCGACTCCACCGCCGCCGACCGCAAAGCCATCCTCGTCTCCCACCGCGAAGCCATCCTCGAGCGCATCGCTCTCCTGAAGAAGAACCTCGGCATGATCGACAAGAAGATCACCTTCTACGACGACCTCTGCGCCACCGCCTGAGCCCGCCCCGCGCCCCGCGCGCCGTGCTAAGCACGAGAGCCCCCGCGCGTCGTGCGAAGCACGAGAGCCCCCGCGCGTCGTGCGAAGCACGAGCCCCGTCGCGCGTCGTGCGAAGCACGAGCCCCGTCGCGCGTCGTGCGAAGCACGAGCCCCCGTCGCGCGTCGTGCGAAGCACGAGCCCGTCGCGCGTCGTGCGAAGCACGAGAGCCCGCGCGTCGTGCGAAGCACGAGAGCCCGCGCGTCGTGCGAAGCACGAGCCCGTCGCGCGTCGTGCGAAGCACGAGAGCCCGCGCGTCGTGCGAAGCACGAGAGCCCACAAACCAGAATCGCCGCGGTTCTCAGAACCACGGCGAGTCGGGGGTGGATGAAACGTCGGATGCGGCTGGGGGAGACCGAGCCTGGGCTAGGAGGCCGCGCGGAGCGAACTCCTGTTCGTGAGCACGGCCGACGACGCCCAGGCGAAGGTATCGCCCAGCCGCGCCGACGTTTCAGCGCATGGCGACTAGGGGGGCGATCAGGAGCGAGACGACGCCCATGACCTTGATGAGAATCGCGATGCCGGGGCCCGACGTGTCCTTGAAAGGATCGCCGACGGTGTCGCCGACGACGGCCGCCTTGTGTGCGTCCGAGCCCTTCTTGTGGCCGGGGAGGCCGCCCTTCTCGATGAACTTCTTCGCGTTGTCCCAGGCGCCGCCGCCGTTCGCCATGATGAGCGAGAGGGTGGCGCCGACGGCGAGCGAGCCGGCCAGCATGCCCGCGAGGAGCTCTGCGCCGAACGCGTAACCGACGACGACGGGAGCGAGCACCGCGATCGCACCGGGCAGGATCATCTCTTTGATCGCAGCGGTGGTCGCGATGTCGACGATCTTCTTGGGCTCCGGCTCGACACCGGGCTTGCCCTCGAGCAGACCCGGGATCTCGCGGAATTGACGACGGATTTCCTCGACGATGGCGCCCGCGGCCTTGCCGACGGAGGTCATCGTCGCGGCGCCGACGAGGCAGGGGAGGATCGCGCCGAAGAGGATGCCCATGAGCACCTTCGCGTCGGTGATCTCGAGCACGAGATCTTTGCCGCCGTGGGCCTTGCGGACCGCGTTCACTTCCATGTTGAACGCGGCGAAGAGGGCGACGACCGTGAGAACGGCGGAGCCAATCGCGAAGCCCTTGCCGACCGCGGCGGTAGTGTTGCCGACCGCGTCGAGCTCGTCGGTGATGTCGCGGACCTCTTTGCCGAGGCCGCTCATCTCGCTGATGCCGCCGCCGTTGTCGGCGATCGGACCGTACGCGTCGACCGTCATGACGATCGCGGTGCCGGCGAGCATGCCGACGGCCGAGAGCGCGATGCCGTAGAGGCCGAGGTAGTGGTTCGAGACCGCGCCGACGATGCAGAGCGTGACAATCGGGATCGCGACCGATTCGAGACCCACCGCGAGGCCGGCGATCACGTTGGTGCCGGGACCGGTGAGCGACGCCTTCGCGATGCGCTCGACCGGGCCCATCGAGGTGTAATAGTCGGTGATGAGGCCGACGATGGCGCCACCGAGCGCGCCGGCGGCGAGCACGATGATCGCGGTCTGGCTGATGCCGAGCTTGCCGAGCACGGGGAACGCCGCGCCGATGACGAGGAACGGCGGGAGGATGAGCGCGAGGCGGAGCACGCGCGCGGGAGGCATGTTCTTCATCGCGCGGGTGATGAAGATGCCGAGGATCGAAACGACGAGACCGACCGTCGAGAGCAGAATCGGGAGCGCCACCGCGACGACGCGGAGCTTCACTTCGTTCGTCTCGCCGGGCACGAGCGGCTGGAGCTGCGCTTGCGGGATCGTGAGACCGAGCGCCATCGCGGCCACCATCGCGGCGACGTAGCTCTCGTAGATGTCCGCGCCCATGCCGGCGATGTCGCCGACGTTGTCACCGACGTTGTCGGCGATGACGCCCGGGTTGCGCGGGTCGTCCTCGGGGATGTTCGCTTCGATCTTGCCGACGATGTCCGCGCCGACGTCTGCCGCCTTCGTGTAGATGCCGCCGCCGATGCGCGCGAAGAGCGCGATGCTGCTGGCGCCCACCGCGAACGAGTGGATGACGGTGCCGAAGCGGTGCGTCTCCGCGTTGCGGAAGAGGAAGTAGACCGCGCCCATGCCGATGAGGCCGAGGCCGGCCACACAAAGGCCCATGACCGCGCCGCCGTCGAGGGCGGTAAGCAGGGCTTCCGCTTTGCCCTTCGAGCGCGCCGCTTCTGCCGTACGCACGTTGGCGTAGGTAGCGGCCTTCATGCCGAAGAAGCCGGCGAGCAGCGAGAGGAAAGCGCCCGAGAGGAAGGCCACGCCGGACTCGGGGCTGAGCACCACGCAGAGCGCGACGAACACCACGAGCGAGTACACCGCGAGCACTTTGTACTCACGGGCGAGGAAGGCCATGGCACCTTCGCGGATGTAGCGCGCGATGCGCGCCATCTGCTCGTTGCCCTCGGGGATGGACTTGACGCGGAAGTAGAGGCCGAGCGCCACGATCAGCGCAAGAACGCCGGTACCGATGGCGAAATGGGGCAGGAGGTCCACGGGAAACGATCGATCCTTCGGAAGGGTAAGCGCCCCGCACGGCCTCATACCGGCGCACCGAAAGTCCCCGCGCACGGTACTGCGGTGGGGGGAGGGCATCGGCCAGAAACGGGATTTTCCGCTCGCGGTCAAGCGAGAAGAGCCCCGCTGGCGCGGCGAGCAGCCGCCTGCCAAGACGAGCCCCGCAAATATTTCGTTCGTAGCCGAGCTACGACCTCGCGAGTGAATGCGCGTTCAGTGCCCGCGGACGAGTCGCGCGATCGTGGTGAGCAACGCGGACACGAAGAACGCGACCAGCGCGTAGACGACGATTCGCACGCGTAGGTTCGCGAGGTGAACGGCGTCTGGGACCAGAAACACGTCGAAGTACCGCGAGAGCGCGTTCGCCTCCTTTACGTTCGACGGAGTGAGGACGCGGACGGAAGCCCGCGCTTCGCCCTCGAGGTGCGCGCGTACGGCCTCGCGATGAGAAGCGGCGTCGCGATCGAGGTCGCCGCTCCCGCCGCGGCTCTCGACGCGCTCGCTCGAGGCGATGGGCGAGGCCCCGCCCCACGTCACGATGCTCGCCGATCGGAGGAGCGAGGTCTCCTCAGTCTCGAGCGCCGGCAATGCCGCCG
>JAAFHV010000031.1 GCA_013297655.1 Myxococcales bacterium | reverse complement strand
CGAAGCCTCGCGCTCTCCTACCAGCTCCCACCCGCCGCCGACGACGACGCGCAGGTGCTCGTCGTCGCCCACGACGTGACGAAAGAAGAAGACGCGCGGGACGCCTCTGCCGAAGCCACCGACGCGGTCGCCGCGATCTACGTCGCCGTGCGCGACCCGTTCGGAATGGAAGACTTCGTCGAAGAGGGACGCCGTCTCTTCGCTTCCCTCGGAGAATACGCCGACGCCTCGGACGAGACGGCGCTCGCGCTGCATACGCTGAAGGGCAACGCGAGCCTCTTCGGTCTCCGGGGGCTGACCCGCCTCGCGGACGATCTCGAGTCACGGGTGGCCGATGGCGAGACCCCTCTGCTCGCGCCGCTCCGCGAGCGGTTCGACGCGGTGGAGCGCTACGTCGCGCCGCTGCTCCGAGCGGTGACCTACCAGGGGGCGCGCGTATCTGCGGCAGAGCTCACGAACCTCGTCTTCGCCGCGTCGACCGAGGGAGTGCCGACGAGGATCCTCGCTGCGCTGTCCGCGCTCGTGCATCCACGAATATCGACCCAGCTCGATGGGGTGGCAGAGCGAGGGCGCGCGCTCGCAGAGCGCCTCGGGACTGGCAACGTGCGCTTCGTGGTCGACGCGAGTGAGCTCCGCGTGCCGCACGAGCCCCTCCGCCCGTTCCTGTCCACCCTCGTGCACCTCGTTCGCAACGCGCTCGATCACGCGGTGGAGCCGGTCGACGCGCGTACGTCGAGGGGCAAGCCGGCGAACCTGACCGTTACGTTCCGCGCGTTCGGGACCGACGGGCGCTTGACGCTCGAGGTCGCCGACGACGGCCCCGGGCTCGACCTCACCGCGCTCGCGCGGTCCGCGAACGTGCCAATCGAGGACGCGCGTCCGGAGCTCGTTTTCGAGCCTCGGCTGTCGACCAAGTCGGAGGTGACGAGCCTGTCCGGGCGTGGCGTGGGTCTCTTTGCCGTCCGCGAAGCGTGCCTCCGAGCGGGCGGTCGAGCTTCCGTTCGCACGAGCGAGCAAGGCGTGGTCTTCACGTTTCTCTTCGCGGCGATACGCGTTTGATGAACGTGTATTACGCATGCGTTCTCTGGGTGCTCAATCCCTAAGGCCCGTCGTTTCCCTCGGTAGGCGTCTTCGGGCGGCCGAAGGGCAGCGTCGAGGCGAACGGTACGGCTGCCGACCGCGCGCGCAGCTTGGCGTGCGTGGGGACGGCGAGGGGGAGGCCGAAGGGGAGAGTGACCGCGACGGTTTGCACCCCGACGATGGTTCGGTGACGCTCTTTTCGCGCTTTCGGCTCGGTGCCCTCGACCAAAACTTGGGTGTCGTCCGCGTGCCGATCCGAAGCCAGCGTAGAATGTACGATACACTCTTGTTGGCCGACCGGCTCGAGGGGGAAGAGGCGCTCCCGTGCTCCATCGAGCAGGGTACGCGCGTCGATCTCCCCGATCGCGACGTTGAACGGGCGGAACAGGCGCTCGCGGCGGCCGTCGCCGATATCGACGTGGACGTCGACGGTGGATTCGCCCGCGGTCGTCGGACGAAGCTCGATCCGCATTTCGTCGTCGAACCACTCGGTGGCGCCTCCTGCGATCGCGGCGAGCACCAAGTAGAGGTTCTCGAGATCGCCGTCGCGCCCCAGCTCCACGCAGAGCCCGTACGTCGCCGCGGGGGTGCGAATGGCCTTTACGACTCGATCGCGCGTGAGTGTCATCGTCGAAAGATGTTACCGCAATCGCGCGCGGACGCGAGCCGCAGCATACCCTCGCTCGAGCGCGCCCATAGGCAGGAAGGGAATCGCTGCTTCAGGGGCGGGTGACGCCGAGCAACGCCTCGTTCGCCCGTTGACGAACGACGGCGAGTCGTCGTGGGTAGTCGTCGTGTGCTCTCGCCGCGTCCAATATTGGGCATTGCTCGAGCCAGGCGACATCGAAGAGCCCGGCGCGAATGGCGCGATCGATCGCGAGGAACGCGGCGGTCGGGTTGCTCGCGATCATGGCGAGCTCGGCCTCCATTTGGCCGACGAGCGCGGCCCTCCGCGGGCTCCTCGTGACGACCTGCGCCGCCGTCGTCACGCGCAGTGCCTCGGCGAGGTCGCCTTCGCGGAGGGCAATGACCGCCGCGGCAGGTAGGAACGGGCTCTGTTCGACGATCTGCGCCGCGCCGCGGATCGTGGAGAGGTCGCCGGACCAAAGCGCGACGCGGAGCTCGACCTCGCCGAGGGCGCGGTGCGTGGTCGGAGGCAATCTTCGACGAAGCGCGCGTAGGGCGTCGCGCGCGCGCCCCCAGCGCCGCTCGTAGACGTCGAGACGCACGAGCTCGACGAGCGAAGCGAGGCTGTCGCGGTTCTCTCCGAGCGCGATTTGAAAGTGGCGAACCGCCAAGTCCGACCGCCCGAGCTCGACGAAGAGACCACCGAGCGTCTCGTGAGAGAGGGCGCTGTCGCTCGAGTCGACCGCTTCGCCGAGGAGGCGCACACAATCGCGAACGTTGCCTCGGTGGAGTGAGAGGAGGGCCCGCGCATGGAGCACCTCGGGGTGCTTGGGCGCGACGGTCGCCGCGGCGTCGATCGCCTTGGTGGCGGAGGCCAAACGCGCCGTTTCACCCTCTAGGAAGTACGATCGGAGGAGGGCGAGCCCGAGCGGTACCAGCACCGAAGGGTCGCTCGGCGAACGCTTGGCGGCTTCCTCGAGGCCGGAGAGGGTCGACTTCGGGAGCTCGAGGAAGGCCGTCTCGGCGACGCTTTTTGCGTCGAGCACGGGCGTGCCCGCCGCGTTCGTGCTCGCGGCGGCGACCTGGATAGCGCCCCCGAGCGCGCCGGCGAACGGGGTCGCGAGTGAGGCGAGCACTCCCTCGAGCCGCTCCGCCGTGCACGTGATCGTTCGCGAAAAGAAGAGGGTTTGCTCCACGACTCCGAAGCCGCGGAGGGTGACCCTGAGCTGATCGCCGCGGACGTCGACTTGGCCGGTCGCGACCGCGTCGGCGCCGACCTCGACCCCGAGGGTGATTGGCTCGTCTTGCCGCTCGCGCGCGCGCCGGACCACGTCCGCCGACGTGCACCTCAGATGCGGCGTACCGACGAGCGCGTCGGAAACACCCTCGGTCGCGAGCCTCGCGAACGGATCGGGCCCCTCGAACGGAAGCACCGCCACGACGTGTGCGCGTGGAACCTTACGCGGCGCGGGTACCGCCATCGTATCGGACCCGTGTCCCATCGCCTGGAGCACCTCCGCCGCCGAGGCGAAGCGCTCCGCCGGAGCGCGCTGGAGGCAACGCAAGACGAGATCGGCGAAGGGCGCCGGCAGATCTTGCCTGAAGATCCGCGGGTCGAGGGCCTCGTGCGCGAGGCGGGCGGCGGCGATCGCGATTGGAGACGCGCCGTCGAACGGGAGGCGACCGGTCGCGAGCTCGAAGAGGGTGACTCCGAGCGCGTAGATATCCACTCGATGGTCGAGGGCCGCGCTCGTGTCGAGCTGCTCCGGAGCCATGTATACGAGGGTTCCTCGCGAGTTGACGGTGGTCTTGTTGCCGCCGAGCGGCCGCGCGACGCCGAAGTCCGTAACGACGATTCGCCCCGACGACGACTCGACGAGCACGTTGTCCGGCTTCAGGTCGCGGTGAATCACGCCCGCGTCGTGGGCAGCCGCGAGGCCGCGCGCCATCGAGACGAGGCACGCCTCCAGCCGATGCACGGGGAAAGGACCGTTGCGCTCGAGCTCGTCGTGGAGCGACTGCCCCTCGATGAGCTCCATCGTCATGAACTTGCGAGTCCCGTGGGTGCCGATGTCGTAAACGCGAGCGACGTTGACGTGGGTAATCCGCCGCGCGAGCCGCACCTCGCGGCGGAACATCTTGAGCAAGTCGAGCGCGTCGGGCCCTTCGCGCGCATTCGCGTGGAGGAGCTTCAGGGCGACGAGCTCCTCGAGCTCCGTGTCACGTGCAAGATACACGTTTCCCATGCCGCCGGAGCCGAGCAGCCTCAAGATCTCGAAGCGTTGACCGACCACGGCGCCAACCTCCACGGTCGTACGCTGATTGTCGGAGCGGCCGGGCACGTTTCCCCCCATCACTCCCGATCGTAGCTTACTTCCTTTGTGTGCTGGCGAGCTGATAGCGTGTTTTCTCGCCCGCGATGTCTGAGCCGATCGCTTACTTGTTCGCGCCGCCTCGAACCCCGCCTGCCCGCGGTGGTGTCGTCGCGGTCGCGGTCGCTGGTCTCGCCGACACCGAGGCTTACCTGGCGAAGGTGGGCCCTGGTGGGAGCTTCGTCCTGGACGTGGGCGCCAGCTTCGAGCCCCACCTCGACGTGCTCGCGCGGCTGAGCCTCGGCCGGGTCGTGGTCGTGCTGCCCGACGCGACGCGCACGAGAGAGGCCTTTCGTCTCGGCGCCGTCGACGTCCTCGTCGGGGCCGAGGTCGAAGCCGAAGGCGCGTTCGATCGTGCGTACGTGGGTCGCGGCGGATCGCGGCGGGCGCAGCTCTTCGAGATGGCGTGGGAAGCGTCCCCGACCGGGCTCGTCGTGCTCGACGGCGAGACGCAGACCGCGACCGTGAACCCCTCTGCGGCGGGCGGGCGTGGCTACGGCTACCTCATGCCTGGCGTCACACCGACCCTACGCGACGAGGCCGGCAACATCCTCCCGATCGATCAGTTTCCGCTCGTACGCGGCGGTCGCGGCGAGCGCATCGAGGACATGCGGATCATCCTCGATACCCCGGGCGCCGCGGAGGGGCGCCACCTCGCCGTCACCGCGCGGCCCCTCCTCGATGGCCTCGGGGTCACGCGCGGCGGGGTGGTCGCGTCGCGCGACATCACCGACCGCGTCCTCCAAGAGCGGCACGGTCTCGGGCTCGAGCTCCAAGCGGAGTCCTTCGCGAAGTGCACCCCCGACGTGTTGCTCACGATCGATCAGGCGGGCACCATCCTCGGGGTCAACCCAGCGGTGTACGACATGCTCGGTTACGAGCCGTCCCAGCTCGTGGGGCGGCCCCTCCAGACCATCATTCCGGACGACCTCCGCGAGCGGCACGTCGCCGCGTTCTCGCGCTACCTCGCCACCTCGAAGAAGACCATGTCGTGGTCGCGGAGCGCCCTCCCTGCGCTCCACCAAGTGGGCCACCTCGTCCCGGTCGAGGCGTCGTTCGGCGAGTACACCATCGCGGGAAAGCGCTTCTTCACCGGCACGCTCCGCGACGCGACGGACGCGCGGCGCACCGAGTCACGGCGTGCGATGGAGTCGTCGCGCCTCACCGCGCTCGTCACCAGCTTGCAAGCGGGCATCCTGGTGGAGAACGAGCTCGGGCGGGTGGTGCTCACGAATCAGGCGTTCGTCGACGCGCTCTGTCCGGAAGCCAGCGTCGGCAGCGACGGCGAGGAGATCCACACGAAGCTCGCCGAAAGAACGACCGATCCCTCGCATTTTCTCGCTCGCATCGCGGCGATGCTCGCGGCGCGCGAGCTCGTCACGAACGAGGTCGTGGAGCTCCGCGACGGCGCCGTGTTCGAGCGCGACTACGTGCCCATCGTCGTCGACGACGAGTACCGCGGGCACCTCTGGTCGTATGTCGACGTCACCGATCGGCGCCGCTCGGAGGCCACGATCATGGCGCTGAACGGCGAGCTCGAGACGCGCGCGGTGTCGCTCGACGCCGTGAATCGTGAGCTCGAGGCGTTCAGCTACTCGGTGTCGCACGATCTGCGCGCGCCCTTGCGCAGCATCCACGGCTTCGCGGCCGCGTTGGCGGAAGACTACTCCGCCACGATCGACGCCGAAGGCCGTCAGTATTTGGATCGCATCATGGCGGCGGCGGCGCGGATGGGCCTCCTCATCGACGACCTCATCGAGCTGTCGCGAATCAGCCGTTCGAAGCTCGTGCGCGCTCCGGTCGACCTCACCGCGATGGCGCACTCGATCACGTCCGACCTGCTCGCCTCCGATCCGTCGCGGAAGGTCGATCTCCGCATCGCGGAGGGCCTCGTCGCCGAGGGCGACGCTTCGCTCCTCCGCTCCCTCTTGGAGAACCTCCTCGGGAACTCGTTCAAGTACAGTCGTAACGTCGAGCTCGCCATCATCGAGCTCTTCGCCGAAGCACGCGACGGCGAGACGGTGTTCGTCGTCCGCGACAATGGGGCGGGCTTCGACATGGCGCACGCGGGGCGGCTATTTTCGGCCTTCGAGCGGCTCCACTCGAAATCCGACTTCGAGGGGACCGGGATCGGGTTGGCCTCGGCGCATCGAGTCGTATCGAAGCACGGGGGCCGCATCTTTGCCGATGCACGGCCAGGACACGGAGCCACGTTCTCGTTTACGCTCCCAGGCGTGGGGAAGGTAGGGCCCTCTTTATGAGTGGATACATCCTGTTGGTCGAGGACAACCCGGACGACGAGCTCTTGGCGCTTCGCGCGTTCAAGAAGGCCGGGCTCGGCACCGAGGTGAAGGTGGCTCGCGACGGCGCCGAGGCGCTCGCGTTCTTGCACGGCCCGGACGAAAACCGGCTCCCCGGGCTCGTGCTGCTCGATCTCAAGCTTCCGAAAATCGATGGTCTCGAGGTGCTGAAGCGCATTCGCGCCGAGCCGCGCACCAAGCTCATTCCCGTCGTCATTTTGACCACCTCTCGCGAGGAGCAAGACGTCGTCGAGGGTTATTCGCGCGGGGCGAACAGCTACATCCGCAAGCCGGTCAGCTTCCCCGAGTTCGTCGAGGCCGCCGGGCGAATCGGCGTCTATTGGCTCGAGCTCAACGAGCAGATTCGGCGCTGAACGGGTCCCCGGCGATGGCCGCGAGCGCCTTCGTCGCGGCGTCCCAAGGCAGCTTCGCGCAAGCGACACGGATCGGAAGCGCCCGCACGCCGAGGAGCGAGACGAGCGCAGGCGAGAGCCCCTCCGTCGCGCCCGAGTCGAGCGCGGCGAGGAACCGAGCGGTGGTGCGCCGCGCCTCCGCGACCGAGGCGGAGTCCACGCTCTCCGCGAGCAAATCGGCGGACGCGAGGCACACCAAGCACGCGTGGCCGTCGAACCGCATAGCGAGGGCGTCGTCCGCGCAGGTGAGCTCGAGGGTGAGCTCGTCGCCGCACACGGGGTTCGCCGCGGTCTCGCGATGAGCTGAAGCTCGAGCAGGAGAAAATGCGAAGCCGCGGAAACGTGGGGCGCGACCACGCTCCGTGACGACGGCGCGATAGAGGAGCGTCGCCTCGTTCACCGCTCGACGGCTCCGTGCCCGCGCCGACGCATCGAGGGCGGAGGTCGGACTTGCCCGAGGGTTCGCGTCAGTCGAGCGCGCGGCGATGCGCTCATGGCGCCCCGTGGAGCACGGCGTGCGCCCGAACGAGGCCCGCGACGAGGCGGTCGACGTCGGACGAATCATTGTAGAGTGCAATGGATGCGCGGAGGGCGCCGCGAGAGCCGATCGCGGCAAAGAGCGGGTGCGCGCACATTCGCCCCGCGCGGACCGCGACCCCGTCTTCGTCGAGGAGGGTGGCGACGTCGTGGGGATGACATCCTTCTACCTCGAACGAAACGAGAGCGACGCGCGGGCGCCCGCGTCCGCGCCCAACGATGCGCACGAACGGCAATCCTTCGAGGCGCTCTCGCAGATACCCCACGAGGGCCTGCTCCCGCGCAATCGCGCCCCTCGCGCGCGCTGCGACGAGGAGGTCGATCGCGGCAGAAAATCCCGCGATCCCTTCGAGGTTCGGAGTGCCTGCTTCGTGGCGCGCGGGTGCAGGCGCGAGGCGAAGCTCGTCTGCCCGCGCCTCGAGCACCATGTGCCCGCCCCCGTGGAGCGGCGGGAGAGTGGCGAGGAGCGCTGCGTTCGCATGAAGCACGCCGACTCCGCTCGGACCATAAGCCTTGTGCGCACCGAGCACGTACGCGTCGCAGCCGAGCGTCGCGACGTCGACCGGCAGGTGGGGAAAGGCCTGCGCGCCGTCCAATACGAAGATGGCATTCACGCGGCGAGCGAGCTCGGCGACGAGCCCGGCGTCGAGGACCGCACCGGTCACGTTCGACACGTGCGGAAGCGAGACGACCTTGGTGCGCGGCGAGATGCACGCTGCGATCGCGTCGACCGTGAGGTCCCCGTCGGGGGTCACCTTCGCCACTCGCAAGGTGGCTCCCACGCGCGCGGCGGCGAGCGAAAAACCGACGAAGCTCGCGTGGTGGCACAGCTCGGACACCACGATCTCGTCGCCGGGGGAGAGCGACTCGGCGAGCCCGCGCGCGAGCATGTTCAACCCCTCGGTGACGCCGCGGCAGAACACGATTCGTTCGTCGCGCGCTCCGAGGAGGGCTGCGACCTTCCCGCGCGCCGCCTCGATTTTTGCGGTCGCACGCGCAGCGAGGGCGAAGGTGCCACGGTGGGCCGCGCCTTCCCCCTCGGTATAAACGGCGGTCACCGCGTCGACGACGCACGTCGGCTTGAGCGCGGTCGCCGCGCTGTCGAGGTAGACGAGCCCGTTCGCGAGCGCCGGAAACTGCGAACGCTCCGGGCTCGTGATCATCGCGACGGCCTCACGGTCGTTACTTCGGGCACGGCGCGCCAGCGTGGGTCCACGTCTCTGCGGCGCGTGCGAGCTCGGCGTGGGGAATCGGCGGCACGGAGCGCCCTGGGCCAGGAGCCCACGCCCACAGCACGAGCGGATCGTGGCCCATGTGCTCCGCCAGCTCGGAGAGGCTCTTTCCGCCGTTCCGCGCGGGGTCTTTTAGCTGCTCGCAGAGGTCGTGAGGGCTCTTGCCTTGGAACACCATCGGCTGGTCGCGCGTGGGCATACGCCACTCCGGAGTTACCCCGGGAGGCGAGTGCGGTACCGCGCCATTTTTGGAGCGATGGCAGGTCGTGCAAACGAGCCCTGCTTCGACGCTTTTTCGGGAGACGTTCATCGAGTGTGGCACTGCCACGTCGCCATGGAGGGGCGCGTCGCCCGAGGGGTGGCAATTCATGCAGCGCGGCGAGAGCAGCACGCGGTGGATGACGAGGTAGGCCGCCTCACCGGCCGCGACGTCCGCGATCGAGACGGGCCTCGCGGCTTCGACCCTCGGAGATTTTTCCGGCTCGTCGGCGGGCGCGGGGGAGACGAGCGACCCGAGGGTGAGGGCGGCGAGGAGACCGGCGCCGAGCGCGCGTGCGTTCATGCTTTCCTCCTCTCGTTCGGCTTCCCGATGAACGACGGTCGCGCGCCGCCCCCCTCGCGCACGGGATCGTAGGCGAGGAGGTCCGCGCGCGTGTCGACGTCGAGGCCACCGCGTGCGAGCGGAACGCGTGCGAGCGACTCGTGGTGCCGCGCGAGGAGATCTTTTCCGCGCTCGTCGTCGGCGAGGGTCATGATTTCGTCGAGATGGGCCGCGCCGAAAAGCGCCGGAATTCCAAGCGTATCGTCGTAGTAGCTGCCTACGATCGAGTGCCCACGATCGAACGCCGCGATCATCGACGCGAGGTGGGCGCTGGTGAGCGACGGCTGGTCGACGGCGACGACCAAGAGTCCGCGTGCCCCGCGTTCGTGGGCCTCGCGCGCCGCGACGCGGAGCGACGAGGTCATGCCACGTTCCCACTCCTCGTTGACGACGATTCGCGCGCCGAGATCGCTGGCGGCTCGTCCGACCGTGTCCGCGCGTGCGCCGACGACGGCCACCACGTCGGTCACTCCCGCGGTGGCTCGGAGCTCGTCGACCGCGTGCGCGAGCAGGGTCTTCCCTCCCAGCTCCGCGAGCGCCTTCGGGCCTCCGAAGCGGCGCGATTCGCCTCCCGCGAGCACCACGGCGAGCAGCGGACGCTCGTGATCGTCGTGAATCGCCGTTCGCTTCGTCCGTAGCGCTACGCCGCTGCGTCGATGGAGCGTCGCTTGGATCTCGGCCGTGACGGCGAGCGCGACGGCCGCCGGCCCATCACCGCCGAGATCGAGCCCGCACGGACCATGAAGAACACCCGCGAGCGCGTCCCGTTCGTCGCTCGTGAGCGAGGCGAGCGCGTCGTCGCGACGTCGTGAAGGCCCGAGAAGGCCCACGTATCGGACGATCGAAGACCCGCGCGCGAGCTGCGCGGCGAGGCCACGAAGCACCTCCACGTCGGCCTCGAGCTGATGGGTCATCACGACGACCGCCTCCGCCGCCGCAACGTCCGCGGCCTTCGCGAGCGACGCTATCGGGCAGACCCGGGTCTCGGCGCCGAGATCGGCGAGCTGAGCGAGGAGGGCGGGGCGGTGGTCCGTCGCCGCGACGTGCCACCCGAGGGTTCGCGCGATCTCGATTTGGGGCACCACGTCGGGGCCGGCGCCGAAGAGCGCGAGCCGCGTTCGCGCCGCGAGAACCTCCACGAAGGCGCGGCGAGCCGTCGTGGCGCGCGCACCCACGAGCGCTTCCTCGAGCGAGGGCGCCCACGATGGGGTCCCTTGGCTCTCCATGTCGAGCGAATGCACCAAGAAACCAGGGCCTCCCGCGCGCGCGAGCCACCCTTCCATTTGCGCGAGGATATCGTCGGGACTGCCCACTTCGATCCGCTCGAGGCAAATCCACAATTTGCCTTTGCAGCCCAAGCCGAGGCCGAAGAGCACGTCGCCGTCGGCGTCCAGATCGTAGGCATGGAGCTCGGCGCGGGGGCCTTCGTTCGTACGTCGGAGCGCGAGATCGCCCTCCACGCACCCCCCGCTCACGAGCCCTATCGTGGCATATCCTCGCGGGGAGTCGTCCGTCACGAAGAGAGTGCGCGCGCCGGGACGTCGATAGGTCGACCCTTCCGTCGCGAGCAGCGTCGCGAGGTGAAGGACCCGAGTGCCCTTTTCACGCTCCGCGCGGTAACGGTCGACGATGTCGTAGAGCTCGGTCACTGCACCCTCCCTGATTTCGTTCGGAAGAGGGGGTCCGGTCGCATACCTCTGCTCCGCGCTTGTATCGCCTCTATGGTCATCGTCTTTCCTTCGCGCCTCCCGAACGCGCAGCGAGCGCTTCGGCGAGGGCAGGCAAGAGCGGGACGCGACGAAGGCGCACCCCCGTTCCGGCGAAGATGGCGTTCGCGACCGCGGGCGCGATCGGAGGAACACCGGGCTCGCCGACCCCGGTGGGATCTTCTTTGCTCGGCACGATGAACACCTCCACCTTGGGCATCTCGTTCATGCGAAGGAGCGGGAACTGGTGGAAGTTCGTCTCTTTCACGCGCCCGTGCTCGATCGTGATCGCCTGCTTTAGCGCGGCGCCGAGGCCGAAGCATATGCCACCTTCGATTTGCGCGGTCACGATGTCGGGGTTCACCACCGCGCCACAATCGACCGCCGCGACGACCCGCTTCACGGAGACCGCGTGTCCGTCGACGGCGACCTCGGCGATCTCGGCGCAGAACGTGGAGAACGCGTGGGTGAGCCCGATCCCCCGGAAAATGCCCTTTGCCGGCGCGGTTTTCCACCCGATCTTCTCCGCCGCGAGCTCGAGGACGGCGCGCGCGCGAGAGCCCTTCGCCAAGTGCGCGAGGCGAAACTCGAGCGGATCGCGACCCGCGGCGTGGGCGAGCTCGTCGATGAAGCTCTCTACGATGAACGCGTTCTCGGAGTGGCCAACGCTGCGCCAAAACCCGACCGGTACCCCTGATTCTACAGGTGCATACTCCACACGAAACGCGCCGAAGGCCGCCTCGTAGGTCATGTCGCTGACACCTTCGTGGCTCGAAGGGTCGGTCGTCGCGTTGGTGCCGAAGAGCGCGCCGGCGGTGTGCCCGATCGCGAGCTTCATGATGCCAGGCGCCCCGTTGGGGAGGAGCACCGGCGCCCATTCGCGGCCCACTTGCCCCACGATCGACTGTGTGACGACGCGCTGGGACCACGCAGAAATTTTACCGTCCTCCCCCACGCCCCCTTTGACGGAGTGGAGCGACATAGGGCGATAAGGGTCGTTCGTCGTGTCGTCCTCGCGCGACCACACCACCTTCACCGGCCTCCCGAGCGCGCGGATCGCGACGGCGACGTGGACCGCTTCGACGACGAAATCCTGCGCGAGCCTGCGCCCGAAGCCGCCGCCAATGCATGTGGTATGCACGTGAATGTTGGCGCGCGAGAAACCCAAGATGCGGCGCGCGGCCTCGACCGTGAGGGCGGGGGCCTGGGTCGGCGCCCAAATGTCGCAGTCGTTCTCCCTCACATGCACGGTCGTGTTCTGTGGCTCGAGGGTGGCGTGGGCGAGGTACGGCGCCTCGTAGCGGGCCTCGAGCACGTGACGAGCCTTCGCCATTCCGGAGCCGATCGAGCCGTGGGAGGCGACCACGTCGGCGGAGCGTTCGAGGCGCTCGGCGTACGCTTTGCGGAGCACCTCGGTGCTCATCGTCGCGCCGGCGTCCCACGTGCAGGTGACGTCTTTTTCGGCGGCGCGCGCGCGGTAGTAGCTCTCCGCGACGATCGCGACGCCGCTCGGTACGCGCACCACGTCGACCACGCCGGGGCGTGTCTTTGCGGATCCCGGATCGAACGAGACGAGCTTTCCGCCGATGGTGGGCGAGCGAATCACGATCGCGACGAGCGCGTGCGGAACCTTCACGTCGATGCCATAGACCGCGGAGCCGTCGACCTTGGCGCGCGCGTCGAGGCGATTTACCCGCTTGCCCACGAAGCGAAACGTGGCCGGATCTTTGAGCGCGACGTTCTCGGGGATAGGCAACGTCGACGCGAGCTGGGCGACCTCGCCGTAGGTCTTTTTGCGCCCGGAGGGTACGTGACGAACCTCGCCGTCGGCGGCGACACACTCGGCGAGAGGTGCGCCGAACGCGACCGATGCCGCGCGCCTAAGCATCTCTCGGGTGGTGGCTCCCGCACGGCGGAGGGGCATGAACGAGCTCTTCAGGCTGGTGCTCCCGCCCGTAGCTTGGAAGCCGAGCTCCGGGTTGTCGTAAGCGCGATCGGGGGGCGCGGCGACCACCTCGATTCGGCTCGGATCGACGTCGAGCTCCTCGGCCACCAAGGTCGCGTGCGACGTGGTCGTGCCCTGTCCCATCTCCACGCGGTCGAGCGCGAAGAGGAACCGGTTCGTCTGCGTGATGCGAATCCACGCGTTCGGCGCGAAGTCGCCCCCCGCCGCCATCGGCATCTTCGGGGAGCACCCCGGCAGCTCGAGGCCGAGCGCGAACGTGCCGCCGGCGAGGCCGACCACCTTCAAGAAGTCACGTCGTGTCGCCTCCGGCCCCCGCGCGCTCACGGCGTGCCTCCCATCTTCTCCGCCGCGCGGTGGACGGCGCGCCGGATACGGCAATACGTGCCGCAACGACAGAGGTGGGACGAGAGCACGGCGTCGATGTCTTCGTCCGTGGGCTTCGGCTTTTTGCGGAGGAGCGCGACGGTGCCCATGATTTGCCCCGATTGGCAATAACCGCACTGCGGCACGTTCTCTTCGAGCCAAGCCTCTTGCACCGGGTGGAGCCCGTTTTGCCCGAGGCCCTCGATGGTGAGCACCCGTTTGCCGGCCACCTCGCCGAGGCGCGCCATGCACGCACGAACGGGCAGGTCTTCTACGTGTACGGTGCATGCACCGCAAAGCGCCATCCCGCAGCCGAACTTGGTGCCGGTGAGGCCGAGCTCCTCGCGCAGAATCCAAAGAAGCGGGGTGTCCTCCGGGGCATCGATGGAGACCGCGCGACCGTTCACGAAGAAGGAGATGTTGGGCATGGTCAAAACACCGCGAAGGTCGCCGTAAGCTGCATTTTGGGGCCGTGGAGCTCTTTCACGGCGCTGAACGGGAGCACGTAGGTGCCCTCGAAGTCGATGCTCACCGTACGCGTGTGGAGTAGGTAAAGCCCGAGCCCCGCGTCCGCGAACATGCGCGTCTTGAGATCGCTCTCGTAGATACCGCCCACGTCGACCGCGAAGTAGGGGACGAGGAACTTTCGCGTCGCCCGTGTCTCGAACGAGAGCGCGGTGCCGATACGGAACGGAACCATGAGGCGCGAGCTGTCGCGGGTAGACGCGAGCACACCCACGCCGAGGCGAATCTTGCCGTCCGAAGGCCCGAACGTGGGACCGCCGTTTTTCCAACCGAGGAGCACGAGCTCGAGCCCGCCACCGAGATACGAGCCGAGGCCGTTCGTGACCGCCGCGTTGCCGGTGAGCGAAGGCTGGAACGTGCCGGCGAACGGCTCGCAGATGGGCTCGTCACGCTCGTCCGGACAGGCGGCGAACGCCGACCGCGGACCGAGGGCCACGAAGAGCAATACGACCGCCGCGAGCACCCCTCGAAATCGCACGAGAGCAGCCTACGACGAACCTTGCCCTTGTGTACTGAATTTACAAAAGTAGTTAAATCGGTGTTCTCGCGGGGAGCACCGTGCGGCGGGTCGACGCTCGAAGCGCCGCAAGCCGAGGTCGTGTCAGTCGCGACTGACGACGACCTTCGCGCCGCGGTGCTTCATCGCTTCGGCGGCGTCGTCCCAGCGCGCGACGAGGGTGGTCGCCGCCGTGATGTCGAGGCGCTGGTCGGCGAGGAGGGCGAGCACGTGGGGAAGCTCGGTGCGCGCTTGCACACGGCCGGTCACGAAGGTGAGCCCGATGCCGTACGCCCCGCGGAGGGGCACGGGGGTGCGCTCGTCGTAGTAGATGCCGACGCTGGTGCAGGTGCCTCCCGGCTCGGTGGAGAGCATCGCCGCGGCGAGACCGGCGGGGGTCGCGCTCGCGTCGACGGTGATCGGGTAGCCTCCGCGCTGCGTGCGATAGGGCCCCTCCACGACCTTCGCGCCGAGCTTCTCGGCGAGCTCGAGCCTGTCACGATTCACGTCGTGGTACACGACCTCGCTCGCGCCGAGGGCCCGCGCGCACGCCACCGCGTAGAGGCCCACGCTCGTCGCCAATCCGCCGACCACGAGCACCGGCGCTCTCGGCGTTTTCGCGAGCGGCTCCGCCACTGTGCGATACCCATCGACCACGTTGTCGCCCGTGCTTGCGAGGAGCGCGTTCGGGACTCCCTTCGGTGCAGCGACGAGCATCGCCTCTGCGAACGGCACGCGAACCGCGTCGCAGAGCATGCCGCCCCAGCGCATTCCACCGAGGGCGCCGAATCCGTACATCGATCGTGGGGGCACGCCGGTGCAGCTCGCGGTGAGCCCGCGCTTGCATCGCTCGCACGCGCCGCACGAGATTTGAAACGGGACGACCACCCGATCGCCCTTCGCGAAGCTCGTCACGTCGCTCCCCACCGCGAGCACCTCTGCGACACACTCGTGCCCGAGCGGGTAGGGGCCACGGAAAGGAGCATTCTTGAAGAGGCCCTTTTGACCCACTCGCTCCGGCAAATGATTGCGCAGGAAATGGAGCGCGCGCCCACGAAACGGCGCCTCTCCGCCCACGATCGCGGCGTCCAAATCGCACCGCGCGACCGCGAGCGGCTTCACGATCGCCTCGCCGGGGCCTTCGAGGACGGGGGCCTCCACGTCGTCCCACGCGAGATCGCCGGGGGCGAGGAAGAAGAGCTGCTTCATCCCACACCTCCGAGCAACGCGGGCAGGTTCGCGCGGACGTGCTCCCACAGATCCTCGGGCGGCGCGAGCGGCGGATCGATCGCGAAGAGCGGACCCAGTCTTCGCAAGGCGCCGAGGCTCTCCATCGCGACGCTCACGTCGTTCGCGATCACCGGGAGGCGCGCTATCTTCGGAGGTGGGAGATTGCCAATCTCCTTCGCGCGCGACTGACGCGTACACGAGCACGGCGCGTCGGGGCGCGCGAGGCCACAGAGCTCTTCCAGCACGGGTCGCAGCTTGTTCCGCGCGCGGGAGAGCCGCTTGCGATACGTGACCGTCGAGATCCTGGTTAGCCGCGCGCCGAGCGCGTCGTCTGCCGCGAGCACCTCGCTGAGCACGATCACGACCCGCTCCTCGAGCGAGAGGCACGCGAGCATCGCCTGGGTGCAACCGATCTGCGTCTCGCGCGCGAGCAGGCGTGCGTCGCCTTCGGGCACGCTCGTCGGCGCCGTCACCTCGAGGCCCATTCGAATGGTCCCCTCGAGCCGCTCCATGCTCCGCACACGCACGAGCTTCTTGCGCGTCCGAAGGAGATGGCGCGTCGCGATCGCATACGCCCACGTGAGGAGGCGGCTCTCGGACCGAAACTGCGAAAGGTGCGTCGCGACGAGCACCAGCACCTCCTGCGTCGCGTCGCGCGCATCTTCCGGGTGGTCGAGGAGCCTCACCGCGAGGCGAAAAAGTGGACCCGAGAGCGCGCGGCACAGCGCTTCGAGCGCGTCGCTGTCGCCTTCGAGGGCACGCTCTGCGAGAGGGGCGAGAGGATCGTCCTTCGACAGGGATTCTGTCGTCGGGGACTTCGAAGGGTCGTCGGGAGCAGTCATTCAGAACCGTGAGAGGCATGCCACGCGAATTCGTGACCGCCATTCCACGATTCGATTCTCGTCCGACATTTCCCTTCCTCGCGCGCGGATCGTGGCCGGTGCTACGCTCTTTCCTGGCCGCCGATGAGCGAACCGGTCCGTCCCCCTTCCAAGCCTCCTTTGGTTTTCCCGCGCGCGCCAGACGAGGCGACGTGGAACGCCATGTCGGTCGAGCAGCAAGACGCGGCGGTGGACCAGATCCTGACGATCCTCGACTCGATGCAAGAGGCGATGGCGGAGGGCACGCGCCACTCGCGGCCGAACACACGCGCGCTCACCACGCTGTCGGATTTTTTCGAGCGCGCGCGTCGCCGTATCTTCCTCGCGTCCGAGCTCGCCGTGTTTTACCCCGGGGAAGAGGTCTTCGCGCCGGACATCCTCGCCGTGCGCGACACCGATCCGGACAAAGAGGTGGAGAGCTGGCTCGTCGCGCGCGAGGGGCGAGGGATCGACTTCGTGCTCGAGCTGCGAAACCTCGGCCGCAAGCACAAGGACACCGTGGAGAACGTGCGTGAGTACGCGCGTCTCGGGATCCAAGAGTATTTCACGTTCGACGTTCGCAAGAAGGTGCTGCGCGGGTTTCACCTCTCCGGCGCGTCCAAGGTCTACGTGCCTCTCCTCGGCCAGGGCGGTCGCATCCCCTCGGCCGTGTTGGGGCTGGATCTCGCGATCGTCGACGGACGGCTTCGGTTCTTCAACGACACCGCGCAAGTTCTCGACAGCGGCGAGCTCGTGGGGATGCTCGAGCGCATGGTGAGCGAACGCGACCTCCGCCTCGAGGACGCCGAGGACCGCGCCACGAAAGAGGCCGAGCGCGCCGCGAAAGAGGCCGAGCGCGCCGACCGCGCCGAGGCCGAGCTCGCGAAGCTGCGCGCCGAGCTCGGGCGCTGACACGCCGATCGTCGCGCCTCTTTACGAAACGCGGAGCGCGAGGGCGCCCGGGTCCACCTTCACCTTGATCGGGAGCGGGCCGAGGGGCTCGCCGTCCAAATCGAGGAGAAAATGCGGCGTCGCGTCGCCGTTCTCGAGGGTGAGCTCGATCTCCTCGCCGCGCATGTGCACGGTGGAGTCGCTCTTCATGTGGCCGGCGGAGTAGATCGCGTTCGAGGTGAGCGCGAAGCCGAGCTTGGACGTTTGTCCGATCGCGACGAGCTCGAGGATGCCGTCGTCGACCTCGGCCATCGGGGCGACCTTCATCCCGGAGCCGAAGAAACGACCGTTGCATATTGCAATCATCATCGTCGGGATGGTGCGCTCGGTGATGACGCCGCCCTTGGTGACCTTGCACTTCACGTGGCCGAGCTTGGCGTTCACGAGCGCCTTCAGCGACGCGAAGAAGTAGGCCGCGGTGCCGCCCATCGCGCGCGACGACTCGGACACGTACTGGTCGACGAGCCCGCCCATGCCGGCCGACAAGATGTTCACGAAGTAACGCTGCTTGCCGCCGTCGTGCTCGAGGAGGCCCACGTCGATGCGACGGGTGCGGCCGCTCGTGAGCGCGTCGAGGTACTTGTCGAGGCGGTGCTCGAGGTCGAGGGAGCGACGAAAGTCGCCGCCGGTGCCCTGCGCAATGAGCCCGAGCTCGGCCTCGTGGCCCTTCTTTTTCGCCTTCATGAGGCCGTTCACGACCTCGTTGAAGGTGCCGTCGCCGCCGACCGCGACGACGAGGGGGTGCCCTTCGGAGGCCGCTTCTTCCGCGAGGGCGATCGCGTGCCCTGCGCGCTCCGTCTCCCGGATTTCGCACTCGCCGACCCGCTTCTCGATCGTGCCGCGCATCGCGCCGAAGGTCTTTCCGGTTTTCCCCCCGCCGGACTTCGGGTTCACGACGAGCACGGGTTTTTTCATACGGCGGAGTCTCCACCTCGAACGTACGACGCGAGGCTGCCCTTTCGCACGAAATCCGGCTCCGGCCACACCACGCCGCGGTCTTCCAGATCACGCACCGTGTCGACCAGGGTCTCCACCGCGTCGCGCGGGAACCAGCCTAGCTCGGCCTCGGCGAGGGAGGCGTCGAGGTACCAAAAGTGCTGCGCCATATCGAGGCTCACCGGATCGACCGGGAGCGCCATCCCGAAGCGCCCGAGCATCTTCTCGAGCAAGTCGGTCCCGATCTTGGAGAGCTCCGGCGCGCGCGGGAGCGGCATCATTGGGGCCTTGATCCCCGAGATGCGCTCGAGGCGGGCGAAGAACTCACGAATCGTGACGTTGCTCGCGCCGAGCAAATAGCGGGAGCCGGGGCGGCCCTTCTCCATCGCGAGGATCATGCCCTCCGCCGCGTCGCGCACGTCGACGTAGGAGAGGCCTCCCGGCGGCACCGCAGGGACACGCTTCTCCAAGAAGAGACGCACGTCCTCCGTCGACGAGCCGCGGAGGTCGCCAGGGCCGAGGAGGAGCGTGGGGTTCACGCAGACGACCTCGAAGCCGGGCACGTTGCGCTCGAACGCGGCCTTCTCTTGGAAGAGCTTGGAGCGGTAGTAGGGCCAGCGGTTCAAGAGCCCCATCGGCGCTTCGTCTTTTTCGGTCGAGACCTTGTCCTCGTCGTCTGAGACCGCGACCACGCCGCTCGTGGAGGCGACCACTGCGCGCCTTACGCCGGCCGCTTTGCACGCGTCGAGCGTTCGTTTGGTGCCTTCGACGTGCAGCGTGCGGAGCTCTTCCGCGTCGCGCACGTCGCGGGAGACCTTGCCGGCGCAGTGGTATACGCCGTCGCAGCCCGCCGCCGCGCGCTCCACGCTCGAAGCGTCGAGCACGTCGCCGCTCACGATCTCCGCAGATTTTCCCTGCACCGTGACGTCGGGGCCTTCGCCGCGGCAGAGCGCGACGACGGTGTCTCCGCGCTCGAGAAGCTTCGCGACGAGGTGCGCGCCGAGAAATCCAGTGGCGCCGGTGACGAGCATGCGTGCCATGTGCGATCGATCCTTTGCGTGACGAAACGGGGCAGGCGAGGCGCGCGGACCACTCCGAGACGCGCCCCACGATTGCGTGCAAGATGCACGCGTACGAGACGTGATCAGCCGAGCTCGAAGACCTTCTGGAACTCCATGAGCAGGCTCACGTCGTTCGACTTGATCGCGCCGGAGATGAACTCGGCGGGGCTAGGCATGTAGCCGTTCACGATCTTGGTGAAGATCTCGGGGCTGGTCTTGAGCACGCAGTCGGCGGTGCCACCTTCGGGTTTTCCGTTGATGATTTGGCAGCCTTCGCCGTTCACGCGCACCGTCCACTTGGCCTGATCCTCACCGCCGAGGGTGAAATAGAACGAGACCGGGCGCTCCACCTTTTCTTTGCGGAACTTGGTGCCGAGCTCGGAGAAGAGCGTGACGAGCGGGTGCTCTTTTTTCTTCTTGGTGCCGTCGAGCGACTCGATGCGGCTGAGGTCGAGCACGTCGCCGTCGCGGAGGGCCACGACCGCCGCCCGCGCGAGCTTCGCGACCTCGCGAGAAGCCTCGCCGTAGGAGAGCCCGGCGGTGAGCCGCTTCACGTCCGAGAGCGCGAGCACCGGGCCGATGCGGGCGAAGATCTCGCGACGCGTGGGCACCCGCGCGCCCTTGCCCATCGATTGGTACGTGCCGCCCACGTAGATGGGGAGCACGTCGACCCCGTAGGTGAGCGCGAGGTGACCGAGGAACGATTTGAACTCGTGAATTTCCCCGTCTTGGCTGCGCGTGCCCTCCGGGAAGATGAGCATCGTCTTGCCCTGCGAGAGCACCTCGCCGGCCTGCCGTTCGCTCGCGCGGAGCCCGCTCTTACGATCGATCGCCTTGAGGTTCGTGAGGTTCTCGAAGAACGCGCGCTTGATGCTGTTCTTGTCGAAGAAGTAGTCCTGCGCGGCGAGGGTGACCACGTCCTCGCCGTAAGGCCCGAGGGCATGGCGAACGAAGCCCATGTCCAAGTGGCTCGCGTGGTTCGCGACGACGAGCACGTTTCGGTTGTGCGGGATGAACGCGCGCCCCGAGACCTTGGAGCTCATCACGTTGCCGTAGAACGCGTCTTGCAGCTTGCCGATGAGCTTCTTGCCCGCGTTCTGCATCTCCGGCGGGAGGAGGAAGGCGTCGTCGCCCTTGTCGTCTTGGGGCTTGGCGCGCCCTTCGATGCGGTAGCGCGAGGCGACCTCGGCTTTTTGCGGGCGTAGGCTCTGCCGCTCGGTGCCGACGAGGACCTCTACGTCGGCGACGGTGCGGCACGCTTGCAGCTCCGCCGGCTCGATCGTGCCGACCTTCGATTCGAGGGCGGCGAGGAGCTCGGTGAGGGCGAGAGAGTCGAGCGCGAGATCGCCCGCGATCGTCATGTCGCCCGTGATTTCCGCGGGCTTGAGGCCCTTGAGCCCCGCGATCGCGGCGCGCACGGGGGTGACCCCCTCGTCCTTCGTGCGCTGGGTCGCGGCGATCGTGCGGTGCAAGATCTGGCGCACGTCGATCCGCTTCACCTTCCGCGTCGAGGTGCGCGGCAAAGGTGCATCATACAAGTGAACCACGGACGGCTGCTTGCCGTAGGGGAGCTTGCCGAGCGCGTCGCGGAGCGAGCGTTCTGCGCGGCTCATGCGCTCGTGGCGCGTCACGGTGTCGTCGGTCTTGGGGACCGCGATGCAGGCGAGGCGCTCTCCGCCGGCCGCGTTGTCGACGCCGACGAACGCGAGCTCCTCGATGTGGGCCACGTTGCCGAGCAAGCGCTCGAGATCGTCGGGATACAGGTTTTCCCCGTTCGACGTGACGACGACGTCCTTCGAGCGTCCCACGATTTGCAGGCGGCCCTGCTTGTCGAACTTGCCGAGGTCCCCGGTGTGGAGCCAGCCGTCCGCGTCGATCGTGGACTTGGTGGCGTCGCCGTCGGTGTAGCCGACCATCACGTTCTTGCCGCGGGCGAGCACCTCGCCCACGCCGTCGGCGTCCGGCGCGTCGATCTTGAGCTCCACGCCCGGGATCGCTTTGCCCACTTGCCCGGCGGGAGAGCCAGCCTTCGCGACGGCGAGCACGGGCGCCGCTTCGGTGAGGCCGTAACCCTCCGTGAGCTTGAGCCCGAGGCCGGTGAAGAGCTTCTGGGTGTCCTTCGGGAGCGCGGCGCCGCCGGAGATGAGCCACTTCACGTGGCCACCGAGCTCGTCGTGCACGGTGCCGAACAAGGTGCGTCCGAGGTCGATCCCCGTACTTTTCGCGAGGAAACGAGACACCTCGCCGCCCACGTCGAAGAGCGCCTCCACCGTGCGGCCCTTGGCGTGTACGCGCGAGAGGATGCGACGCTCGAGGAGCTGCCACACCGCCGGCACGCCGACCATGCCCGTGATTCGCCCCTGCTTGAGCGCCTTCGTGATGCGATCGCCGGTGAGCTCGCCGGGGTAAAAGATCCGAGTGCCGCGCGAGAACGGGAGCAGCAACCCGGCGGTGAACTCGAACGTGTGGTGGAGCGGCAAGACCGAGAGCACACGGTCGTTCGTCGAGAGCGGAAAGAGAGGCGCGAGCGACGCGATGAGCGACGTGAAATTCCCGTGCGAGAGCATGACGCCCTTGGGCTTCCCGGTCGTACCGCTCGTAAAAATAAGGCTCGCGACGTCCTCGTCGTAAATCTCGACCGCCGGTCGCGCGAGGCCCGGATCGAGCTCGCACACGGCCTGGAGATCGAGGCGCTTCGTTCCGGCCACGTCGGCGTCGAGGGCCGCCCCCGATTTACGCTCCACGTGTGGATCCAAAATCGCGACGCGCGCTTCGCTCTCTTTGACCACGTTCACGAACGCGGCAGGTTCCATGTCCGGATCCATCGGCACGCAGGCGGCGCCGGCGCGCACGATACCGAAGTAGGCGATGCTCCACTCGGGGCAGTTTTTGCCCGCGAGCACCACACGATCGCCCTTCTTCACGCCGAGATCGAAGAGGCGGCAGGCGACGTCCTCGGCGCGCGCGAGCACGTCGGCATACGTGACGCGGGTGAAGCCGTCGTCGCCCTCGAAGCGCCCGAGCGCGACCGCGTGCTCGTGCCGCTCGGCCATTTGATCGACGAGCGAGGCGAGGGTCTGGTGCGCCTTGAGGGGCTTGAGCTCCTTCTTGTAGCGCTCCGTCATCCACGGGATGACCCGCTTCTCGAGCGCGGGCATGTGGTGGTTCATGAAGTAGTCGGCCCAGTCGAGCTTCTCCGGGTTCCACGCGAGCTTCGCGCGGTCGGCGGCGGTGGCGCGGGCATACGCCTCGCGCGTGTTGCCGCAGGAGAACGGGCCCTTCTGGTCGTAGGTGAACGGCAAGAAGAGACGAATGATCATGTCGATCTTCTCTTCTTGGTACGCGAACCCGTCGAGGCTCTTCGCCATCGGCTTCGCGAACTTCGCGGTGGGGCCGGGGGCCGACTTGAGCATCTTCGAGAAGGTGCGCGCGGCGCGCGCGATCTGCCCGGGGCCGGTCGCGTTGTAGCGATCGAGATCGACGATCGCCGGCTCGTAGTGGGCCTGGAGGAAGTTCACGAACGGGTTGCCCTTGTTCGTGCGCTGGTAGTGCTTGCGGCGATAGAGCCCCATGAGCTCACCGAGGCGATCGCTCGTGCCCGGGTTCACGTCGCTCGTGCCGTATTGGTAGACCGGCTTGTGGGTGCCCTCGAGCAGCTCCGCGAGGCTCAAGATCATGCCCGCGCACACGGTGTCGGCGGGGATAAAATCCAAGATCACGTCGCGCGCGACCACCTGGTGGTGGCCCTTCATGATGAGGAACACGATCGGCGCCGAGGTGCCGATGCCCTCGTTCCAGCCGGGGAAGGGGAACTCGATCGTGCTCTCGCAGCAGGCCGGGCGCGCGATGAGGTACGTGATTCCGGAGCGGGCGATGATCTGCTCGCCGATGCTCTTCGTGTACGTGTAGACGTTCGGCCAGCCCCAGTGGATGGCGCGCTCCACGCCCGCGTCCACCAGCTTGTCGCTCACCCAGCGGCGCTTCACGCTCTTGAGCTCCGCCTCGAGCGACGCGCCGTGAGTCGGCTCGCCCTTCGCGAGGAGGTTCTTCATCGCCTTCTCTTGGAACTCGCTCTGGCGGAACGCGTCCTCGCAGCGGCTCTTCGCCTGCGCCACGATGTCGAGGCAGTCGGTGATCTCGCGCTCCGGATCCCAGAGCTCGCGGCCGAGCTCGTCTGCCCGCGGGAACGGATATTTCGTGCCCGGGATGTCCTCTTGGATGAGGCCCTTCCGGTTGCCGACCACGTAACACGTGCTCGTGTGGAAGAGCGGCGCGTCGCCGAGGCCGCGGCAGAGCGAGACCAGGTTTTGGGTGCCGAACGCGTTCGTATCGAGCGCTTCGTCGAGCGGCGGGTTGAAGTCGACCACGCCCGCGACGTTGATCACGGCGTCGATCGTGCCCTTGTGATCGCGGATCCAATCGGCGTCGATGCCGCAGTTGGGGTTCCCTACGTCACCGTCGATGGGCACGATCTTCTCGCGGAGGAACGCCTCGAAGCCATCGCCGTACTTCTGGGTGAGCGGGAGCATGGCCTCGCTCGTCGCGACGTCTTTCCAGAAGCGCTGCTCGCTCGTGGCCTTCTTCGAGCTGCGCACGAGGAGGAAAATTTTGCCCACCCCCGGGTACCGGTCGAGGAGCATGAGCCAGAAAATCTTCCCGAGAAAGCCGGTGCCTCCGAGGATGAGGAGGCGCGCTCCTTCGAGCTGCCGCGCCACGTCGAGAGGGGCGAGGCCCGCGGCGGCAGGAGCGTTGGAGGGGGAGGCGCCGTTGGCGCCGTTCGAGATTCCGTTCTGGTGCATGGCTGGGGGGAGCCGGCGCTCGGAAAACGAGGCGACAGGGCTCGGCCGTACCTACAACAGGCACCCCCTTCCTTCAACCGAACCCCAGGAAAATACGGGCCGCCGGTGCGAATCCCGCAACGCACCGAGTCTAGATGTTCCGTAAAAAGGAAATCTTCGCGGCGAGTGTAAGCGCCGAACCGAGCCCTCGTTCGGACCCCCACAACCCGCGCAGCTCCGAGACACCGAGGTGGTGGCCGGTCGCGAGCGCGCAGAGGAGAGTCTCATGCGAAGGTCCCGCGCCGCCCTGTCCGCTTGTTTCGTGCTCGTTCCGCTCGCCGCGGGCCTCGTCGGATGTGGCGCGGGCGGGACGATGGACCACGCTGCGCGGGCCCCCGAGGCCGTCGCGAGCACGAAGGACTACCCCGCGGCCGGGTACCCGGAGCAGCAGGCCTACCCCCAAGCGCCGCAGCCGGCCGGGGCGCCGACGTACCAGGTGAACCCGGGCGCCGTGCCGGCCCCCCCGGCCCCTCCGATGCCCGGGATCCCCGGGATGCCCGCCCCCGTCGCGCAGAGCCAACCGGTCGCCACGATCGCCGGCGCCCCCGCCGAGCCGACCGGCACCGAGCACTACCAAGACCACGGCGTGAACCCGACCGTGGATACCTCGAAGGATCGCCTGAGCACCTTCGCGATCGACGTCGACACCGCCTCGTACACGATCTCGCGCCGCAAGCTGAACGAGGGCACCTTGCCGCCCTTCGCCTCGGTCCGCGTCGAGGAGTACGTGAACTACTTCCGCTACGGCTACGAAGCGCCCACGCAGAAACCGTTTGCAGTCTACACCGACGCGGCACCCTCGCCGTTCACCCCGGGCCACCACCTCCTCCGCGTGGGCCTCCAGGGCAAGAAGGTGCAAGGCGCGGAGCGAGTGCCGGTCCACCTCGTTTACCTCGTCGACACGAGCGGCTCGATGGGCGGCGCCGATCGCATGGAGCTCGCAAAAAAGAGCCTCAAGGTGCTCACCGACAAGCTCCAGCGCGGCGACACGGTCGCGATCTGCACGTATGCCGGCGGCGTCGAAAAGATCCTCGATCCGACCAGCATCGAGCACAAAGACCGCATCCTCGCCGCGATCGAGCGCCTCCGCGCCGGCGGGTCGACCGCGATGGGCGACGGCCTCGCGATGGCCTACGAGCTCGCGAAGAAAACCCTCGTGAAGACCCACGTGAACCGCGTGGTCGTGCTCTCCGACGGCGACGCGAACGTGGGCCGCGCTTCCCAAGAGGAGCTCAAGAAGATCATCCACGGCCACCGCGGCGAGGGCATCACCCTCAGCACCGTCGGCTTCGGCTCCGGCAACTACAAGGACGCCACGATGGAGGCGCTCGCCGACTCCGGCGACGGCAACTACAGCTACATCGACTCGGAGGAGCAATCGCGGCGCGTGTTCGGCGAGCAGGTCGACGGCCTCCTCCAGGTGATCGCGCGCGACGTGAAAATCCAGGTCGAGCTCGATCCGAGCGTGGTGCGCACCTACCGCCTCCTCGGCTACGAGAACCGCGACATCAAGGACCGCGATTTCCGCAACGACAAGGTCGACGCCGGTGAGGTCGGCTCTGGCCACACCGTGACCGCCCTCTACGACGTGGTGCTCACGCGGACCGACAAATCTCCCGTCACCGTGCGGGTGCGCCACAAGACGCCGACCGGCAGCGAGCGCGCGGAGGAGAGCGTCTTCCCGATGCCCGCGACCAGCATCGCGCGCACCTTCGAGTCGGCCTCGGCGGACTTCCGTTTCGCGACCGCGGTGGTGGGGCTCGCCGAGGTGCTCCGCAAGAGCCCCCTCGCTGCGGAGTGGCGTCTCGACCAAGTCGCCCGCATCGCGAACGACGCGAGCCAGGGGCGCGCGGAGCGGCTCGAGCTGGTGGGTCTCGTGAACAAGGCGGCGCAGCTCTCGGGGCAACGGCCGGCGACCAACGTGGGGATCGCCGTGGCGAAGTGACTCGCGTCGACCTCGAACGAAAACCGCGGTGCACCGTCAGGTGTGCCGCGGCTGTCCTTTTTGTGGCTCCGGTCTCGCCCCGTACACGTGCCCTCGAGGCGGGCGTCGTGGGGAGTCCGTTCCGGCACGACGCCAACGGAAGTCTCGGGACCATCGGGAAGGGGCCCGCGGGGGCATGGTTTTTTGTGCGCGGCGCGCACACGGCTGTGGGGCGGCGGGGCCTGAAAGACTTGGATTTGGGCGTGGGGCGTGTGGGACCAGCCAGAGACCACGGACAGGTAGGCCGGGGCCGTCACCGGTGCGGCTTTGGGATTGGGGGGTGGGTCCCCCCCGGACTCGGCGGCTGACAGGCTCTTCGAAGTCCATGCGAGACGCAGAGGGTATTTCCAGCCCAAACATACGCACTCGCCTCAGACACAGGACCCCCCCACCCCCCAATCCCAAAGCCGCCCCCGTGCCGAACCCCTCAACCCAGAGACGTCTCGTCGCAAGGACGAGAGAGAGAGAAGAGAGAAGAGAGAAGAGAGAAGAGAGAAGAGAGAAGAGAGAAGAGAGAAGAGAGGATCGGCTTGATGCGGTTGCGAGACCGGCGTCTTGCGGCTTGCACGGGGGCGGATTTGGTAGGGTGCGTTTGCGGATTAGTGCTTCTCTAGGATGCGGCGCAAACAGCGGTCGGTTTGGGCTTGGTAGCCTTCTCCGAAGATCGCGACGTGGACGAGCAAGAAATAGAGCTGATAGAGCGCGCCGCGATCGGCGTGGCCGGGTAAGAGCTGGAAGCTCTCTTCGTAGGCGTCGAAGGTGCGGCGCGGAAAGCCTCCGAAGAGACGCATCATCGCGAGGTCGAGCTCGCGGGAGCCTCCCGAGACGGCAGGATCGAACACACACGGGACCCCTCTCGCGTCGGCGCAGGCGTTGCCGGACCAGAGATCGCCGTGAAGACGCGCGGGGGGCTCCTCGTCGCCGACGAGAACGTCCATCTTGTTCGCGACTGCATCGACGAGGGCGCGTGTGCTGCGCTCGAGGTTGGCGCGCGCGGCGACGGCGAGGATGCGCTCGTCGCGGTAGAAGTCGGCCCAGCGCGCATGGGGCTCGTTGCGCTGCTCGGTGAGGCCGATGAAATTGTCGCGATCGAGTCCGAACGACGGGGCGCCGCTTCGGTGCAGCTCGGCGAGGGCGTGGCCGAAGCGCTCGGCAGAAGGGCCCTCGAGCGGTCGAAGATCGAGCGCCTCGAGCACGAGGAAATCGGTGCCGCGCGCGAGCACGTCGGGGACTCGCAGCTCGCTATGGCCGCGGAGGAATTCGAGCCCGTGCTCCTCCGCGGCGACCATCGCGTGCGCGCGTGAGTCGCGCGGGGCCTTCACGAAGACGCGGCGTCCGTCGCGGAGCTCCACCACGCCGGCGCTCGGCGAGGAAGGGTCTCGCGGGCGCGACCCGAGCGCGCGTTCGAGCTCGTCGGCGAAGGTCACAACGCGTGGTCTTTTCGAATACGGGCGAGGAGCGCGGTGCAGGCCGCGAGGCAGATGTCGACGCACTCGTCGAAGCCCTCGCGCTCGCCGTAGTACGGATCGGGCACGTCGAGGTCGCGTGGCCCTTCGGCGACGTGATCGCGCGCGAGCGAGATCTTCGCTCTCGTTGCTTCGCTCGTGGCGAGCCGACCGAGCGAGCCGACGTGCGTTCGGTCCATCGCGACGACGTAGTCGAACCGGTCGAAGTCGCGCACCTTCCATTGTTGGGCGCGGCCATCGAGGCGGTACCCCCGCGCCTCGGCCGCGCGGAGGGTGCGTGGGTCGGGTCGCTCGCCGACGTGATACGAGTCGATGCCCGCGCTCTCGACGTGGAAGGTGTGCGCGAGCCCCGCGTCGGCGACGAGCCGCTTGAAGATGCCCTCCGCCGTGGGCGAGCGGCAGATGTTTCCGGTGCACACGAAGCAGACACGAATCGTCGGAGCGGGCACGGGCGGAGAGTAGCAAAATGGCCCCGCGAACGCGCTCCGACGCGCGTGCACTGCCGCGACTTCAGGTTCGGCTCGCTCGCGAGGACCACGACGTAGCCGTCGGGGTCCTCGAGCCAAATCTCGCGCTGCTTCGCGTTGGGGTTCTCGTGCACGTCGGTCACGATGGTCGCTTTCATGGTCTTCGCGCGCTTCGCCGCGGCGTCGAAATCGTCGACCACGAACCACAGCAAGAGACCATTGCCCACCTTCGCTTTCGCGTCCCCCGGGGTGCCGTGGTGGTGGTCTTCTTTCCACGAGTGGAGCTGGAGCACGAGGTGCTTCGTGCTGTACGGGTCGTTCGCGTCGTGGCGCTTCGGATCGACGATGCGCTCGTATTCTTCGCCCCCGTGGCCGCTCGCGGCGCCGAGCAAGGTGCAGTACCAGCGGCTGCTCTTCGGCACGTCCTTCACGTAAATGAGCGGCTGCGCTCTCATCGAGCCTCCTTGTCTTCTGCGTATTGGCGCATCGACGTGGCGAGCGAGCCCCACCACATCGCCATGTCGCCGATGAACTCGACGACCGGCTTGCCGTGGCGCACGGGATGATCGGGACGCAGCGCCGCGAAGCCGCGGTGCTCGAGGGTGACCCGCGTGCCCTCGCCGCTCGCCTCGAACCACACTTCGACCGTGGTGTCCGGATCGGTGTGCTCGAAGTTGATGCCGCGCCAGCGGAACGCGAAGTGGACGGGGGGCTCCCAGATCGTGATCGTGCCGATCTCGTGCACGGCCTCGCCGGTCTCGCCGTAGCTCTGCGTCACGCGCCCGCCGAGGCGGGGCTCGAGCTGCATGGGGCCGACGTGCTTGCCGCCGATTCGGTACGCCTTGCCGCGCCCCCACCACGCGTCGAGCTCGAGGGTGAACACGTCGAACGCTTCGGCCACCGGGACACGGACGAAGGTCTGCACGCGTACTTTGTCGCCCGCGATGGTCATCGCGACGTCTTCTTTCCGCGGGTGCGCTCGGCGTGGGCTGCGAAGGCGTCGAGCTGGTTTTCCCAGAAGCGTTCGACTTGCTCGAGCCAGTCGCGGAGCTCGCGGAAGGGCTTTTGGCGGAGGGAGAAGATTTTGGCGCGCGCGTCGTCGCCGTCCGAAGCGTGCTCGACGAGGCCGCTCGTGCGGAGAACGCGGAGGTGCTTGCTCATCGCCGGCGCGCTGGTGCCGAGCTTGTCGGCGAGCTCGCCCGCGCGGTAGGGCCGGGCGCGTAGGAGCGCGACGACGCCGCGGCGGGTGGGGTCGGCGAGCGCGGTGAATGTGGCGTCGAGCGACATTAGCTTCGGATGCGCTGCATGAACCACCACTGGTGGCCTTCGAGGTCTTCGACGCCGTAGCTGCGATCGGACCAGTACTCGTCCCCGTAATCGGTGGTGGTCGGCTCGTAGGTGATCTTGGCGCCCGCCGCGCGTGCCCGGGCGCAATGTGCGTCAGCGTCGTCGACGAAGATGCAGGGCGCGCTGGTGACCATGCCGCCCGTGGACTTCGGGCTGCGCATCGTGCGGCCCTTCGCGATTTGGCCGCTCTCTTCGCCGCAGGAGACCACGGCGTCGCCGAAGACGAGCTCGCTGTATTCGATTTTGCCGCCCTCGCCCTCGACCTTGAGGCGAACCTCGAAGCCGAACGCAGTGACGAGCCAGTCGATGGCGGCGCTGGCGTCTCGATAGAAAAGACTGAGGGTGAGGCGGGGCCAGCCTTTGGGAGGTGCTTTCATGATGAGGAAATAGTTTCCTCTAGAGGCAACCATTGTCAAGCGCGGGCGCTCCAGCGCTTGTCTTCGCGTGGGAGGACTACCCACGCCGATCGCCGCGCGCGGAGAGGCGAGCGCGGAGGGAGCTCGCGATCAGCCCAGTTGCTCGAGGAACTCTCGGACGTCGAAGCCCTGCGCCTCGGCTCGCGAGAAGAACTCTTTCGCCTTCTTTTCGCTCTTCTTCACGCCTTGGCCGCCGAGGTACATCGTGCCCAACGTGGCGCTCGCGCGGCCGTGTCCGCACTCGCTCGCGGCTTCGTAGAAGCGCGCGGAGGCCTCGTAGTCTTGCGCGAAGCCGAAGGTGCCCATCGCGTGGAAGGCGCCCAAGTTGTAGAGCGCGCGGGGGTGGTTGCGCTTCGCCGCTTCCATGAGCCACACCACCGCGCGCGGCTCGTCCTTCTTCGTGCCTTGGCCGGTGGAGGCGAGGGCGAAGAGCTCGAACATCGCGTCCGCGTCGCCAGCTTGGGCCGCTTGCTCGTGCAGCGCGTGGCTCTTCGCGGCGTCCTTCTTGGTGCCCCGTCCGTGGAAGGCCATGAGGCCGAGCAGGTAACGAACCGCGCCGACCGGGTCGTCGCCCTTGAGGGCCTGCTTTGCCCATTTTTGTGCGGCGGTGAAGTCTTCGTCGTTCCAATACGCGTTCATCGCGAGGGCGTACGCGCCTTGGTCCGAGCCGAGCTTGGCCGCTTGCGTGTAGGCCGCGATCGCCGCGTCGTGATCGAGCTCGACGCCCCAGCCGTGATCGAGGCAGCGCCCGAAATCGACCCAAGCTTCGGCGTGCCCGAGCTCGCCCGCGCGACGGAACGCGACCGCGACGAGGCCGAGGTGCGCCTCGCCCTTGGTGCCCGCGGTGATCGACGAGAAGAGCTCGACTGCCTTTTGGTGAATCTCGTCTGCGACGGTGCCGGCGATGAGCGCGCGGACCTCGTTCGCGACCGCCCCGAGCGCGCTCTTCACGACCGCCGCGGCTTTGCCGCCTTTGCTCGTGGTCTTCTTCGCGGGGGCCTTCGCCGCGGGCTTTTTGGCCACGGGCTTCGCGGGGGCAGCTTTTGCGGCTTTCGCGAGAGCCTTCGTGGGCTTCGCGGGAGCAGCTTTTGCGGCTTTCGCGGGAGCCTTCGTGGGCTTCGCGGGGGCAGCTTTCGCGGCTTTCGCGAGAGCCTTCGTGGGCTTCGCGGGGGCAGCTTTTGCGGCTTTTGCGGGAGCCTTCGCGGGAGCAGCTTTTGCGGCTTTTGCGGGAGCCTTCGCGGGAGCGGCTTTTGCGGCTTTCGCGGGAGCCTTCGCGGGAGCAGCTTTTGCGGGAGCCTTCGCGGCCTTCACGGGAGCAGCCTTCTTCACCGGGGCGCTGCTCTTCTTCGTGGCGGGAGCTGCGGCCTTCTTCGGGGCAGCCTTCTTCGTGGCGCTGGGGGTCGTGGTCTTCTTCGTGGACTTCGTGCTTTGCGCCTTCGCCATGGTGAGACCTTACACGAGAAAAGGCGCCGCGGGCCCCATGGCTCGCGACGCCTTTACGGCAATCGGACGCGGTGCGTCTCGGGTCAGGCCGTGCAGCTCGCCATCATGATCGGGGGCGAGTGGAGCATGGTGATCTCCGGCGACGGACCGGCGGTGTCTTTTGCCATCTCGAGCGCTTCGGCCATCGACTTGGCCGTCTCGTAGCCGAGCAGCTTGGGGATGTACTCGTTGTCGGCGCCGACGACGATGACGCGCCCGAGGTGCTGACGACCCGCCTCGCCCCAGTACCACATGAAAAACGGATGCGTCGGGTGGTAGGCGTGGCCGGTTCGGTACATCTGGATGTACGCCGGGTTCTGCGCGAACTTTTGCTCGTAGCGCTTGTGGAGCTCCATCGCGTCGCGCGTTTCCGGGAGCAGGTTGTGCACGAACTCGATGTACGGAGCGTGGTGCTCCTTGTCGAATTGGTCGGTGCACGGGTGGGTGATGATCATCGTGCCGCCCTTTTTCACGAGCGGAACACCCTTGTAGAGATTGAACAGGTACCCCTGCGCCATCACCTGCACGAGGAGCGGGTTCAGGAACGAGTTCACGTTGTACGGGCTGATGTACGGAATGCCCGTCACGAGGATGTCGGCCTGGCCCTTGATCGGCACGAGGTATTGCTCGTAGGCCTTCGCGAGGGTGTGCTCGTGGGTCGCTTCGGTCTCCCCCGCGAACACGCCGGTCACTTCGTAGGGGCTCGGGACCCGCTGAAAAATAGCTTCCCGCGCCGGCTGCGGCACGCGCGAGAGGGTGAACGTGAGGGCCTTCAGCGCGGCGCGCTCGCTCACCGTGAGGTCGTCCTCGTTCTTGGCGAGGAACTCGAGCGGACGATCGAACATGCGGTTGTTGATCGTGGTCTCGATCGTAAACACGTTGAGCTTCTTGTTCGCCAAGCGGCCCATGCGCTCCACGCTCGTCGCGAGCGCGGACGAAGAGGGGTCCATGTACGAGTGGCAGTTGCGCATCGTCTTCGGGTTGTGGTGCGCGCGCAGGCTCTTGTACCCGCAGAGGCCCACCGCGACCGACTTGTGCCCGCCGTCCATCGGGACGAGGTTCAAGTTCACGTAGATGAGAAGATCGCTCTCCACCGCTTTGCGGTTGAGCTCCACGATCTCACCGAGCTCCGTCGTCCCGAGCTCGACCATGCCCTTCGGATCTTCCGCGTCGTGGTTGTAGAGGCGGTCCGGGTAGTAGGCATTGAAGATCTTGTCGCCGACCACGTGGCGAATCTCGGGGCCGGTCATGCGGCGGTGCACGCTCGTCGCGATGATCATCTCGATGTCCTCCACGCCGTGGTCGGCGAGGAGATCGAGCACCACCGTGAGCACGCGCTCGCGCACGTCTGGCTTGCGCATCGGCGGGAGCGGCAGGGAGATGTCGTCGATCGCGATGACGACCTTCATCCCCGGGCGAAGCTTCGCGTGGAGCGGATCCGAGTTGTACGGGTGGTTGATCGCGTAGCGGATGGCGGCGTCCACGTCCTTCAGGCCAGCGAGGGGAGGCTTCGGGTAAATGACCCGCGTGCCGGCTGGCATGTCGACCTCGACGAGGCGATCGCCCGAAAAAATAGTCCGCGGGGCGCTGCGCCGATCGAGCGTGACGACCAAGGGGTGGCTCATGCGGCGCGATGTACCACGGCTTTTCCCGTGTGGCGATGCAGAGCAACCTACGCAGCTCACCCCCACCCCGCGAGCACCCAGCGCAGCCCTCGCGACCGCAAAATCACCCCGATCCGGGCTCCCAAGGATTTCGCATCCGCAGAACACTCCCCTTCTGCCCCGTCGCGACTTCGGCCGCGACGCCGAGCCAACGAGGAGGAGGTAGGACGATTTTCGTCGAGACCGAGCCTGGGCTAGGAGGCCGCGCGGAGCCGACTCCTGTCGGTGAGCACGGCCGACGACCCTTGGAAGTCCCTGACGAGGGACAACGCCCAGGCGAAGGTATTGGCGAAAAGCGTCCTGCCTCCTAGGTGGGGTTCACGCAGCGTACGAAAGCGGTCGCGGTGGGCGCCATCGTGCCGATCTCGCCAGACGAAAAGTCGATCACGAACACGTCGCCGCTCGGGGCCTGCGTGAGCGTCCAGTAGACGTCTGGGTTCGACCGCGGGAAGGCGCTCTGGTCGACGTGGAGGTCCTTCGGCGCCCCTTCGTAGATCGTCTTGCGAGGTTGGTTGTCGAGCAAGGTCGCGAGCTCGCGCAGGGTGGGCAAACGGAAGTTCGCGTTCAACCGCGGGTTGCGCGTGCTGCAGGCCGACGCGGCGAAGATCGCCTTCGCGGGGCTCGAGTCGCGCTCCCACTGGAGGCCGGTGAAGTCGTCTTGCACGAACGGATCGTTCGAGAGGTACGGCTTGTATTGTTTCGCCGGCGCGTCGGCGAGCCCGAGCGCGGGGACCAAGAGCGCGACGCCCACGACGACGAGCCTTCGCAAGAGCTTCACTTGAGCACGCATATGACCCCGTAGGACGTGGCGCCGCGGTCCTCCGCGAGGAACGTCTTTCCCTGCGCAAAATCGAAGATCCAGAACGCGAACGAGCGATTCGGGAGCTGCACCGCGGTGGAGCTCCAATAGGCGGTCGGGAGACCGGAGGTGCCCACCACCTCGGGCCGAATCATCACGACGCCCGCGTCGCTTCCGCCGGCGTCGACCGCGGGGGAGGTGTCGAGCAGGCTCACGAGCTCGATGCGGGTCGGGACGCGGCCCTTGTCGCGCTCGCACTCCGAGAGCGCCCTCGCGAACTCGTTGGTCGAGCGCGCGATCGACATCACGAACCACGTGCGCGTCGTGATCGTATCGAGCACCGCCGGAGCGCCCGCGTCGGTGGGCTGCAGAATCTGACGATTCGCGGGGTTCGAGGAGAACCTGAGCGGCGAGCCACCCCCGAACGCCGCCGCGTCGACCAGGCCGCGGTCCGGGAAGGGCATCGGGAACGTGATCCAGTCCGAGCCCGACGACCCCTGCGGAAACACGGGCCCCGCTTCTGCGGCGTCGACGGTCGCGTCGACCTGCCCGTCGCGCCCCCCGTCGAGCACGTCGCCGTCGATCGGCGGCTCGGCATCGACGCTCGCGTCGCACGGCTCGAGCTCGGTGCAGACCTTGCGGTCGTCGAGGCCCAAGAGCTGCTGACACGCGAACAACCCGAGCAGGCTCCCCACGCCTGCCATCGCGAGCCACTTCACCCGCGGCCGATTAGAAAGTGCCATGTAGCCCCGCCCCCGTTCCCGCGACATACGGCGTGACCGTCAAGCTGCCGCGCCGAACACGCACCGTGCTCGGCGTGAGCAAGCCCACGATGCCCACCGCCGCGCCGACCCCCGCGATCGCGAACGAGACGGTGCTCACGTCGGCGAACATCTTCGCGGTGCTCAGCTTGTCGCCGGCGACCCCGCTGCACTCGGTGCACTCGATCGTGCTGTTCTTGCTGATCGCGACGATGCCGGTGACGGACCCCACGACCGCGCCTACGCCCGCGACCACGAAGCCGACCGGGACGAGCGGCGACATGTGCTTCTCCTCGACGTACTCGTCTGGCTTGGAGAAAATGCCGGGCCCGTCGACGTGCTTCACCACCGCCGGCACCTTCGGCTCGAGCGCTACGCCGCGGGTCTCGCCCTCGGCGACCTCCGCGGTGAGCGTGCTCTCGGGGCCGTCGTCCACGCGCGCCGTGACCACGTGCTTGCCAGGGTTCACCTTGCGGCTCTCGAGCGCGGCCGAAGGTACCTCGACGCCGTCGACCTTCACCGTGACGGTGCGGTCCTTCGGTGCGGTTACCTTTACGGATAACGTTGCGATCTTGTTCTTCATTTCGTCGGCGATCTTGTTCGCCTCGTCGCGCGCTTCTCGTGAGCGCGCGGTCTCCTCGCGGGTGACCGGCATGCGTCCGATGCCCAAGCACACGTCGCGCGCCTCGAGGGGCTGCTTGAGCGCGACGTGGGTGCGCGCGAGCTCGATCCCGGTGACCGGGGTGTGCGCGAGCGCGTGGGCGGAGCGGAACTTCTCGAGCGCGGCGGGGAGGTCCCCTTTGTCGCGGAGCTCGCGGCCCTTCACGATGAGCTCGCGCGCCGACTCGAGATCGGCGGCGCTGCCCGCGTTTTGAGCGGCGGCGACCCGAGGAAAAGAGGCTACGGAGCCGAGGAGGACGAGCGCGAACGCAGCCCCCCGCGCACGTCTAATAAATCGGGTCATTGGAAGTGGCACTAGGATGAGGCGTTACGGGTGCGGTGCTCGCGGAAGGCGTGGGCGTGGTGTGCGACTTGCCCGTCCCCGTCGTGCCCGCGACGTTCTTCGGACCGTGACCGCTGCTCGCGGGGGCGACCGAGGGATGCGACGTGGGGAGGGGGACGAGGCCCACCGCGCTCGACTCGGGAGCCGTCGTGGTCGGGTGCGCGGCGGTGGAGGGCGCGGGAGCGGTGGTGCCAGAAGGCGCGGTGGTGGGCGCGGGAGGGGTGGTCGTGGTGCTCGTGCCGCCGCGGCCGAACGCGAAGAACGCGATCGCGACCGCGACGACCGCCGCGACGCCGAGACCAACGTAGGCGCCGGTCTTCGATTTTTGCGGCGAGACCGACGTGGTCGACGCCATCCCGTGGGTGGAGCTCTCGTTCTCGGAGGACGCCGAGGTGGCCGCGGCGGAGGTGGACGGCATCCCCGGTCCGAACGAAGGCGGCGGTGCCTCGGTGGTCTTCGCGAGCATCTCGTTGCTCGAGAGCGGCACCTTGCGCGGCCCGGTGGACGACGTGGGCGGCATCGTCGAAGCCACCGCGAGCGCACGACCGAGGGCGTCCGAGAGCTCACGCGCGGTGCCGAAGCGGGCCGCCGGCTCGCGCGCGCAGGCTCGTTCGAACCAGGTGTCGACCGCCTCCGGGAGCGACGTGAGCTTCGACGAGGGCTTCGGGAGCACGCCCCCGTGGATCTGGATCGCGAGCGCGCCCATGGTCTCCGCCTCGAACGGCCGCGAGCCGGTGAGGGCCTCGAACGCGACCACGCCGACCGCCCAAAGATCCGAGCGCGGGCCTATCTCCTTCGCGCCGACGATTTGCTCCGGGCTCATATAGAAGGGCGACCCCATGACCGCGCCGGTGCGGGTCGCGCTGTCGATGCGCGGCATGTCGACACCTTTGGCGATGCCGAAGTCAAGGAGCTTGACGAAGAACTCGCCGCCTTCTCCCTCGGTGAGGAAGATGTTGTTCGGCTTGATATCGCGGTGAACGATCCCCTTCGCGTGGGCCTTGTCGAGGGCGCGCCCGAGCTGCGAAACGAGGGAGACCACTTGTGCCGGCGCCATCGTGCCGTGCTTCTCGAGGTAGTCGCCGAGCTCGTCGCCTTCGAGCAGCTCCATCACGATGTACGGGATGCCGTCGCCGGTGAAGCCGTGGTCGAAGGTCTGGACGACGTGGGGGCTCTTCACTTGCGAGGCCGCGGCCGCTTCACGTTCGAAGCGCGCGAGGGCGTCCGGGTTCTTCACGAGGTCGCCGGTGATGAACTTCACGACGACCTGCGTACGCAACGCGAGGTGATCGGCGACCCACACCGCTCCCATCCCACCCTCGTTGAGAGGGCGGGTGAGCCGAACGTTCGGGGTGACCATCATGCCGGCTTCGGGCTGCAAAGGGGGGCCTCGGAGTCTCTTGAGAGAATGCGTGACCCATCCAACGGGTGCAACTTCTTTGCCCGGGCGTAGCGCGTCTCCGCCGAGAGATCGAGAGGCTGTGCCAATTGGCACACCGAAAGGTCGGATCAGCCTGTCGCCCTGGGGCAAAGGCGGCCCGGGGAGGGGAGATCCCGCAGGTTTCTCCTCACGGGTCGGCGGCATGGAGCATGCTTAAGGAAGATTCGAGCGCCGCTGGCGCGCAGGAGCACCATGAACCTCTCCACGTCGTCTTCGTTTCGCCTCGTCTTCGTCGCTTCGGGCCTCGTGGCGGCGCTCGCGTCGGTTCACTGCGGGGTGAGCTCGCAGGGGCTAAGCGATTCGTTCAGCGATCCGGAGACGACGGGGTCCCAGGATGGTGCCGGCTCCGGCGCGACTGCAGATGGCGGGCGCCCGTCGGACCTCGTGCCCACGGCGCCGAACGGCGAAGCGCGCGGGCTCGCTTCGGGCCTGCTCCTCGTAAACGCGACGCGTACGTTCCCTGCGTTTCGGGTGTGCCCCACCACCGACGGCACCTCGAGCCAGAGCTATGGGGCGCCGCAGCCCACCACGCTGATGCCGCAGTCGAGCCTCGCGGGGGTCGACGTCAACGGCGCCGCGCAGATCGAGCCGCAGGCCGATTACACGGGCCAGGATCGTGTGCTCGTGCTCCGCGTCGACGAGCAAACCAAGGGCTACGAGTCGCTCGTCAACGGCAACTGCCGCACGCTCTCGTGCACGACCGGCACCGGCTGCATCGGCGCGGGCAAGATCGAGTCGGTGCCCGTGCGCAACACGAACGGAACCCCCGCGTTCGGCGCCTTCGCGAGCACGGGCAAGATCCTCGCGCTTCGCGAAGACGTGCCCGGCGACCTCCACTTCGAGGTGATCCCGATCGCGAACACGCCCAGCGTGAGCGACGGGACCCTGCGCGTCGAGTATCGTAACATCTCGGAATACAAGGGGAACGTGACGTTTCGGCGCGGCGACGGGGGGGCGGTCCCCATCAGCGAGGAGACTTCGACGCTGCTCACCGTCGCGGGCGACTACGCGGGCTCGCGCTTCACCGCTGGGCAGACCACCGCGTCGCTGATCGACATCCACCAAGCCTCGAACCCGCGCGCCGCGATCGACAGCTTCTACGCTTCGCCCGGCTCGTTCGCGCTCATCTTGGTGGGCCTCAGCGGCGCCGGCGCAGACGCGGGAGACGGCGGGGTCGGGCGCGGCTTGCGCTTCTTGGCGGTGCCGGTGTCGCCTACGGTCAAGCCCGATGGTGGCGCCGCCGACGCTTCCGCAGACTGACCACGAGACGCTATCGTCCGGTACGAAGGGCCAACTCATGAGCATCACCATCCGCAGCATCGGGCCTCTCGCGCTCCTCACGTCGAGCTTGCTCGTGTCCGCGCTCGCCTGCAGCGCGACGAGCGATTCGACCAGCTTCGAGAGTGCGCCCGGCACCACGAGCGACTCGGGGCGCGCGGCTCCTAGCCCCGAGCCCAAGGCCGACGCTGGCGCGATTGGTCTTCCTCCGAGCGACGACGTGCGTGGTAGCGCGCTGGTCATCGTGAACGCGAGCCGAACGTTCCCTGCGTTTCGCATCTGCAACGACGGCGATCCCACGAGCGCGGAGCTCACGAGCGCGTCGTTCGAGAAGCCGTTTCCGCTCACGCGCATGCCTAGCTCCAGCCTGCCCGGCGTCGACGTGAACGGCGCGGTGCGCCTCGATCCGAGCGCGGCGAGCCAAGTCGCGGGCGCCTCTTCGGTGCTCGTCCTCGCGATCGACCAGGGGTCGAAGGACAACCCCTCGATCTTGACCGGCTCTTGCCGCGAGCTCGCCTGCACGGGTGGCGGCAACTGCTTTGGCAAAGACCGCGTGCGGCGCGTCTCTACGGTAAAAAATGGTGCTCCGTTCGCGGGAGCGTTCAGCGCCGGTCATGTTCTCGTGCTGCGCGACCAAGGCCAGGGCCTCGTGTTCGACGTGCTCGACATGCCGGGTGTCGTGCCGTCGCGGGCGAACGAGCTCACCCTCGCGTACGACAACTTCTCGACCTCGTCCGCGAACCTCACCTACGACACGGGCTTCGCGACGGGGGCAGGCGACGGGGGGCTCGGCGACGGGGGGCTCGGCGACGGCGGGGGCGACGCCGGCTCACTAGGCGTGGCGAAGAACACGCTCGTCAGGCTGCCTTATGCGTCGTCTTCGTTCGACTCGAGCTCGTTCACGGTGGGTGGATTGACGGTGTCTCTCGCCGAGGTTCACCGCGTGTCGGAGCCGGCGACGGACATCTCGGCGTTTTACGCGACGCGCTCGGTGATGGGTCTCTTTCTCCTCGGCAACGAGGCTGCCCCGGCGGACGACGCGCGCAGGCTGAAGCTGGTCGCGGTGCCGTTCACGAGCCCGGCCGACGAGCGAGATCCGAACGCGACCGACGCGGGCACCGACGCGAGGTAGCGGCAGGCGTCTGGTCTGGTCTGGTCTGGTCTGGTCTGGTCTCGTCTCGTCTCGCGAGCGCTTCGCAGCGCCGCGCTTCGTGTCGTTCGTGCCGTTTAGCAAGCGCCCCTGAGAACACGGGAAAGTGCTGCGTGAAGCGTGCAACAATGAACGGACCCCTCGTCCGAAAGGCTCGTCATGCGCGCATCGTGGCTCGCTTGTTCCGCATGTCTCGTCCCGCTCGTGGTCGCCGCGTGCTCGAACATGAGCGGCTCGATTGGTCCGCCTGCGGTCGACAATCGAGAAGCGGATGCGACGCCCATCGTGACGGGGGTCGCGCCTTACGCCGACGGCTCGGCGCCGATGGAGCCTTGTGCTCGCAAGCCGGCGCCGGACGTGCGTCCTGCGGTGGTGCTCGTGAACGCGAGCGCGAGTCTCGGCGCGGTGCGGCTTTGTCCTGCTGCGGACGACGGATCGAGCCGCAGCTTCGAGCCGCCGGTGCCGACGAGCATCATGCCGCGCTCCAACCTGGCGGGGGTCGACGTCGCGTCGGCGGTGCGCATCGCGCCGACGAACGTGCTCGCGGGCAGCCATGTGCTCGTCTTGAAGATTGGGCAGAACGCGAAGGACAACCCCACGATCGCGACGGCGAGCTGTCGTCAGCTCGCGTGTGGGAGCGCGCCTGCGGGCGACTGTTTTGCTGCTGCCGACGTGCTGCGTGTACCGGTGCTCGGCGTGGCGGACGGGGGCGCTGCGAGCGGGTTCGCGAAGGCTGGCACGATCGCCGTTTTGCGCGACGACGGCGCGGCGGGCCCGCGGATCGAGCTCGAGGAGGGTCGCGCCATAGAGCCGGGGTGTGTGAATCACGTAGACTTCGACTTTCGCGATTTCACCGGCCGCGACTCGCGCGCCAGCTACGAGCTCGACGAAGCGGTGCCCCAGTTCGCGAACGTGCCTGCCACGTCGTATCCGTTGCCTGCAGATTACAGGTTTGCTTCGTTGAGCGCGGGAGGGCACCGCGAGACGCTGGAGGAGATTCACCAGCACTCCGAGCCGCGAGTGCCAATCGACGCGTTTTACCGCACGAAGAGCCCGTTTTTGTTGTTCCTCGTCGGCCCGCCGGCGGGGCGGCATTTCGTGGCGATGCCGGTGAATGGCGTGGGGGACGAGGTGGCGGACGCGGGGAGGGATTGAGGGGCGCGGAGGAGAGCCGTGGCGGGCGCAGGACCGTCGTGGGCGCCTCGTCGATGGTACCTGCGCGCGACCGTGCCACCGTCCTCTCTCCTCGTTACGGCGCGACGGCGCGTCTCCTGCGTGTGCATCGGAAGCAGGGTTACCGATTGATGGCGCGGCGAGGCGCAAGTGGCGCTCACGAACCGCGGCGTGGGCGGCACGCGGAGGGCTCGAGCTCTTGTCGATCGCGGTCGAGCCCTACGATCTGCCCCTCTTCGCGGAGGACCTCGGTGACCGACTCGCGGTGGCCACGCGCGAGCTCGCGCAAAGTCGCGCGTTCCGAGGCGCGCTCGCGCTCCATCCCCGCTACGAGCTCGGCGGCGGGCACGATTCGTTACGACCTCGACGATGCCGCGGGCTCGGTCTCGCTTCGATTCGACCCCGTCGTCCCCCCCGTCGATCGTTAGCAAACGAGCGCGCGCGACGTGACTCGCCGCGCGACGTGTATGTTCGCGCGATGAAGATATCAGCGAAAAAGCCGTTCCCCGTCGCGGACGTGCGGAGGTTCCTCGAGCCGGGTCCGATCGTGCTGCTGAGCTCTGCTCACGAGGGCAAGCTCAACGTGATGACCGCGGGCTGGCACATGATCATGGGCCAAGAGCCCTCGCTCGTGGGCTGTTTCGTGTGGGATCGAAATCATAGCTACGAGATGATCCGGAAGAGCAAAGAGTGCGTGATCAATCTCCCCACCGTCGCGATGGCGAGCACGGTCGTGAGGATTGGCAACTGCTCCGGGCGCGACGTGGACAAGTTTGCCGAGCTCGGGCTGACCGCGGTGTTCGGCGAGCATGTCTCCGCTCCGCGTATCGCGGAGTGCCACGCGAGCTTCGATTGCCGCCTCGTCGATACGAGCCTGATCCGGAAGTACAGCCTCTTCGTCTTCGAGGTCGTCGCCGCCAACGTCGCGAAGGCCCCCAAGTTTCCGAAGACAATCCACTATCGCGGCGATGGGCTCTTCATGGTCGCGGGACCGACCGTCGCCCGGTATCGAAAGTACTTTTTGCCGGGCAATCTCTAATCGAGCCCACGAAGGCACGAAGGTGGAAGTCGAGCTCGTTGCCCTTGTCCCGATAGGCGCCGTCGAGGAACACCGCGTACGTGCGGGTTCAGCTTCGGATCGGAAGACGTGCGCTGAACCGCAACCACCGCTCCGCTCGGGCCGCGTGGAGGCCCACCACCTCGTTCGCGGTAGAACCCAAGCACCGTCTCCACGAAGATCCGGGTGCCAAGTCGAGGCGAGGAAGTCTTGGGCGAGCACCTCGCAGCCGGTGCTACTTTCGGCCGCGCCCACCACCCTTTTTTAGAAAGTCGATCAACACCTGCAGCTTAGGGGCGAGGTTGAGCCGGCTCGGGTAGTAGAGAAAATAGCCCGGGATGTGCGGGCAAAACTTGTCGAGCACCCGCACGAGTCGCTTCTCGGAGACGAGCGCGCTCACCATGTCTTCGAAGACGTACGCGAGCCCGACGCCCTCGACGGCGGCGTCGACCAACACCGATCCGTCGTTGGTCACGACGCGGCCGGCGACGGTGAGCTCGAGCTCCTTGTCGTTCTCGAGGAACCTCCAGCGGGCGACCGCGCCGGTCGACATGCGCAGACCGATGCACTCGTGGGCGTGGAGCTCGCGTGGATGCGTAGGCTTGCCTCGGCGCGCGAAGTAATCGCGTGAGCCGACGACGACGAGGCGCTGGTCCGGGCTGACGCGCACGGCAATCATCTCGACATCGAGGCTTTGGCCGAGGCGTATCCCCGCGTCGAAGCCCTCCGCGACGATGTTCGTGAGCGCCTCTTCGAGAGAGATGTCGATTCGAATGTCGGGGTACGCGGCGAGAAAGGCGGCGAGCTTTGGCTTGATGACGTCGGCGTAGCCGCTTCGCAGCATGGTGAGGCGCAAGACACCCGACGGGCGGCCGTTCATGGCCGTGAGCGACTCGAACGCGACGTTGATGCCGTCGAACGCGGGCCTGAGCTGCGCGATGAAGTGCTCGCCCGCCTCGGTCAATCCGACGTTGCGCGTGGTTCGTTGGAGCAGACGCACGCCGACGCGCTCCTCGAGCGCACGAACGATCTGACTCACCGCCGACGGCGTGACCCCCAGCTCGGCCGCCGCCGCCCTGAAGCTGCGCTTTTCGGCCACACAAAGGAAGGCCCGGAGCCCGGAGAGGTCGTCGCGCATTGTGTAGCTTGGCTACACATACCATGCACCATTAAGCATGTTTTCATTATGTTTTGCGGGGCTACTGTCTCCGAAGCCACCAACTGCAGAGGAGAATGTTCATGGCGCTCACGCTACCCAAGCCCATCGCCGATTATGTCGCGGCCAACGCACGGCTCGATGTCGACGGCATGCTCGCACCCTTCGCCGCCGACGCGGTCTTCCTCGACAACGGAGTCCGCCACGCCGGCCACGCCGAGCTGCGGAAGTTGCTCGAGGAGGCGGTGGTCGCCGCCAAGGCGATCTTCACCCCGGACACCGTTCGTCACGAGGACGGCCAGGTCGTGGTCGAGGGCCCTGCCCACGGCGACTTCAAAGGCAGCCCGATCCGCTTCACCTACCGTTTCACGCTCGAAGATGGCGTCATCGAAGCTTTGGAGGTCACGGTATGAGCATCAAAATCGATCCGACCGAGTTCGCGGGAAAGCGCGTGCTCGTCAGTGCTGGCACCAAGGGGGCGGGCCGCGCCACCGTCGATCGCTTCCTCGCCGGCGGCGCGCGGGTGATCACGGCCGCCCGTGTAGCGCCGGAGCCGATCGAAGGTGTCGAGTTCGTGCGCGCGGACCTGACCACGGCCGAGGGCGGGGAGATCGTGGCCAAAGCGGCGATCGAACGTTTGGGCGGGGTGGACATTCTCGCCCACGTGCTCGGCGGCTCGACCGCGCCGGGCGGAGGCTTCGTCGCCCTGACGGACGAGCTCTGGCTCTCCGAGCTGAACCTGAACCTGCTCGCCACGGTGCGCCTCGATCGGCTCCTGATTCCACAGATGATCGAGCGGGGCGGCGGCGCGGTGGTGCACGTGACCTCGATTCAGTCGGTGCTGCCTCTGCCCGAGTCGACAACCGCTTACGCCGCCGCCAAAGCCGCGCTCAGGACCTACAGCAAGTCCATCTCGAAGGAGCTGGGGCCGAAGGGCGTGCGGGTGAACGTCGTTTCCCCCGGATGGATCATGACCGAGTCGACGGTGCACTTCCTCGAGCGTCTGCAGGCCGCCAATGGCGGCACGATCGAAGACGCGCGGAAGCTCGTGCTCGACGGTCTTGGCGGAATCCCCATCGGGCGTGCGGCCGAGCCCTCCGAGGTGGCCGATCTCATCGCTTACCTCGCCTCCGATCGCGCCGCGGCGATTCACGGCGCCGAGTTCGTCATCGACGGCGGCACCGTTCGGACCGTGTGAGGTCATCGCTCCGCGTTCGTCACTCGAGGCGGACGTCGCGGGTAGCGGCGGGTGAACGGCGCTCCGTTCAGTCGCGACGGCGCCAGACCGACGCGAGCCACGGCTGCTCCGCGCGAGGCTTTCCCGCCGGGCGATAATAATGGTCAATCTCGTCGAAACCTGCGGCGGTCACCTCGTCGCGCCACGACTCCCAGGTGTGGAACGAGCCGAAGCGCGCGCCGTTCCACCCTTCTTCGTCGTTGCCGCGCGGGTTCGACGCGAAGAGGACGCCCCGTGGCCGGAGCGTGGCGCGGAGCTGGCGGAGCACACGTGGGAGCTCAGCCCGCGGGACGTGAAAGAGCGACGCGTTGGCGAAGACGCCGTCGAAACGCTCGGGGGGCAAGTCGAGGGCGAGGAAGTCTTGCGCGAGCACCTCGCAGCCGGTGTGTGCGCGCGCCATCGCGACGAAGCGCGGAGACCCCTCGAGCCCCACCGCTTCGTGCCCCTGTGCCTTCCAAAAGGCCAGATCGCGGCCCGGCCCGCACCCGAAGTCGAGGATGGTGAAGGGAGGCGCGCCTTCGATCGCGCCGAGGAGCGCCGCGTAGTTCTGCGACACGTCGTGGTCGCGCGTGCCCTCCCAGAAGGAGTCGGCGTTTGCGTCGTAGTGGGCGAGGGTGCCTCTCGCGATCTCCGCGAGGTCTTCCGGGAGATACGTTTTCATCGTGGAGGCGACGTAGCGTACGTTCGTGTTGCGGTAAAGGGATGTGGAGCGGAGTGTCGCCACGCGATAGCTCCGAGGCAAGGAGAGCCTTACTCTTGGATACAGTCTTGTTTCCGCGTTTCGCTTCGTGAGATCTCACGGTCGGGTGCGCGCCGTGTGATGCGCTGCGGGACCATTGGATTCACGGACGGATCGCGAGGACGAGCGCTCCGCAAAGCACGATGACGGCGAGGAAACCGAGGGCGGCCGCCCCGTATGCCGAGCCATAACCGGGCCGCACGGCGAGCTCTGCGCGCACCTGGCCCGCCGCCGGCTCGTCGCCCTCGTCGGGGAAAAAGAGCACCTCGGCGGTGATCGCGGGCGTGCCGCCGTGTGGGATGACGAGGGTCGCGAACGCGACGATCGCTGCCGCCAAGGCGATCGTCGCGAGGGTGCTCGGTGAGCCGATATCTCCGGACGTCGAGAGGTTCGACATGGAGGCCATGAAGACCACGACCGCCCCGGTGAGGAGCGGCACCCAGGCCATCAGTCGGTAGCGTGTTTTTGCCCGCGCCGCGTCCTCGTTGGCCTTTTCCTCGGCCCATAGGCTAGGGCGGGAGCAACGCGGACACTTCGTCAGGGCGAGGACCCATTGGAGCTGCGACTGGGCCGACGAGCTCGCGCCATGAGCGGCCCGTCGCCTTCCGCCCACATTTCCTCCGTCGATGTCGAGCGGGACGGTCGCGTACCCGAAACCGTAACCACGAACGATGGCACGCTTCGGCTTCCCACAATGTTCACAAGCGTACACGAGGCTCTGCTCGAACGAGGCACGAGACCCGTATTGAGTGGAGGGAAGTAGCACGTGGGGGAGATAGGGTTGCACGGTTCCATCGGAGGTGCGAGCCGTAATTCGATGTCGCAGATAGGCACTCTCAGGGGCCGCGGCCGGGAGCGGGAGCGGCGGCGACGGCAGCGCCGAGATCGCATCGCCTCCACGCCACCAAGCGACGTCCACGTGGCGAACGTCGCGGGAAGCGGGGACGGTGAGGGAGCAAGCCCGAGACGGCGGCGAAGCGTGCGTGTGGCGCGTGGCGAAGGGCGCCTGTAGGCTTGGCGAAGCGCAGAGCCGCCCCCGACCACGATGAGCTTCGACATCTACCTCGCTATCGCCGCCCCGGGCATTCCGACCGCAGACCTGCGCCGCTTGTTCGGCCTCAGCGAGCCTGGATCGGCGGACTCCGAGACGAGCTGGCCACTCGAGGACTGCGAGCTCTTCCTCTCGAAGGGCGACGACGGTCGCGTCGTCCACATCTCCGTGAACCGACCGACGGGACTCGAACGCCTATGGAACGGTCTCTTCGGCGTGCTCTCGCGCGGTGATTCGGTGTTCTACTTTCCGAGTGACCCGCTTCGCGCCGTGGTCGCCGAACGCGCTGCGGTAGCGATGATGCCCGAGGATATGCAGGCGTCGTTTGGCGACGTGTTGGTCGTCGAAAGCGCCGAGGCCCTTGGGCGGTCGATCTACCGGTGAATATGGCATGTCGAACGACCTGGGCCGCGTATCGTGGGATTCTACCCGACGAGCCGCGATGGCTGAATCCCGGTTACGTGGGTTGGGACTAACGTGATTTTCTCGGAAACAGCCATCCGTCGCTTGCTCGACCTGCTTTGCGTCAAGCTCGGCTTTTGCTTGGGCCCAGAGCCGTATCGAACGATCTGTGAGCAGCCGCCCGTAGAGCCGCGAGCGTTCACCGACGCGGTGATTGTCGCGGAGGGGCTCGATCCGGTGATGCTCCGGTCGCACCTCTATCGACAGGTTCTGAGCATGGTGGAAGCTGCGTTCCACGCAGAGCGGCTCGCTCAAGAGGAGGCGCTCGTGACGGAGCCCTCCGGTGTGCTGTTCGAGATCGTTCACGTGGGTCGGAAGCGCGAAGGGTACGTGCTCTGTCGCGAGCTCGGCAGCGGGAGCTTCGAGGTGGAGCAGAGCGCGCTCAACGGGCACCCGATCAAGCCCGTCTTATCTCAGCCGCGCACGCTCTACGCGACGGGCGCGCCGAGGTTCGACATCTATGCCTTTCACCTCGAGAACGCGGCCGACCTCGCGCGGTTCAAGCTGGGCCAGCTCGTTGTGCTTGCTCGAGTGCGCACCCTCGCGGACGGCTGATGTTTACGTTTGGTCGTCGAATGCTGCCAGTGCCTGAGGTTCCGCTGTCCAGCACGGGTCCCTTCCGTTGCACACCGACTCCGGCGCCAACTCCGATGCGCCTCACTCCGCGGCGATTTCCTCCCCGACGGCGCGGCCTACGACCCCGCGACGACCGTTGGCGCAAGGTCGCCGCGCCGCCTGGCCCGAAGCACGCGCTCGGATGCCGTGTGGGCGAGCTTCGTTCTGCTGATCCGCTCCGGCGCGTTCCGCGAATCCCTCCTCACGTGCAGAGGTCGTGGTCGCTCGTAGGCGCCCGAGCGCACCTGCCAGGGCCACGAGACCGCCATCGCGGACCCGCCGAGCCCGCGAGCGAATCGCAAAAAGAGTGCAGCAGCAATGACGGATCAGCGAACGCGCGAAGAGCAGGATGACCCCGCCGTTAGTATTTCAACGGTTCCAGCGTTCGCTGGTTTCCAGCCGTGTCACCTCGTGCCATGTGCGGCTCGGTCGCCACAGCGGTCGATCGTTCGCTACGCCCCGCGAGGGCGAAGGTGTGCTGTGGCTCGCGGTTTGCACTGGGATTCACCATGAAAGAAAGCCTTCACGCTACGACGCTTCGTCGCCTCTTTCGTCGTATCGTGATTGGCACGATCGCGTTGCCGATGCCGCTCGGGCTCGTCATCGCTTGCAGCTCCGCGGAGTCGACCGCGGACGACGCTGGAGCCGACGCCAACAGCGCTGGCGCGTGCCGTGCGCTCGACGTGGCGGACGCACCACGAGGCTGCGGGTCGAAGGCGGCCTTCTCCGTGTCGCTCGCGGGCGACTTGTCGACCTGCGGCGATGGCGGTGCGCTGTCGTCGGAGACGTGCAGGGAGCTCTGCGGCGAGAGCGTACGGAGCTGTACGCGCACGGGCAGCACCCTCGCATGCGAGCCATTCCCGTGCGCGGTGGACGGACGAAGGTACAGCGGCCTGGACGACCGCGCGGCGCCGAACGCTCGGGACATTGGCTCGTATCTCTCGCGAATGGCGTTCTTCGAGGCGGCGTCGGTCGACGCGTTCGCGATTCTGGAGCGCGATCTCGGTGCGCTCGGCGCGCCGAAGAGCCTTGTTCAGGGGTGCCGCGACGCCAAGCGCGACGAGGCTCGCCATGCGCAAATGGCATCGTCTTTGGCGACGACCTACGGTGGTACCCCGCCGGCGCCGGTGCTCCACGCGCAGGCTCACCGCGACCTCGAGACGCTCGCGATCGAAAATGCCGTCGAGGGCTGTGTTCGCGAGACGTTTGGGGTGCTCATTGGAATGTGGCAATCGGTCGCGGCGCCCAATGCCGAATTGCGCGCCTTTTTCGGCGCCATCACGAACGACGAGCTTCGCCACGCCGCTCTCTCTGCCCGCATCGACGCCTGGGCCCGCACCGCGCTCTCGCCCGCGGCGATCGCTCGGCTCGACGCCGCGACGGAGGAAGCGCTCGTCGCGCTCGAAGCTTCTCTCCGTGTCTCCGAGCCCGTTTCGGGCCTAGGGATTCCGAGCGCGGGGCAGGCACTGGAGCTCTTCTCGGGCTGGAGGGCGGCGCGGAAGGGGACGGGAATTAGCGACGGAGCATTGGGCGAAAGCGTCGCTGCGTAGGGAGCGCCCGGTAGCGCCGCTCTCGCCTTTGGCACAGAGGGACGGTTGCCGCCTATGCAGGACTGGCCGAGCGACGACGAACCGTGAAGAAACAGCTGCCGCCTGTTCGAGCGGGCGCTCCGGGTTCGCTGGCCTCGCGTCTGCCGGTTAAGCTGTTCCTACCGCGCGCCAGCGGCCGCGCGAGCACCCTGCGCTCGAATCCAAGTGGCGAGTCGAAGCCCGACGGCGCTCGGTTTACGGCCTTTCGCCGTGAGCGGCACGACGGTTCGGGTGTCCGTTCCTACGCGTTCGAAGCACTCCAGGCTCTCGCGCAACGTTCGGTCCCACGGCCACGGCATGGTGGGTTCGTGGATGCCCTCGGCCCGCCGCGCCTCGAGCTCGGCACGCGGCACCACCGTGGATGTTCCGGCGAGGGCCCCGCCGTCGGTCAATAGCCGTGCCCAAGGGTCGAGCACGAAGTTGGTCGAGCGTGCTTCGAGGAGCACCACCGTGCCGTCGGCGCGGATTCCGACACCGATTGGGTTGGGCTTGCACGCGAATACGAGATCTTCGGTGCCGGATGGGGAGTCGAAGCGGTCGAACGGGTACTCGTTGTCTACGCAGTTCCACGCGGGCTCCTGCCTGCAGCCGGCTACGAGCAGGGCGAGGACCAGGGCGGAGGCGAAGAGGCAGAGCGCGCGTCGGTGGCGGGTGATCACTTGCACACCAGCTTGCCGCTGCCGTCGAGGACCGCGCGAAAGTCCGTCGGCGACGCTTGAACGCAGCGAGAACGGTCGGCGGAGAGGGGGGAGAAACGAGCGAGCCGAAGCTTGGTGGAATTCATGGGCGCCATATCGGAGCCGTCTTCAGCTTCGTTGCTTGGGGGAGGTCGATTTTCGGAAACTCGACTGAGGCGAGGGGGAAGCGCGTGCGGCAGGGGTTCAGCGTTCGGCGGCGATGTACGTCGTGGCTCGGGCGGCCGGTGCGAGGCATGGTCAACCACCGAGGTGAAGCGTCTCTCGAGATAGGAGCGCCAGAGCCGCAGAGCAGAACGTCCCAGGACTCGGAGGCGCGCACGACTGCACTTCGCCGGCGAGATTCGCGAGGCCAAGGGCGCCCTAGTCGCAGCCGTTCTCCCCCAAAGGCACTCCAGACTCGGCTTCTCGGCACCGAGTGATGGCGGCTTCGAGGAGCGCGTGGTCTCCGTCCCACCAGGAGCGCATGGCCTCCAAGCTCTCGAGGAACAGCGGCGAGGGAAAGTCGCGCGCGGCTTCGACGGCGAGCGAACCGATGTGGCCGGACTGGAGCTCTCGGAGGAGCGAGGGATATACGCGACTATCGCGCACGCGGGCGAGGCCGACGAGTGCTTCGCCACGCACGTCGAAGCTCCAGTCGTCGAGGCGCGCGACGAGCGCGTCGCGAAGCGCTGGGGTGTCCGCGTCGGTCTGGGAGCCGAGTCCGAACGTGGCCCAATCTCGCACGTCGTCGTCTTCGTCTGCAGACAACCGGACGAGCGTTTCCAAGGCGAGCGGCACGTGGGTTCGGTTCAGCGCGAGCACGACGCCGCGACGCACGTCCGGGTCCGGGTGTGACGCCAACGCGACCAAGTCGTCGAGCTCGTCGCGTACTCCGATGTAGCTCAGCGCCCTCGCCGCGGCCATCAGGACGCTGGCGTCGGAGTCGCGCAGGAGACGGGATACGTGCGGGGCGGCGCGGTCGCCAAGAGGCGTGGCGTTGCCTTCACCGAGCCCAGCGAGCACGTCGGCCGCGATCGCGCGCTCGAGAGGATCGGGGCTCGTGCACCACGCGATGGCCTGTTCGAAGACGCGCTCCGATGCCATGCCCTGAAGCGCGACGATGCAGTCCCAGCGCGTGTCGTAGTCGTCGGCGAGGGCGAGGGCGCGGGCGCGGTGGAAGAGGTCGAGGGGCTCGGTGGACATGGGCTTTGTGGGGCGGTGGGCGGCGATGGGGTCAGGCGGGCGGAGACGACGATAGAGGATGATACCTCGTACGGCTTATCGACCGAAGGTGCGCTCCGTTAGGCGTGAAACGGCATGAGCGTGCTGCGTTCCCACGAGCACCCGCTCGAGGGTCGAAGCGCCATGAGCGAGCGCGCGATTGCCAATGCCCCGGGGAGCCACCGTTTCATTCCGACGAGCTCAATTCGGAGCCGGCGGCAGTGCGAAGGCCCCGAGCGAGTCGAGGCGCACGCGATACAGGTTGGTGCCGTTCTCGTCGCGGACGCGGATGAACACCTCGTCGGCGGTGAAGGCGAGGACGTGCTGGAAGATGACGGGCGACCCATTGCCACCCGGGAGGAGCCACGCTTCCCCATCCGAGAGGCGCACGATCATCGAGCCGCGGTCGCCGCTCGGGTCTCCGGAGATGTGGCCAGCGTATCCGTGGCCAACCGCGAATCGAGTGGCTCCGAAGGCGGAGCTACCGAGGTCGGTTCGAACGATGCGCTTCTGAACCTTGGAGGGATCGCGAGTGAAGGGCGCGGTGGCGATTTTGACCACGGGGAAGGCGCCGGTGGTGCGCCCTTCGCCTTCGCTCCACACCCAGCTCACGCCGTCGGTGTTGAGGTCGGCCGTGCCGCGGGAGAAGTCGGCGCCGTTGCCGAGGAAATGCCGATCGCCGCCC
>JAAFHV010000309.1 GCA_013297655.1 Myxococcales bacterium | reverse complement strand
GACGGAGAAGGCGGCGCCGCCTACCGAGCGCGCCTCAGATTCCCTGGCCCGCCCTCCGGCTCGATGGGCCTCGCCGATCGCGAGCTCGTCGAGTGGTATCGGGGCGAGCACCCGCGAGGTTATCGGTACCTGGCCGAGTGGAGCGACGCGTTCGAGGTTCGCCTCATCCTCGTTCGTGACTGGCCCACGCTGCTCAAGCTTCGCGCGCTCGCGGCCCCGCTCCTGAGCCTGGTCGAGCTCGAGGTCCGCCTCGACGAGCTGCACGGCATCGCCGCGAAGTCGTTCCGCGCCTGGCACGGCCACGCGGCCACGCGCAGGTGCGCGTCGTGCCACCCCGTCCGGGCGAAGCGCGCGGGGGCGTCGGCGAGGAGCCGTGCGGGGGGAGACGACGAGGCGACGTGAACCTCGCGGCGCCTTGCGCGAGCTCGTGAAGCTGGGGTTGCCGCGTGAGTTGCCGTACGCTGCGCCAGTGTCCCTCCCGAACGAGAAGCCGGCTGCTGCGCCGGCTTACCCGAACGTCTATTTCGTCGGCCTCGAGCTCAGTGACGTCCGCTGTTTCGAGGGGGCCCACTGGCTCGATCTCAGCGACAAGCGCGGCGGGCCGGCCCGATGGACACTTCTCCTCGGGGAGAACGGCGTCGGAAAGACCACCCTGCTTGAGCTCCTCGAAGCGCTTCGCCCAGCTCGATCCGAACGGCTCAACGCGCGTCCAGCCATGAACTTCGCAGCGATGCTCCACCCTTCCGGCAGCACGAACGCGTTCTACACCTTCGGACGCGCGGACAGCGCCCGCTGGACCTTCAAAATGCAGGTCAAGCACGCGGACAGCCTCTCGAGCCCCTCGGTGCCGACCTCGGTCATCGAGTTCGATGGCAAAGTTGCCGTCGAGAGCAGCGGGACCACCCTGCTCCCGGAGCACGTGGTGATGACCACCTACGGGTATGGTGCATCGCGGCGGGTCGGCACTTCAGTCTCCAACGCGGCAGGGAGAATCAATGATGCCTCCGTCCTGCTCTCCGAGGCCGAGAGCCTCCAAAACCCCGAGCGCTGGTTTCTCGACGCGAGCCTGAGCGCCAATCAACCCTCGCCGCACCAAGAGCGAGCAAAGGCGCAGCTCGCGAGGGTCGAAGCGATCTTGACGCGGGTGCTCCCCGACATCAGCGGAGTGCGCGTGGGCATCGTCGACCGAGCGGGCGAGATCACCCCGACCGTCGAGGTAAATTCGCCTGACGGTTGGGTGCCGTATGCCGCGCTCAGCATCGGGTATCGCACGACAACAGCGTGGATGGTCGACCTCGCGATCCGGCTCTTCAACCGCTACCCCAACCTTGCCGATCCGCTCACCGGCGCGGCGGTGTGCCTCGTCGACGAGATCGACCTCCACCTCCACCCGCGATGGCAGCGTTCCTTGATGAGCACGCTGTCGGAAATTTTCCCGAACGTTCAGTTCATCGCGACGGCCCATAGCCCGCTCATGGTGCAGTCCGCGAAGGACGCGAACGTGGTCGTGTTGCGCCGCGAGAATGGGCGCGTGGTCATCGACAACAACCCGCCTAACGTGGAGAAGTGGCGCGTCGATCAGATCCTCACGAGCGCGCTGTTCGGTCTCCCTAGCGCGCGCGCAGCCGAGCTCGACGCCGCGCTCGAAGAGCGTGACACCCTCCTTGGCAAGTCCGAGCTGACCGCAGAGGACGAGACGAGGCTCGCCGCGCTCAGCAAGGTCATCGGGGCGGTACCGTACGGTGAGACCCCCGAGGACATCGAGGCATCGAACACGGTCCGCCTCGCCGCGAAGCAGCTCGCCAAGAGCTCATGATCCGGATCATCCGGCCCACTGCCGCGCCCGCGGTGCTCCGCAACAGCACGAGGCGGGCGGAACACGAACGCGACTACCTGGCCTCCCCGGCCGACTACGACTCCGGGAAGCAGTCGTTCACGTTCGACGACAAAGTGTACGGCCACGAAAGCGTAAAGAGCGCGCTCGTCACGATGCAGAACGAGAAGTGCGCGTTCTGCGAGTCGAAGCCGCTCGCTGTGTCGTCGGGCGACGTGGAGCACTTCCGTCCGAAGGCCCGCGCCCGCTCGACCGCGGGCGGACCGCTCGAGTACCCTGGATACTATTGGCTCGCCTACGAGTGGGAGAACCTCGTCTTCGCGTGTGAACGGTGCAACCGGCGAGAGAAGGCGAGCCAGTTTCCGCTCGCTGCGCCACGCACGGAGACGCGGACCCACACCAGCGGCATCTCCGGTGAGCAGCCGCTCTTCGTCGATCCCGCGAGCGAGGACCCCGCTCCGCACGTCGCCTTCCGTCGGCACGTGCCCTACGGGCTCACACCACGCGGAACGGAGACGATTCGCGGACTCGGGCTTACGCGACACGACCTCGCGAAGGATCGAGAGGACCACCTCAATGCGCTCTTCGACAGGTTCCTGATCGCCGAGTGCTTGCCGGACATGGATCCGTCGGTGAAGGCCCGGGCGGTCGCGAACCTCGCGCTCGACCTCTCCGATGGGGGTGAGTACGCCGCGATGAAGCGCACAGCCGTCGAGGTCTGGCGCAAGCGGCGAGCGAACGGTCAGCCGCTCGAGGAGCCGTAAGAAATCGCGTTGTCGACGCTCCGCGCCTACCAACGCGCTCGTTTGCGAAGATCGGATGAGAGAGCGAACCGGGCAGGCAGCGCGAGTGAAACGGCGTCAATTCGCCAGTCGCTCCTCGGACTCTTCGAGGAACTCGGTGAACAGGCGCTTGTCTTCTTCGACCTGGTCCGCGAGTCGAAGCCACTGCGCGCCGTCGCGTGTCCCTGCCCTCTTCCCTTCCGCGCGGAACAGCGCGGCGAGACGCTCGTGCACGGTGGCCATCACCGGCGACAGCGAAGACCGATCGAGCTCTCCCGGCGCGTCCAGGATCGCGAGCGCGATCGGGATCGCTTCGGGCAGCGTCGTGTCGCCGAGCTCGTTCGCCGCCGCGAGCGCGCCCGCGAGACCGCGACGCATGGTCGCCCTCGCCTCGGCCATCGACGCAAAGGCTGGCCGCGTCTCCTCGTGTGGCTCGAAGTCGAGGTCCTCGAAAGGAAGCGCAGCGCGCAGTCGCTCGACATAAGCGGAGAGCTCCGCGAGCTTGTGCTCCTCGACCTCCTTGTCCACCGCGGCGCGAAGCACCTCTGTGTCTTTTCCGGCCTTCGGCGGCCCGTCGCTCCGCGCGCGCGCGGCGGCGAGCACGCAGCGTTGCCACACTTCATCGCAAGTCACCTTGGAGTAGCTCCGTGCGAGCGCCGATTGGTGGATCACCTCGGCCGCCGAGCCATAGAGCCGCCGCTCGATCGTTTCGTAACGAGCGACCGTGCGCGAAAGCTCAGGATCGTCGTCGACTTGCTCGCTGATCCGCTCGGCGTCCTCCTCCAACGATTCGGCGAGCTTCGCGACCGTAAGGCTCGCGAAGAAGGCCTGCAGCGTGTGCATCGTGCACGCCCGCCTCGCGCTCGCGTCGAGCACCGCGCGCAGCGCCACCAGCTCCGTCGCGTGCTCGAACGCGTGCACCACGGCGTCCGTCACATCGTCGCCCGCGGCACGCGCCTTCGCCACGACAGCATCCAAGCGCTCGTGCGCCGCGGTGTAGACCGCCTTCGCGCCCTTCTGCGCCTCGACCTCCGCGTCGCGTAGCGCGGCCGCGGCCTCGTATTGCCCGAGTTCGAGCTTGCTCGGGAGCGGCTCGCTCCGCATGAAGCTCTCCGTCACCCGCTGCATCGCGCTCAGCGGCGCCTCCTGGGCGGGAGAGAGAGGGACGAGCTCCCGCGTGATTCGGCAAAGGGCGCGCTGGACGAGCGAGTGCTCGGCGCCACCGACCGCGGCGAGCAACACGAGGTAGTCCGCGCGAGGGCATTCGCGCCAAGCGCGCTCGAAGTCGGCACCGAATGCTAGTGACCAAATCACGGCGGCGCCACCGTGCGACCACGCTTCACCGGCGTCTTGAATCCACGTATCGAGCTGCTTGGCGATTGTCCCCATGAGCGGCAGCTTCGCACAGGTCGCGCACGAGCGGATAGCCGGTGAGGACTGGAGACGATCGCACGCGAAGACTCCACGATACCGACGAAAGGGCTCCACGTACCCACTCCACGAGACACGAGACGGGGCGCCGAGCGCTCTCCGCACCGCGTGTCGAACGCCTCGGTGGTAGCCTCGGCCCATGCTGCCTGCTCTCTCTCAGCCCAACGCCGTCTGAGATCGATGCGCACCGAACGGACATCCCCACGCGCGCATCGACGGTGGCGAAGGTGCTCGGTGCCGAGCGACTTCGGAACGCTAGCGCCGACGTCGGTTGGATCTCGCGCCCTGCGCCGCCGGCGCTCTGCGCTCTCCGCTCTGCGCCCTCCGCTCTGCGCTCTGCGCCCTACGCCCTCCGCCCTCCGCCCTCCGCCCTGCTCGCGAGCCGCACAAAAGGGCCGCCGAGCCGAAGCCCGGCGGCCCCGCCCTCACGTCAGCTTCCGCAGCCCTTTCGCCACCCGCCGCGCCCGCGACATGACCCCTTCCGTTCCCCCTGAGATGTACCCGAACGCCTCCCCGACCGAGAGGCAAGCCACGACCTCACTCAGCGACCCGAGGGCATTCCGGTATCTCTCTCTCTGCGTCCCGCCCGTGCTCCCCGAGCCTTCACCCATATTCAACACCACGCTCGCCGCGGCTCTTCTCAGTTGTTTCCCGAGGTCTCGATCCGCCTTCTCGATCTCCGCGATGGGCCGACGCAGCTCCCGAATCATATCGACCGCGATCTCTTGAATGACCAACATGGCAATGGCTCCTTGCCCCGCGCACTCTGCGAAGGCGCCATTCCCACGCCGTCGGGCGGGAGCGGGGTCAAGGGCGCGTAGCGGCGCCGAAGGCGCGCACCCTTGATGCCGTTCCCGGCCGGCGGCAAGCTGGACAAGCCGCGAGCAGGTAGTTTCAAAACGGGTAACGGCCACTCGGTCCGAGCCCCGCCAACCGAGCCCAGCGCCGCTCGACGGCGCTACACAGAGCGCGCCGGCTGGGCCGAGGTGACTGAACGCGCCGATGAGCGGCGGAGGCGACCGCGAGCACGGTGAAGCTGCTCGCGGGCCTCGAGGTGCCGTCGTTCCTCGCCGGGCTGCTCGTCGTCGCGCGCTCTGACCTCTTGATGAACGCGCCGGTCCCGCTCGTGCACGAGGCCGGCGAGGCGCTCGGGCTGAGGCTCCGCGAGGCGCCCATTCCGCTCCCCACCCTGCCCTTCGTGCTCGCCTGGCACCCGCGCTTCCAGCACGATCCGGCCCACAAGTGGGCCCGCGAGCGCGTGCTCGACGCCGCGCGGCCCGTCTTCGATTCCCGCCGCTAATCGCTAATCGCCAATCGCTAATCGTTGCGCGCGGCGAAAGTCGCCAGTCGCGGATGGCGCGCGCCTTCAAATCTCTACGCAACGAATCATGTCGCGAGCGATGAGATCTTGCATCGCGCCGTAGGCGAGATCGTCCTCGAGGCCCGAGGCGTCGACGATCTCGCGCACCGTGGTTCGACCATCGACGAGCGCGAGGATCGTCAGCGCAGGGAGCGGTAGCGGCGTCTCCGTAGTGCCCACGAGACCGCGCTTCACGAGGAGGCTCCCTCGGAACGTGAGCCCGGAGTGCGCGCGCGGCCGATAGCTCGACAAGCGCGGCGGCTCCGAGGGTGCTTTCGCCTCGGGGGGGAGCTCTTCCGGATCGTCGCGCCCGATCGGCGCCCGGCGCGCGCCGAAGCGGTTCGCCCACGCCCTCGACAAGGCGTCGTCAGCGGCCGGGCCGGGGCTCGACAGACCGGCAGAGGGCGCGCTCTTCTCGCGAGGCTTCATTCGACTCCCCTCTCCTTCACCGAATGACGATCGGCGTGCAGCACCCGGTCAGGCAGTACGTGCCAGACGGACACGCCAGGTTCGCGTTGCACACCTGCGCGCCGTTCGAGCAAATCTGCCCCCCCGTCGCGCCGCCGCCGTCGGCCGCCCCGCCACCGTCCGCGCCCGGCGCCGTCGCGCAGTCGGCGGGGATCGAGGTCTTGCCCACGCAGAGCTCGCAGCGATCACAGGGGTTCTGGCAGTCCGTCGTGATGGTGCACGGGTTGCACTTCGCCGGATCGTCGAGGGTCGCGCTGGAGCACGTGGAGCTGAGGCGCACCGTGACGCTGGAGCCGTCCGCCTTTTGCACCGCGCAGCAGCCGAAGCAGTCACACCCGTTCGGGACGAGCGGCGCGCAGAAGGTCTTGCACTGCGCGGCCTGCGTCGCAGGGCAGTTCTTGAAGTCGGCGTCGTACGGGCACTGGCCGCTCGTGTTCTTCGGGTCGCACTTCAGGTTCCACTCGCAGCGGTCGTCGCCGGCGCCGCTGTTCCCGTCGAAGAAACAATCCTGTTTGCACGCGTCCACGTTGTCGCCGGGGATGCCGGTGCCGAAGGTGGCCTCGTCGTTGTCGAGCGGGCCGGCGCACTCGGGATCGAGCCAGTCGGGCTTGCCGTCGCCGTCGTTGTCGACGCAGTCGGAGCACTGTCGCGTGGTTCCGTCGGCCATCACGAGGGGCACACAGTTCGCGATCGCGCCGTCGGGGAGCACACCGGGCGTAGTGCCGGGCGCGCCGTCGCCAAGGACCGACCCGTCGCCGAAGGTGCTGCTCGTGCTCCCGTCCGCGGTGCCGGCACCTGCGTCGTCCGAAGACCCTCCTGGGGTGGTCGAGCCGCACGCACCGGTGATGGCGACCGCGACGAGGACGAGACCGGAGGCGACGAAGTTTCGTTTCATGGCTCCGGCGACTGCAAGGCGCGCGCCGCGCTCGTAGGCGACGAGGGCTCCAGCGTCGTTGCCGTCGCGGCGAGTGATGTTGGCTACGCGAGGCAGCCCGGCGACAGGAGCGCCCGTACCACCGACCCAGCACCGGTCACGACGCTGGCCAGCGCGGTGGTCACCGCACGTATCGGGGGAGGAGCTCACGCCCGAGCCGCCAGCGGCGCGCCTCTCCCTCCACACCCGGTTTTTTCGTCGCCGGGCGAGATGTTCGTATCGCATCCGTTCCCGCGAGGAGCCGGCGCGCTTCGTGCTCTCTTCCACCTTGGCGAGCGCGGCGGACACGTTGGGGGGGCCCTTGCGTGCGAGCCGGGGGGGCGCTCGCGCACTCTTTCTCGTCGCGCTCGTGCGTAAGGGGCGCGAACGCAGGGGCACGTCACGATCCGGAGGTCCAATGACGTTCTACACTCCACCAACGCCCCGGCGCGTGCGCAACCGACCGCGGTCGACCAACGCGCCGGCCTCGGCGACGCGAGTCGTCGACGTGAAGATCCCGCGCCCGGCGCGGGTTCCCTCGTTCGACGGCCTCTACCGGCAAGAGCGATACGAGCCGGAGCGCGATCCGTTCGCGGACGGCGTCGCGGAGCGCGAAGAGGAACGGTAGCCCGCGCCGCGTGACGTCGCCGCGCCGAGCGCGCGACCGGATAAGCTCCGCGCGTGGAGCTGGAGACGCACGCGTCGGTGTCCGACAACCGGCGCGCGCCCGCGTTCGGGGTAGGCTTCCTCGTCGCGCTCGCGCTCGTCCCGATCGGGATCTGGAAGCTTGGCGCGGTCGGCGGCACCGCGAGCGCGCTCCTCGCCCTCGGGTGTCTCGTGGGCGTGATCCGCACCGGTATCCGCCGTGCTCTGCCGATCGTGGTCTCGGCCGGCGAGATCGTGATCGGAACGCAGCGCATCGCGCGCTCCGACCTCGTCGCCGCCGAAATCGTCGGAGGCAACCCGCTCACGGTACGACTCGACGGCAAGCGTGTGCGCGCGGACATCGAGGTCGCGGACGAGCGGCAGGCCGTGGCCATCGTGCGTGCGCTCGGCCTCTCGCACGCGCTGCCCGCGACGTGGGTCGACTCTCCCGCTTCGAGCGTCACGGGCGTCGTTCGCATCGCGCTCCTCGCGGTGGCCCTCGTGCTCGCGCTATTGGCGGTGGTGCAGGGCTCGGCGGCGCTAGGGGCAGGCGCGGTGGCCTTCTTCGGCGCCTCGATGTTCGGGCGCACGCTCCGCGTCGGCGACGACGGGGTGCACCTCGACGGGCGGCTCGAGTCGGACTTTTTCAGCTACGCGACCATCCTCCGCGTCGATGCGACCCCGACCGGCATCACGCTCCACCTCGACGCCGAGACCATCTCGCTCACGATGACGACCTCCCCCGGCTCGACGCTCGCGCGGAGCGGCAGGTGCTCGCGATCGTGATGCAGGTCGACGCGCAGATCGGGCGTCATCGCCAGATCCTCGCGCCACCTGCGCTCGACCTCGATGCGACCCTCGAGCGCGGCGACCGGTCGTTCGCCGCGTGGCACCGAGGCCTCCTGCGCGAGGCGACGAGCCCGTTTCGCGAGGCGCCGCTCCGGACCGAGGACGTGCGCGCCGTGCTCGACGACCCTGCCCCGATTCGTGCACCACGTCGCCTCGCCGCCCCTCGTGCTCGCCGCCCGCGGCGACGAGGGGGACCGCGAACGCATTCGAGATCTGGCCCGCGCGACCGCCGCGCCGAAGCTCCGCGTCGCCCTCGACACGATCGCCGCGCGCGCGAACGGGGACGACGAAGCCCTCGAGCGGGTCATCCTCGAAGCCGAGGACGAGGATGAGGATCTCGCGCGTAGGCAGCGGGGCCGCTGAGGTCCTTGCGGCGCGGGGCGCGTCTTGGTGGAGGCGCAGGGCATGGGGCGTGGGGCGCAGGGGCGCAAGGCGCAGAGCGCAAGGCGCAGGGCGCAGGGGCGCAATTCGAAACGACACGAGCCCCCACGGAAATCCGCGAGGGCCCGTCTCTTCACGCGCGAACTCCTCAGACGTTCGGCGCCATCGTGCCTAAGCCCGCGTCGCGCAAGAACGCGAGATCGTCGGACTCGTTCGGGTTCGACGTCGTGAGCAGCTTCTCGCCGAAGAAGATCGAGTTCGCCCCCGCCATCAGGCAAAGCATCTGCGCCTCGCGGGTCATCGACTCGCGCCCGGCGGAGAGACGCACGCGCGCCTTCGGCATGAGGATGCGGGCGACCGCGATCATGCGCACGAGATCGAACGGATCGACGGGCGGACGATCGGCCAAGGGCGTGCCCTCGACCGGGACGAGCGCGTTGATCGGCACGCTCTCCGGCTGCGGCTCGAGGTTGGCGAGGGTGCGCAGCATCTCGCAGCGATCGTCGTCCGTCTCGCCCATGCCGATGATTCCGCCGGAGCACACCGTGATGCCGGCGTTGCGCACGTTCGCGAGGGTGCGAAGGCGATCGTCGAACGTGCGGGTGCGGATGATCGACTTGTAGTTCTCGCGGCTCGTGTCGAGGTTGTGGTTGTAGGCGTCGAGGCCCGCGTCGGCGAGGCGCTTGGCCTGGCTCTCGTTCACCATCCCGAGGGTCACGCACGCCTCGAGGCCGAGGTCCTTCACGCCCTTCACCATCTCGACCACACGATCGAACGCGGGGCCTTCTTTCACCTCGCGCCACGCCGCTCCCATGCAAAACCGAGTGGAGCCGAGCTCCTTCGCGCGGCGCGCGCTGGCGATGACTTGATTGACGTCGAGCATCTTCTCGGCGCCCACGTTCGTGTCGTACTTGGACGACTGCGGGCAGTACGAACAATCCTCGGGGCACCCGCCGGTCTTCACGCTGAGGAGCGTGCAGAGCTGGACCTCGTTGTCCGGGTGGTGGGCGAGGTGCACCTTTCGCGCTTCGTCGAGGAGCGGCAAAAGCGGGCGATCGTAGAGGGCGCGGACGGTGGCCTTGTCGAAGCGAGCGGCGGCAGGAGCGGTCATCGCGGCGGACGCTAGCACTAGTTTCGGGCGCGCGCCGGGGGGTCGTTCACGTTTTCCAGGTGCGCGCGCGACTACCCAAAAGCGTAACGTTCTTCGCGGGATACGTGAGGAAGCGGGTAGCTTAGAGGCGCTCGGGGAGCGGCACCGGCGCGCGACGAAGCGGCTC
>JAAFHV010000308.1 GCA_013297655.1 Myxococcales bacterium | reverse complement strand
CGACGTGAGCACCAAGCGCTGGTAGGCCTCGTAGCTCTTGTGCCGTGCCCGAACGGCGCGCGAGTCACCACCATAGAGCTCGACGGAGTCGATCCGCGCGCCGGGGAACATCTCGGCGAGGCTCCGCGTGGCGGCTTCGTCGATCGCGGCGCGCACGACCGCTTGGGTGGGAACCCACTCCTGCAATGTGACGTCGCCGCGCTCGAAGAGGATGCGAAGCTCTTGCCGGTCCATCCGGCTGGCCTGCGTGAAACCGTGGTAGAAGCTCACTGGGACGTCGCCATAACGAGCAGTGCAATACACCTGCTCTTCGATGCCGGAGCCGGGCCTCAGCACCCTCCCCGCGGACTCCACCTCGCCCCGGCCGAGCCAGCCCGTGAACATGTCGAAGAAGTGGACTCCGTGCTCCACGAAGATACCGCCGCTCTTCTTCGGGTCCCAAAACCAGTGATCGGAGCCGAGGCCCTCGTCGCAGGCGAAGTTCTCGAACGTACCGCGCAACACCTCGCCAAGTACTTTGGATTCTACGAGGCGCTTGATTCGGGCATAGAGGGGATTGTAGCGCTGCATCAGGTTCGTCGTGAGGAGGAGCCCCTTTTGTTTCGCGAGGGCGACCAGCTCGTCGGCCTCGGCGTTGGTGAGCGCGAGAGGCTTCTCGACGATGACGTGCTTCCCCGCTCGAAGCGCGCCCAAGGCCTGCTCGTAGTGGAGGAACGGCGGGCTCGCGATATAAACGAGGCTCACGTCGGGGAGCGCGAAGAGGGCCGCGGCGTGCTCCACGTCCACGAGGCCGAAGCGGGCGGCGCACGCGAGGGACGCTTCACGGTGAGTGCCGGCGATATACCGCAATGCCGCGCCCTCGACCTGCGCGAACTGTTGCGCGGCAAACATGGCAAACCCGCCAAAACCGAGGATGCCGATACCGACTACGTTTTCTGACATGGGGCAGCCTACGCTTTCGCCAAAGCGCACGAGCGAAACGTTCGCACGAGGACACGCGCTTTGCGGACTCTGCAGCGCGTTCGCGTTCGCGTTCGCGTTCGTGCGGTGCGCGCGTAGCGACGTGGACGCTGCCACACGTCACACGCGCGCCGAAGCGGTCGGAGCTCCTTCCGCCGCGCGGCGACGAGCTCCGCGAAGGATTTCGCGCGCGACCTCCGCGCCCGCGGCCACGGCATCGACGCGACATGGCGTCGCGACGCCATGATCGTCGCGCGCGATCGCGGCGTGCTCGTCGGAGCCGGGCCCTCCGCCTCAGCTCGCCCCGGTCAGGTCGGAGCGGCCCGCGGGCGAAGCGTGGCAGCCACGAAGAGCGGTGCTATTTCATCGTAAATTCAAGCACCTAGGAGTCACCGACAGCCAACGCTCCGGGGTCTCGACCGGCCCTCGAGGCTGTTTGGTGCTGCCGCCATTGCAGCTTCGCGTCATTCCGACGATAGTCCCCTCGCCGTTTTTCGCCTTCGGCCCTAAAGGCCCGGGGAAAAACGCGGAAACAAACAGTGAGGTCTCTTCCAATGGCCAAGAATTCCTTCGGCGCCGAGGCTGCCCTTCCGGTCGGCGGCAAATCGTTCACCATCTATCGCCTCGACGCCGTCGAAAAGGCCTTCCCGGCCGCGAAAAACCTGCCTTATTCGCTGAAGATTCTCCTCGAGAACCTGCTTCGAACCGAAGATGGCGTGAACGTGAAGAAGGCCGACATCGAGGCCCTCGCCAAGTGGGACGCGAAGGCCGATCCGAACAAGGAAATCGCCTTCACCCCCGGCCGCGTGCTCCTCCAAGACTTCACCGGCGTGCCCGCCGTGGTCGACCTCGCCGCCATGCGCGACGCGATGAAAATGCTCGGCGGCGACCCGAAGAAGATCAACCCGCTCCAGCCCGTCGAGCTCGTGATCGACCACTCGGTCCAGGTCGACTACTTCGGCACCAAGGACGCCGCGCAGAAGAACGCCGAGGTCGAGTTCGAGCGCAACCAAGAGCGCTACCGCTTCCTCAAGTGGGGCCAGATTGGCTTCCGCAACTTCAAGGCCGTCCCCCCCGATACCGGCATCGTGCACCAGGTGAACCTCGAGTACCTCGCGCGCACCGTCATGGTGAACGACAAGAACCACGCGTACCCCGACACCGTCGTCGGCACCGACTCGCACACCACCATGATCAACGGCCTCGGCGTGCTCGGCTGGGGCGTCGGCGGCATCGAGGCCGAGGCGGCGATGCTCGGTCAGCCCGTGAGCATGCTGATTCCCCACGTCATCGGCGTGAAGCTCTCCGGAAAGCTCAAGGAAGGCACCACCGCGACCGACCTCGTCCTCACGATCACGCAGATGCTCCGCAAGTACGGCGTCGTCGGCAAGTTCGTCGAGTTCTTCGGGCCCGGCCTCGCCGCGCTTCCCCTCGCCGACCGCGCGACCATCGCCAACATGGCCCCCGAGTACGGCGCCACCTGCGGCATCTTCCCGATCGACCAAGAGACGCTCGCGTTCCTTCGTTTCACCGGTCGCTCCGAAGAGCAGGTCGCCCTCGTCGAGGCGTACGCGAAGGCACAAGGCCTCTTCGCCGACCCGAGCGCACAAGATGCAACCTACACGGACGTGCTGCCCTTCGACCTCGGCACCGTCGAGCCCAGCCTCGCCGGCCCCGCGCGCCCGCAAGATCGCGTCGTCCTCGGCGACGTCGCGACCTCGTTCGGCACCGCCTTCACCGCGTACAAAGAGCGCGCGGCGGCGGGCGGCGATGCGAAGAAGAAGAGCCTCCTCGATCCGTCCTTCAAAGACGTCACCGCCGACACCGACGTCGACAACGGCAGCGTGGTCATCTGCGCCATCACGAGCTGCACCAACACGTCGAACCCGAGCGTGCTCATCGCCGCTGGTCTCGTCGCGAAGAAGGCCGTCGAGAAGGGCCTCGTCTCGAAGCCCTGGGTCAAGACCAGCCTCGCGCCCGGCTCGCTCGTCGTCACCGAGTACCTCAAGGCCGCCGGCCTCCTCGAGCCCCTCGAGAAGCTCAACTTCCACGTGACCGGCTACGGCTGCACCACGTGCATCGGCAACTCGGGTCCCCTCCCCGGCTCCGTCTCGAAGGCGATCGACGAGAAGGACCTCATGGTCGCGGCGGTCATCTCCGGCAACCGCAACTTCGAGGGCCGCGTCCACGCCGAGGTTCGCGCGAACTACCTCGCGTCGCCTCCGCTCGTCGTCGCGTACGCCCTCGCCGGCTCCGTCACGAAAGACCTCACGAAGGAGCCGATCGGCAAAGGCACCGACGGTAACGACGTGTATCTCAAGGACATTTGGCCCACGCAGCAAGAGGTGCACGACTCGCTCTCGAAGTCCCTCGACGCGAAGATGTTCTCTTCGGTCTACGCCGACGTCTTCAAGGGCGACGAGGCCTGGCGCTCGCTCGCGGTGCCCGAGGGCGACCTCTACGCGTGGGAAAAAGACTCCACCTACGTGAAGCACCCGCCGTACTTCGAGGGCATGGAGAAGCTCCCCGCCCCCGTCACCGACATCACCGGCGCGCGCGCGCTCGCGGTGCTCGGCGATAGCATCACGACGGACCACATCTCCCCCGCGGGCTCCATCAAGAAGGACTCGCCGGCCGGCAAGTACCTCATCGAGCGCGGCGTCGATCCGAAGGACTTCAACTCGCTCGGCTCACGCCGCGGCAACCACGAGGTCATGGTCCGCGGCACGTTCGCGAACGTTCGCCTGCGCAACCAGCTCGCGCCCGGCACCGAAGGCGGCGTCACGCGCCACCTCCCCAGCGGCGAGGGGATGGCCATCTTCGACGCCTCCGTTCGTTACGCGAGCGAGGGTGTTCCCCTCTGCGTGCTCGCCGGCAAAGAGTACGGCTCCGGCAGCTCGCGCGACTGGGCGGCGAAGGGCCCCAAGCTCCTAGGGATCCGCTTCGTCGTCGCGGAGAGCTACGAGCGCATCCACCGCTCGAACCTCATCGGGATGGGCATCTTGCCGCTCCAGTTCAAGGCGGGCGAGAGCGCCAAGTCGCTCGGTCTCACCGGCGAAGAGGTGTTCGACGTGAAGGGCCTCCCCGGAATGCTCGACTCGAGCTTCTCGAACGGCCGCGAAATCAGCGTCGACGCCAAGGCCGCGGACGGCACGACGAAGACCTTCAAGGCCGTCGTTCGCATCGATACCGAAGGCGAAATCCAATACTACAAGCACGGCGGGATTCTCCAGTTCGTGCTCCGTCAGCTCTCGAACTGAGGAATGCCATGAGCGATCTCAAGATTGAAATCTTGCGTGAAGGAACCGGCGCCGTCGCGACCGCTGGGCAAACGGTCACGGTGCACTACGTGGGCACCCTCACCGACGGGAACAAGTTCGACAGCTCGCGTGATCGCGGCCAAGGCTTCAAGTTTCCCCTCGGCGCCGGCCGCGTCATCAAGGGCTGGGACCAGGGCGTCGCGGGGATGAAGGTCGGCGAGCTCCGCAAGCTCACGATCCCGAGCGATCTCGCGTACGGCGCGGGCGGCTTCCCGCCCGTGATCCCGCCCAACTCGACCCTGGTGTTCGAGGTCGAGCTGCTCGACACGAAGTAAGTCGCCCGAAAGAGTGACAGCGACGCGAAGGCCTCGGGGTTTGCCCCGAGGCTTTCGCGCATTTCAGGATTCGGACACCTCGCGAGGAATGTCGCACCAAACGTTTTCTATTAGGGTCGACGCCACATGAAGATGCAAACGAGCAGCAGGTGTCTGGCGTGCCTCTCTCAACCGACCGAAGGCAGGGCGTGATGACAATGACCCCCATCGTCCGCTCGCTCGTCCTCCTCTCGGCGCTCGCGCTCGCCTCGAGCACCGCCGGCTGCAAGAAATTCAAGAAGACCACCGCCGACGCCGCCGCGCCGATCGCAGCCGACGAGGGCGATCCGGAGACCGACGACGACAAGTCGGACGAGGAGCTCAGCAAGAAGGTCGGCGAGTACATCCGCAACTGCATGAACACGATGTCGGCGCCGATTTACCACTCGCGGCGCGTCTACGCGTCGTGGGCCCCCAAGGCGGGGCTCACCGGCCGCGAGACGAAGGTCTACGGCATCCCGAAGGTGTCCGGCTCGTCGAAGTGCAGGGCCGCGGCGACGAAGGCCGCCAAAATGAAGCCCGACGACAAGCCGATGGAAGAGGCGGGCGAGAACTACGCCAAAGCCGTGGTGGCCGCGGAGGCGGTCATCAACGAGGCCGCGTCGTATTACGACCAGCACACCTACAAGGACGACAAGTTCGCGAAGGGCAAAGAGATCCACACCCGCCTCGTCGCCGCGCTGGAGGAGTTCCACAAGGCCGACAACGCGATCCACAAGGAGATCTCGGAGGAGACCAAGCCTCTCGCCCAGCGGCAGCTCGTCCGCATCGAGAAAGAAGAAGGAAAGAAGTTTCGTTGGCATCGCCGCAACGTGCTGAACATCGCCCTCGAGCTCGTCGAGGTGGGTGATCCGGGCGACGAAGAAGACGAGGTTCTTCCCGCGACCTACGACGCGAGCGTCGACACGTTCGAGAAGGCTCTCACCGCCCTCCGCGACTACGGGAGCCTTCACCGGGCCGACCTCACCAACACCAAGAAGGCCCGGATCGGCGCCTCGTTCGCATACGACAATTTCATGCGCTCGGCCGACGCTTACCTAAAGGAGTCGCACGACTACGGCCGTTGCCTCCACGGCGCCCCTGCGACCGCGAAGAGCAAAGAGGGCAAGGTCGACCTCGACAAGCTCCCTCGCTGCCCAGACGGCGGGACCCACGAGTTCGGACAGAAATACGACGAGTTCATCGTGACCTCGAACGCGAACAGCTTTCCTTGGTGAGCCGGCCCCGAGCCCGCACGCGGCGATTTTGGCTGCCCGAGCGCGCACGCGTGCGGGGCGGAACGCGCCGAGGAGCCCCGCCGTGAATCTCGGGAGCTGGGGCGGCACCTACTCCTCCACGGCTCCTCGATCGATGACGCGCTAGGTTAGTGGACGAAGGCGGCGCGGCCTGAGATCATGGGCTCGCCGCACGGTTCGCCCATGGTGACCTCCTCTTCCTTATGCCCGCGCCGTGCTCCCATCTCGCTTCGGCGGGCCCGGGGCACGTGTGCGCGGAGGCAACCATGACGGCGGCCGTCGCTGACTCGGGCTCCCTCGTCGGACAGACGATCGGAGGTAAATTTGCGGTCGAAGAGCACATCGGCTCCGGCGCGATGGGCGACGTCTACCGCGCGACGCACACCGGCCTCGGGCGGCCGGTCGCGCTCAAGGTCATGCGCACGGACCTCTCCGACGAGACGTTCGTCGCGCGTTTCCAGCGCGAAGCGCGCGCCGCGAGCGCCCTCGATCACCCGAACACGGTGCGCGTGCTCGACTTCGGCACCGAGTCGTCCGGCCTCGCGTACATCGCGATGGAGCTCCTGAACGGGCGCGATCTCTACGACCTCATCAAGCGCGAGCACCCCCTCTCGCCCGAGCGCATCGTCGACATTTTGAGCCAGGCGCTATCGGCCATGAAGGCCGCCCATCGCCTCGGGATCATCCACCGCGACATCAAGCCCGAGAACATCATGGTCACCCTCGTCCCCGACGAGGACGGCGATCCGCGCGAGATCGTGAAGGTGTGCGACTTCGGCATCGCGAAGGTGATCGATTCGCGCGGCATGCAGACCGAGCCCGGGCGTGCGCTCACGGGCACCGGCACGTTGGTGGGCACTCCCGAGTACATGTCGCCCGAGCAGTCGCGGGGCGAGCCGCTCGACGCGCGGAGCGACCTTTATTCCATGGGGATCGTGCTCTTCCAGATGCTCACCGCGCGCGTGCCGTTCTCGAGCGAGACGCCGATCGGTGTGGTCGTCAAACAAGTCACCGATCTGCCCCCGAAGCCCTCGTCCTTCGTGCCCGGAATCGACGGTCGGCTCGAAGAGATCTGCCTCCGCGCCCTCGAAAAACGACCCGAAGATCGCTTCCAGACCGCCGGCGAAATGCGCGCCGCGCTCCGTGGCGTCGCCGAAGCGTCGATGCCGCTCTTGGCGCAGCGCTTGGCCTCGCAGCCATCGCTTACGCAGGTCGCCGCTCGGATCGCTTCGTCCGATGGCCAAATCCAAGCCGTGCGTGAGTCGGACTTTGGCTCCCGCCCGACGCTCCTCCAAGGCGAGCCGGTCCTCGCGACGGCGACGGCCGAACGGGCGGCGACCCCAGCTCCCGATCCTCTCGTGGATCCCGCAAAAAAGAAGCGCAGAAGCCTCGTGCCACTCTTGCTCGTCGTGCTCCTCTTCGGAGGTGTCTTGGGGGGTCTCCTGGGGGTGACGCAGCACTTTCTCGGCGATCGCGCGGGGCCCGTCGCTTCGTCGAGCACGCCCACCGTGACCCCGCCCGCGACCGATACCCACGGCACGCCGTCGAGCACCGCGATCACTCACGATCCGACCGCGAAGCACAGCGGCCCCGGCCCCCATCACGCGCCGTCTGCGAGCGGGAAAAAGCTGCCTCCGCTGCCGTCCGCGAGCGCCTCTTCGAAGATCGTCGCGTCCGCGTCTGCGTCGCACGCGGCTCCACCCGCCAGCGCGGAGCCGCCCCCCGCCGTCCTCAACACCGACAACGCGTTCGTGCGCGTCGGCCACGTGCAAACCAGCACCGGCGCGCAGGCCTCGGTCTCGTCGTTCATGAACAAGGCCGCACCTACGTTATCGAGCTGCTATCGCGCAGCGCTGAAGGCGTCGGCGACGGCGAAGGGCGGCACCCTCTCGGTGTCACTTTCGCTCGACGAAAAAGGGCGCGTTCTCTCTACGGTCGTGGTGCCCGGCCCGCTCACGGCGGCGATGCCAGACTTGCCCCGATGCTTTCAGGGCGCGCTTTCGAATCAAGTCGTCGGGCCGGTCGACACCACCACGACCGCCGATATCCAGCTCGCGCTCGTTCCGCCGCACTGAGGGTGCGCGCGCGCGTCGCGTGAGGTAGGCTCGAACGATGCGACTGCGTTTCGCATTTCTTTTTGGTGTCCTACCTTCCACCCTCGCTGCCGCGGCGCTCCTCTTCTCGGGGTGCTCGTCGGACAAGATCACGCCTCCGCCCCTGGTCCTCGCGGACGACGACGCGGCCCTCGGCGACAGCTCCACCCGCCCCCCCGATCTAGACTCGGCGCTCCCTCCCGCGGAGGACTCGGGCGCGCCGCGCGGCTCGATTTACGTGCACACGGGGCGAACCCTGTTCTTGTTCGAGCCCTACGGCAGAACCTTGAAGCGCATCGGCGATTTCAACTGCCTCGCGGACGCGTCGTTCGCCGAGGTCGGCGACATCGCGGTGAACCGCGACGGGGAAATTTACGGCACCACGCTCAACTCGAAGTTCGTGCGCATCGACCCCAACACCGGGAGCTGCACGGTCATCTCGGAGAGCGGACGCTACCCGAACTCGCTCTCGTTCGTGCCACGCGGCACCCTCGATCCCGCGAACGACGCGCTCGTCGGTTATTTCGACGACGAGTACGTGCGCATCAACGTGACGACCGGCCAGACGACCACGATAGGTCGCCTGAACCCCGCCGACGCGTCGACCACCTACGAGTCGTCCGGCGACGTGGTCTCCGTCGCGCAAGATCGCACGTATTTGAGCGCAAAAACCCTCCGGAACGGCGTCGAGGTCGACGGCGGCGACGTGCTGGTGCGCTTCGATCCGAAGACCGGCCAACGCCTCGCGATCACCGGCAACACGAACCGAACCGACATCTGGGGCATGGGCTACTGGGCCGGCATCGCGTACGGCTTCACCGCCAAGGGTGAAGCTATCGCGATCGATCCCCAAACCGGCACGTCGACCGCGATCCCGGTCGACGCCGGCGGCGCGCGTTCCACCCAAGGCGTGTTCTACGGCGCAGGCTCCACCACCGTCGCGCCGACAAAATGAGCGCGCCTCGAAACCGCGTCGCCTCCGCTGCCCGCGCGGCCTTCGCGCTCGGCTCGTTCGGCTTGCCGCTCGCGGTGCTCGGGGCGTTCACGTTCGGCGGGTGCTCCAGCGATCCCACCGTCTCGCCGCCTCCCCTCGCCCTCCGCGACGACGACGCGGCGAAGCCCGATGGCCGCACGAACGAGCCCGCGGACACGTCGCTCCCCACCGAGCCGGACGCGGGAGGTCCCCGCGGGACCATCTTCGTCGAGAGCGGGCGCGTGCTGCAGACCTACGATCCGTACTCGAAGGCGCTCAAGACGGTCGGTCCGTTCACGTGCCTGCCGACGGACGACTTCATGTTCGACATCGCCGTCGATCGTGACTCGAACATTTACGGCGTCACGCGGCTCGACAGGTTCGTGAAGGTGGACCCGCTCACCGGCGCGTGCACCGTGATTCGTCAGGGCACGGGGCTCGAGTTTCCCTCCCTCATCGCGTTCGTACCTCGCGGCACGCTCGATCTCGCGAACGACGCGCTCGTCGGCTACGAGGGCGAGAAATACCTCCGCGTCGACGTGCGCACCGGCGCCGTGACCGAAATCGGGACGCTGAATCCCCCCGACGCGAGCACACCCTACGAGGCCGCCGGCGATCTCGTCTCCGCAGGTCAAAATGGGATGTTCCTCACCGCGACCCTGACCACCGGGGCCACCGACGCGGGCGACTTCTTCGTGCGCTTCGATCCGAAGACGGGGCGCCGCCTCTCGCTCGTCGGGAACACCGGCTACGAGCGGCTCTTCGGTCTCGGCTACTGGGGCGGGCGCATCTTCGCGTTCACGACGCCAGGCGAAATCTTGCAGGTCGATCCGCGCACCGCGAAGGCCACCCTCGTGAAGCGTGTACCCGGCGACGACGCGGGCAACGAGGTGTTCTTCGGAGCCGGCTCGACCACCGTCGCGCCAGAGACACCTACCCCGTAACCATCTAGAGCACCGAACCGCTTAATTCGGTCGGCTTTTCGCCGATTTGCTTCGCCGTGCTTCGTTGCTCCTCCTCGGCTAGCAGCAGTAGGACTCGTCGTCGCGCCTCG
>JAAFHV010000307.1 GCA_013297655.1 Myxococcales bacterium | reverse complement strand
ATCCCGCTTGCTCCAAGGCCGCCGATCGGAGCTCCCCCAAACAACGTGATAGAACGACTCAAAGTCTGGACACGCGAGCGCACCCCGGTCCTCACCGATACGAACAGCGCGGACATTCATATGAGCGAGCTCGGCCTCGCGCGTGCTCCGACCGCGCTTGTCGAACGGAGCTCGCGTCTCTTCTTCGAAGCCGTAGCTGGGTGGCCGTGGCTCGACGATATCGTCCTCCTTCCGCCGTGAACCTCGTAGAGATTTGCATCGTATCGGTTCAGACCCTTGCTGGAGCCTCGGGGCTCTATATCGTGGCCATGAACTGGGGCGCGCTGGCGCGCGGTCGGAGTTGGACCCCGCTCCTCGGAGGCGGCTTGCTCGCGCTCGTCGCGCTCTCGGTGCCGCGCTTCCGGCCACTGTTCTGGCTACCGGTCCTTCTCGATTTCGGCAGCTTCCTGGGTCTCTCGTGGGCCCTGGTCGCATGGGTCATTCGAATGCGTCGACACGAGCCGCGAGACAAGGAGTGATACTCGCCCGCCGAGGGCACGGCCGTCGCCCCGACATGTCACGTTTGCCGGCCCTGAAACGTTTCTTCGGCGACGAATGTCTCTACTCAACACCATGTAGACTCAAATCGCGAGGAAGGGCACGTGCGAGGCGCCCCGCGTCGATTGAAACGCTCTCAATAACATCGCCATGGTTTCCGAAGAACAGGCTTACTGCAGCGCGTTGCTGGATCACTACGCGACGAGCTGGGGCAGTGTCGAGGAGACTCATCGCTGGACCAAAGGACCGTATACGGACCTAGGTCCGCATTTTTTCGTTGCCCAGTTCAGTGCTGCAAACGACTCCCTCGCTTTTGCGACCGTGGGGATGTCGCGCGTCGATCAGGCCGACCCCATCGAGCTGCACATCCTAGTGTCGAAAACGGCCCATGAATTCGATTCGCTGGTCGAGCTCCTTACCGTCGTCGCCCACTATCATCGGACTGGCGCGCGCCTCGGCTTGCACCATACGGTGAACTTCGGGCGCCCGTGGCTTCCAGAGTCATCCTGCTCGTATGGCTTCATCTCTTTGCCATATCTCGAGGGCATCGTGCTCGAACGCTCGGCGAGGGTTGCTGCGCGATGTCTATGGCTGATTCCTGTCACCGAAGCTGAGGTCGCGTTTAAACGAGCCCGCGGCGCCGAGGCACTGGAGCTCGCGTTCGAGAGCGCCGAGCTGGACTACCTCAATCCTGCCCGCGCATCGGTAGTCGAAGCTCCGCACGAGCGCTTTCTCGACCTTGGTCTCGGGAGCTGAGACGGCACGCTCGATGGGCGCGCCTTAGCAGACGCCGAGCGTCATTCCACCCTCGCGCTCAGCGCTCTTCTTTGGTCTCCGAGAGCGAAGCCGCAAACCGCTTCGAGAGCTCTTCGAACGCCGGCTTTCCGCAGGCGAGGCTCTCTTCGAGCTCCGCGGTCGTGAACGCGTTGACGATCTCGTGCGCCTTTTCGGGGGCGAGCTGCTCGGGCTTGCATCCGTCCGTCCCGAGCCTGAGGAGAAGATCGGGAACAAAAATGCCGGCGTCGTTGGCGATCGCGAGGAGTCCTCCGTTTTCCTTGCCGGTCTCGCACAGATCGCTAAACGCGAGGTGCCCCGCCTTTGCCAAGATGGCGAGCCGTTTCCGCTTGGGCGAAGAGGCGTAGCCGTCGCGTTGCCGCGAGGGTTGCACCACGCCGTCCTCGTCGGCGCCAAGCACCAACGTCGACACGAGATCGGGGCTCGCCGAGGTGCCGCCGGACGCCATCGGAATGCGAACGCGAATGCCCGGGCGCTCGAACCGCGCGACGGCACCACCGCCCGCGCTATGGCCCACAGCTCCAATCCGTGAAAGATCCGCCCTCTTTTCGAGAAAAGCTACCTCGCGATCGTTGCGCCCGATCGCGTCCAAAAGACGCGCCGAGTTTGCCCCGAAGTCGCCGCCGAAGGCGACGTCGAGCCTCAAGGCGTCTGCCAGCCACAGCTGGGGGTGATCGGTCGAAACCACCACGAACCCACGGCTCGCCCAGTGGCTCATCTGCGAAAGGCTTTGTGTGCGGAACCCGGCCGTGCCGTGAAAGAACACCACGACAGGATACGGTCCACCGACCGCATCGATGGGTAGTCCTTCGAAGCAATCGCACGGCTGACGAGGCGCCTTTGCGTCGCTAATCTTGGCGCGCTCCTCCTCGTAGAGGGCGTACCGCACGTCGTACACTTTCTTGTCGCGCCCGGCCTCCGAACCCTTGCTGGCGGGGTACCAAATCTCGTGTGTGAGCCCGCCCAACGTGACGGTTCTGACACCCACCGCCCATGGGCCCTTCGCGGCCGGATCAGCGGGCACCTGCTCGCGGCCGTCGCAGGGGCCTGCCTCTGGCGACGACGCTTCGACGAGCGCAGCGTCGGGTGTCTCAGGTTCGGCGTCCGCCGTCGGCGTGGTCTCCGAGCCGCCGCAAGCCGCGATGGAAAGGGGAACGAGCGCGACGAGGAAGGCAAACGCGGGCAAAGCTCGAGGTTTCATGGGTCGCAGAAGCATAGCCGCTTTTGCCTCGAGCGAAGTCCTCGGTCCGTTGCGGGGTCGTGCCGAGACCGGCGTCGGTGGAGCAAAAGTGCCGACGTTGCCGTTGGCAGGAACGACCTGTGCCGACCGGTGTGCAATGCGTCACGATCGCGCCCGTGCCATCCAAGCCATCGACGCCGAAATAGAAAGCGCTCCCCAAAGACGAAAAAGAGCGTTTCTCGTTCGAGAGATCGAGCACTTTGACAACGCTGACGTCCTCGGTGACGTTCGCGTCGTAGTCGATGCGCAACGTGAAGCACACGCGCTCGGCGGACGTGCGGACCGGGAGCAGCCCGAGCGAGAGGCTGCGTGCCACTCGCGCGGCGAATCTGAGCGCGAGCGACGCCGCGGCCGGTCACGCGTCGGCATTGGGGGGGACGCAACGCGGCAAGGTACCTCCATGAATGAGCACCGTTCGGTCGAACGAAATCACTGGGCGCTGCGCACTTCCGACCTCGTACCAATCACCGTACCAACCGCCAAGCCGGAACCAACCCCTCCTCCCCGAGGTCCTTCGCCCGAATCGCCACTCTGCACTTCACCCTTCCCACCTCCGCCTGCGACTCCAGCACCACGAACCTCCCCCCGTGCGGCTCCAAGAGCGCGCGGTCATAGGCCATCAGCCGATGACACGCGGCCACGTCTCCCGTCCCCCGTAGTGGGCACTTGCCCGTGATCTCGCCGTACGCCGTGCCCGTCTCGGTGTCCACGCTCGTCACTCGCGCATACGGCCCCGCCCCCAAGAGGCGCTCCCACTCTCGGCCTAAAGACTCTGGACCACCACCCACCGCGCGCTTCGGGCCTCCGCGAATCTTCCTCGTGAGCCACACGAAGAACGGCGTCAACGCGCGCCCCTCGATCGCGCGTAGGCCCGGTGTGCGCGTGAACGCCGCGTTCATCGCGAGCCCGAGCCGAAACGCCACCTTCAAGAGCTTCTTCATCTCCAAGAGCGTGCCCTCCGAGGCCCCTCCTTGCCAGTGGCAGGAACGACCACCGCCGGTCTACTCTTGCCACATGATACGAACGTGCTTCGTCGTAGTGGCCAACGGCGTGGCCGATGGACCGGTGGGCATCACGCTCGATGTCCTCGGCGCCGCGACCCGCATTCGACGCGCGGGGCTCGACACCTCGGGCGGAAAAGGGGAGCTCGTCCCCAAGCTGGTGTCGCTCGATGGGCAGCCGGTGCGCACCGCCGCAAAACGCGGGCTCGAGGTGGACGGCGCGCTGCGCGACGCGCGACCCGGCAAACGCGACGTGGTGCTCGTCCCCGGGCTCGGCATGGCGAGCGAACCAGAGATCGAACGCACCCTCGCGAACGACTCCGCCGTCGAGCTCGCGGCCCGCCTCGCGAAGCTCGCTCCCCGCGTCGCCGCGATCGGCGCTTCGTGCTCCGCCACGTTCCTGCTCGCCGCTTCGGGCGCCCTCGATGGCCACGCCGCCACCACCACCTGGTGGCTCGCGCCCGTGTTCGCGCGCCGCTTCCCCAACGTCGAGCTCCGCCAAGATCGCATGGTCGTCTCGTCGGGAAATCGCATGACGGCCGGGTCCGCGTTCGCGCACGCCGATCTCGTGCTCGCGTTGGTCGCCAAGCTCGCGGGGCCCACGCTCGCGCACCTCGTCGCGAGCTACCTCGTGCTCGACGAGCGCACCTCGCAAGCGCGCTACATGGTCCGCAGCCACGTGCGCACGAACGATCCGATGCTCGGCGCGGTCGAAAAATACGTGCTCGCGAACCTCGCCTCGTCCGTCGAGCTGGCCGACCTCGCGCGGGCGGCGCGCACGTCGCCACGAACCCTCGCCCGCCGCGTGTCGGCCGCGTTCGGGACCACCCCGCTCCGTTACGTGCAACGCCTCAAAATGGACCGCGCTGCGCACCTACTCGAGTCGTCGCGTGATTCGGTCGACGCCATCGCCGAGCGCGTGGGCTACGCCGATGCGTCTGCGTTTCGCCGCGTATTTCGCAGAGAGATGGGCCGCAGCCCGCGCGAGCTGCGCGAGACGTGAGCTATGGTGGGGCTTTCTCGTTCGTGCTTCGGCACCACACGGTAAGGGCGTCCGTGGACCGGTTGGTCAATACCACTCCGCACCCGGCCCCGCCGTTACCACCACGGCGGGCCCGAGGGGGGCGAACACGATGTGGGGCTGCAGTCCGAAGGTGAACGCCACACGCCTGCCGGTCGCGGGATTCGTCTTCCCGAGGTTCAGCGCGACCCGCGCCGTGAGCGCGAATAGCAGTCGGTCGGCAGGTGCGGCCTCCGTTCCGTCCGGAGCGCGGGCAGATCGCGTCTGCGCGAAGTCGAGGGAAGCCCCGATGCCGAGGTCGACCGCGTCTATCGGAGTCACGTGGAACATCATTCCGTGCTCGAGGAGAACCCCGACCTCGCTCGGAAAATGGACCCGCGACGGGTCGACGAGCACGAAGGTCGTGTTTTGGACCGTGATCGCGAAATAGCGACCCATCTGCACGCCGGTGCGGATTCGAAGCGCAAAGCCGTATCCAATATCGCCACCGCCGAGGAGCGCTCCCGCCGACGTATCGAAGCCGATGCGAAACCGCACCTCGTCCGAATACGATCGCTCCTCGGGCATGCCCGCGATGTTTGGCTCCACCGCACCGGCTACGGTCGGTGCCGACGACACCGCCCCCGCCAACGCGGCGCAGACGATGGCATAAGGCGATGCGCGGCGCACACGCTGATGAATACCGGACCTCGAGTCGGCGAACAATGTTCGCTCAGGTGAGGTTCGGGCCCTTCTCCGCGAATTTCACGGGGGCCGTCGGCGCGCGGAGACGATCGAAGACGCTGTCGCCCTCGGGCCGATAGGACTCGTAGATCGAAAAGCCTTTGCGCATGGGGCCGTCGACGAGGATCGGTTTGCCGTCGCGGCCCGGAGGAAGGACAGACCCGGTGGTTTCGTCATACAGGACGGCGCCCAGCGCGATGCCCGCCCTCGCGTCGGGGGCGAGGATCGTCGCGTTCCCGTCGCCGCCGCTGTTGCCGAAATCGGCCTTGCCGTTCTTGTTCCCGTCCTCGACCAAGATGAGGTACCCAATCGCCACGCGGTAGGCAGCGTCGGCGTCGCAAGGGCCCGGCGCTTCGCCTCGCTTCTTGTCTTTGCGGGGGCAGTAAACGGTATTCGGGGCGGGTACTCGCACGGCCGATAGATCAACGGTGGTGCTCGTGATGTCGAACGGCACGTCGAGCGCGACGTCGACCGGGGACTGGGCGTAGTCGTCGTCGAACTGCGCGAACGCGACGACGAGGCGATACGAGGTGCTCGGCGCGAGGCGAACGCCCGATAGGTCGATTTTTTGGGTACCAAGAGCGGCCGCACTCGGAGCGACGCTGCCGTCTTGGGTCGGGACCGCGACGCCGCTGTCGCCGCCGTCCGCGGCGCTCGGGTCTTCGTTGGAGCTCGCCGAGCATCCGAGAGAGAGCATCGTGATGGTCGTGAGGAAGGTGAGGATCGAGCGTTTCATGGGGGCTCCGTTTGGCTGAGGGCAAAGTGACCGACCCGCGCGGGCTGGTCGTCTCGGAAACCCGCGCGGGAGCCCTTCGTTGAAAGAAACTTTCGCGGTCGCAAAAACGGAAGGCACCCGCGAATTCCTTTCAACGCGCCGACGTCGTGCGGTGTTCTGGTAGCGTGACGACGTCCATGGCGCACGAGAGCCTCGGCACGGAACCGGACGAGGTGCTGTACGCGATGGTCGGGCGCGGACGGTTCGACGCGTTCGAGGCGCTCGTCGCCCGCCACGGTCGCAGCCTTCTGGGATACTGCCGGAAAATGGTCGCCGACGCCGACGAGGAGGTCTCCCAAGAGACATGGCTTTCGCTCTGGAAAGCCGCGCCGAGCCTCGCAGGAAAGGGCCCGTTCCGTCCGCTCCTCTACACGAGCGCTCGCCGCCGGTGCCTGAACCACATTCGCGGCGTCCGCGGGAAGGAGACGGTCGCCATCGATCCCGAAGAGCGCGATCCTGTTTCCAGCCCGCAGCTCCGCCTCCTCCTCGACGCGCAGTCCGACAAGATCGTCGCGGCCGCTCTCGCGAAGCTCTCTCCGGAGAAGCGCGAAGCTATCGCCCTCCGCTTCGTGGACGACCTCTCGTACGAGGAGATGGCCGAAATCGTAGGCGAGAACGTCTCTACCCTTCGCTCGCGGGTCTACTTTGCCCTCAAAGATCTGCGGCCCATGATCGCGCGGAGGCTCGGATGAGCGACGACACCGTGAGCCCGTGCACGAACGAAGAAGACCTCGTCGCGCTCGCCCTCGGTGAGAGCGAAGAGCCTCGAAAGGCGGAGCTCCTCGCCCATATCGCCACGTGCGAGGCCTGCGCGGCGGTGTACGCCGACCACGTGGCGCTCGTCGGTGCGCTCGGCGAGGTGCCTCCACCGAAGACCGCAAATCACCTCGAAGCGGTGCTGAACGCGGCTCGGGACGTGCCTCAAGATCCCCGCGCGAAGGTGCTCACGCTGCGGCGGGTGGCGCTGGCGATGGGGGTGGTCGCGCTCGCCGCGGCGCTCGCGTTTCGAGTGGGGGCACCCAAGGACGATCCGATGGCGCGTGGGTCCGGGAGCCCGCCCGCGCAGCTTTGTTACGTCGCAGGGACGGCGTGCAATCCGCTCCGGCCTGCGACGAAGCTCACCCCCGAAGCGCGTTATTCCCTCGATAGCGAGAGCCGCGGGGCGTCGGCGCGCTTCGGGTTGGCGTTCGTGCTCGACTCGACGGGGGAGGTGCATTGGGTGTTCCCGCCATGGACGTCGGGACCGCCGCCGCCGGAAGCGAGGCTCCCGCAAGGGCTCTCCCGAGACGCGGTGCAATTCCCGACGATCGCCTTCGGAAGCGCGCACGCCTACGTGCTCACGTCCGAGATGGCGCTCAAGGTCGCCGAGGTCGAGCAACTGCCAACTGCGGAGCGCACCGAAGCCAGGCTCCGCGCGACCTTTCCCGCTGCGCGCATCTCCGTCGTTCCAATCGACATCGCGTCGCCATGAGCAGCCTCGTGCGCCGACTCACGGGTATCCGCGCCGCTCTCGTCGCCTTCGCGATCGTCGTCGTCGTGCTCGTCGTCCCGCGCTCGAGCGCAGCAGAGACTCGGCACTTCGCGGTCATCGTCGGTGTCGGCTCCGGAGCGGGGGTTGGGCGCGGCGATCTCCGCTTCGCCGACGACGACGCGGCGAAATATGCCGTCCTTTTCCGCCGCGCGATGCCGAGCGCAGAGGTGGTGCTCGTCTCGCGGTTCGATGCCGATACGACGCGCCTCTTTCCCGCGCTCGGAGCGACGGCCCGCGCGCCGACACGCGCCATCGTGGCCGAGGTGCTCACCGGAGTCACCGAAAAGGCACGCTCGTTGGCGGCCATGGGCCACAGCGCGGAGCTGCATTTCGTGTTCGCGGGCCACGGCGACGTCGACGGCGGTCGCGCGTTCCTCCAGCTCGAGGATGGTCGTCTCACGGGCGACGAGCTCGCCCGGCGGTTGCGTGCGTTTCCAGGAAGGAGCCATCTGCTCCTCGACGCCTGCAATTCGATCTTCGTCGTTCAGGCGCGCAAGCCCGGCGGTCTTCGCTCCACGACACCGTCGGAGGCGGCGGCGGCGCTGGCAGAGGCGCTCCCGAACACCGGCGTGTTGCTCGCGAGCGGATCGGACGGCGAGGTCTACGAATGGGCCACGCTCGGGAGTGGCATCTTCAGTCACGTGGTTCGCTCGGGTCTCGCCGGAGGTGCCGACGCAAATGGCGATGGCATGCTGAGCTACCGCGAGCTCCGCGCGTTCGTCACGGTCGCGACCCGCTCGCTCGCCAATCCGAAGTTTCGTCCCGAGGTGTTCGCGCGTGGGCCGGGCGGCAACGACGACACGCCACTTTTGACGGTCCCGCCGTCGTCGTCGATCGCGATACCGGTCCGTGCCCGGCTCACGCTCGAGGACTCGTTCGGTGTGCCGTGGGCAGACACGAACCCGGAGCCCGGATTTTTGCCACGCGTGCTCGTCCCCGATCGTCTCTCGATGCTGGAGGAAGGGGGCGAGGCCGCGCGAAGCTTCTCGTTCGTCGAGCACACCCGAGGCGGCTCTACTCGATACTCCGCGACGGAGTCCGTCGTGCGATTGGAAGGGACCATCGCCGCACGAGGCGGGGATGCCGTGTTCGGGAGTCTCTTTGCGGAGCCGTTTGGCCCGAACGCTCTCGCAAAAGTCGAACGCGAGCGAGCGCCAGAGCCCGTTTATGGCGTATCGAGCGCGGATATGCAGCGCCTGGACAGCCTCGTTCGAGAGGTCGCCGGAACATCGCGCGGGGTGCGATTGGCGAGCGGCATGGCCGGCCTCGGAACGGGGGTCGCGATTACGACGTTGGGCGCTATTCGGACGGCCGGGACAAAAACACCCCAAGACCGCTATTTCGCTACCTTCGATATCTCGGCCGGCCTTTTGTGGATGGGTATTCAGGGAGGCGTGCGGCTCGCGAATCCGAGCGCGGGCGAAGTCCTCCTTCGAAGGCACGAGGCGCGCATCGCGATGGGGACGAACCCGCGAATCGCTTTTTCGCGCACGGAGCGGGAGCTCTTCGATCTCGCGGCCCGCGAGCACGCCACGAGGTTGCAGTGGGCGGCCTGGTCGTTCGTGGGCGCGGGGGCTTCCCTCGCGACGATGGCCATCGAGGTGGCGACCATCGCTCCCGAGAAACGCATCACGTTCGGAGCGCCGGTGCTTCTCCTGAACCTCTGCTTGGGGAGCGGGTTCATGAACCTCTTTCCGAGCCCGATCGAACGGCTCGCGGAGGTGTGGCGGCGCGACCCAGAACGCGCGCGGTTCGCGGCCTCGCTGACCATCACGCCGGTGGTCCTCGGCGCACCTGGCCTCGGGATCGGCGGGCGCTTCTAGCGAAATCAAAGGGATCTGGCGCTCGTCACTTTTTGTTTCAACGCGGGCTCTTCACTGGTGTTTCCAGATCGAGCGCCCAAGCACCGCGGCGCCAAAAGGAGGTGCCCTATGTCTAGAATCACGCGATCTCTCGCAGCTTGTCGGGTTTTCTTGGTCGTCGCAGCTCTCGGGGTGATGCCAGGCTGCAGGACGATGGGCTCCGTCGTCGATGGGCACGAGGCTCACGACGTCACGGAAGCCGACTATCCGATAAGCCCGGCGGAGGCGCAGCGGATCGCGAGAAAGGTGCTCGCCGAAAACGGCGCCGAGACAATTCACGAAGAGTCGGGACGATTGCTCGCGAGCTGGAGCCTGCTGCCAGAGCACTATGGCTCGTTCGCGGGCGTTATTCTTTCGTCACGGAGAGTGGAGTCGGAGCGCGGGTGCGAAAGGATGGGGTGATTCGGAATCTGCCTCCAACCGAGGAGCGCCGAAGCCGTCCACGAACGCCGCTACCCCCGCATCGCCGTAACAGGCGCGACCTGCGAAGCGCGGAGGGCAGGGAGGAACCCGCCCACGAGGCCCATGACGAGAGAGAACACGAGCCCGGTGACCAGGATCGAGGGCGTGGGCTCGAACGAGAACAC
>JAAFHV010000306.1 GCA_013297655.1 Myxococcales bacterium | reverse complement strand
GGCTCTCCGGAGGCGAGCGTGCGCGGGCTCGGCGCGTGGGTGAACACCGCCACCTGCGGCGAGGCGGGGCAGCCGCGCTGCGAGCCCGAGCCGCCGAAGACGACCACCGTGAACGGCACCGTATCGACTGCGTTTCCCAAGGCGGCGGCGATGAAAGAGTGGCTCGGCAAGACGGCCTCCCTCACCGCGCAGGGCGAGCTCCCCCTCCAGGAGATGCGCCACAACATCGACGCGGTGTCGCCCGGCGCGCTCGCGTGGATCTCGGCGAAGAACCCGGCGAGCACGCCGGCCGACAAAACCGCTGTCCAATACATGAGCTTCAACGCACCCGTCGGCGCGAGCGACGACAAGGTCTGCGGGCGCGTCGTGCTGAGCGATCTTCACGTCGGCGCGGGCGACACTCCCGGACCCGATTTCCCGATCGGCTGCACTACGACCGACCTCACGCCGCAGCAGAAGGCGCTCGTGTTCATGCTGTTCGACCTCTCGTCGTGCATCCAACGCGACGATCTGCCGCCGGCCGTCCCGCGCTGAAAGCCGCCGACGCTACCGCGCAGCCAGCCGCGACGCCGCGAGGAAGGGTCAGCGCTGCTGGCTCACCACGACCGAAATGCGCTCCGCGACGATGCCGTCGACGACGACATCGACGTTCGTGGTGCCCGCTCTCCGCGGGAGGAACGCAAAGACCACCCCGAGCTCGGCGCGATCTTCGGCGTCGAGGCCGTCCGGATCTTTGAGGACGGGAGCGATCTCGAGCGTGCTCTCGTCGGCGGACCGCAGATCGAACGATTGCGGGTCGTCGGACGTATCGACCACCCGAAAGCGACCCGACCAGCCGACGCCAACCTCGAGGTTGCGACGACCGTCGAAGCGCACGTAACCATCGCTGCTGTCTTGGCGGAGCTCGAGTCGCGAGTACGAAGCATTGCAGCCGAGGGACGTCGTCGCCGACGCGACCACCAAGAGGAGTGCAAAAAAACGATTCATGGGACGGTCACCTCGAATTCGGTCGAAAGTCCGGCGCCTTCGACGCGAATGCGTGTCTGGCCGCTCTTCACTGCCGCGATCGTCGCGAATGCGCTCGGGCTCGTCGGCGTCCCGTTGCTCGTGATGCGCACGACGCCGTCGGTCGAGGTCGTCCACACGAAGGGCAACGCTCCCGCGAGCGGGATTCCGCTCTTTCCAACCGGAGCCACCGAGACGGTGACCGTCTCCCCGTCGCGCACCGACGCGTTCGTCAAGCGGCGTCCGGACGCGCGATCGAAGCCGTCGCCGACCGAACGATAGCTATCGATCCTGAGGCTCAGCGGGGTCTCCACTTTGACGTGTACGTAGTCGACCACGCTGCCCGTTCGATCGAACGCGACGAAGCCGGCGAGGCCCTCGGTGCCGCACACCCACGCTCCGCTCGCGTCGGTGCCGACCACCTCGTCGGAGATAGGACGCAGCTCGTCTACCTCCCGCGCGCTCGAGGCGTCGATCGAGAGCCGAAAGAGCGCGCCCTTCGCGACCGCGGTCGGGAACACCGTCGCCGTCGTTCCGGAACAGCTCTCCACTGCCGCGCTCTCATCACAGACATAGCGAAACTGATTGGCTGAGCTGAGCTCGCCGGCGATGACGCCGGGGTCCTCGTAGCAAGCCGTGACGAGCAAACCGGATCCCAAGACGATCGCGGCGAAACGCTTGGTGGCGGGGAGGTATCGTTTCATGGCCTGTTCCGCAAAGCATGATGTGCGCCAGGGGGAAAAGACCGGGCTTTTCGCGGTAGATGTCGTTGATTCGCGGTCTGGCCGGGCCACTGTCGCGCTCGTGAGGTCACCACCGTCGCGACAGAACTGTCACCCCCGGGTCGAGGCGTGGCGGGATGGTTGTCAGCAGTGCCGAGAGGAGCGACCATCGCTCGACGTGACGCCGCGGCGTCGCGAGGAAGGTCGCCCCGGTGGAGTCGAAGGTGCCCGTGGATTTCGCCACAAGACGCTCGCTCGCAGCCGATTTCGGCGCCCTCGGGCTCGAGCGCGGCGACCACGTGATGGTCCACGCCGCGCTCCGTTCGGTAGGATTCGTCGTCGGCGGGGCGGATGCCGTTCTCGGCGCGCTGCTCGACGTGGTGGGCTCGGCGGGGACCGTGATCGGCTACGCCGATTGGCAATCCGACGACGAGCTCTTCGGCGAGCCCTCGCTCCGGGACCACGTCGCTCCGTTCGATCCGCTCACGTCGCGCTGCATTCGCGACAATGGCTACTTCCCGGAGATGCTTCGCACGACCCCCGGCGCACGGAGGAGCGCGAGCCCGGGGGCTTCGTGTGTCGCGCTCGGGGGGCAGGCAGAAGAGCTCCTCGCCGACCACGCGCTCGACTACGGCTATGGCGAGCGATCTCCCTTTGCCAAGCTCGTGGCGGTGCGCGGGAAGGTGTTGATGCTCGGTGCGCCGCTCGACACGATGACGCTCCTCCACCACGCCGAGCACCTCGCGCGCATCCCCGGCAAGCGCGTGAAACGCTACGAGGCGCCTATCGTCGTCGAGGGCAACCGCACCTGGCGCATGTTCGAGGAATTCGACACCTCGGTGCCCGTCGTCGCCGGCCTCGACGACGAGTACTTCGCCACGATCGTCGAAGCTTTCCTCGCGCCCGGAGCGGGCCGGCGCGGAGTGGTCGGTCGCGCAAACGCGGTGTTGGTCGACGCGAGCGCGATCGTCGACCACGCCGTCGCCTGGCTCGAAGCTCGATGCGGCGAGAGGGCTCCCGGCACCGCGCCGAGGGGCTAGCGCGCGAGCGCGTTTGGCGCGCCATTCTCGAGCGAAGTCTCTCCGCCCTTTCCGCGACGAACGAGCGCTCGACGGGGTCGCTTGCGCGCTTGGTTGCGCGTGGCGAGCGCGGATGACAACCGCGCTTCGAGGCAGGTACAACGCTGGCATGGGCAACGAGCTTCGAGGCGAATCCGGGCACTCCGCCGAGCACTTCGGCGACACGCGCGACCATTGGTGGAACATCGACTTCCTTCGCCTCATGGCAACGCGCTGGCGGCTCCACGAGGTGCACGACGTGCTCGACGTGGGGTGTGGCGTCGGCCACTGGGGGATGCTCCTCGCGTCCGTCATGGCAGCCGACGTGCGTTTTACGGGCATCGACCGTGAGCCGCGCTGGGTCGAACGCGCGAGCGAGCGCGCCCGCGCACGAGGGCTCGACGCGAGGTTCACGTACCGGCAGGGCGAAGCGCAGCGGCTCCCGTTTCCCGACGACACGTTCGACCTCACTACCTGCCAAACCGTGCTGATTCACCTCCCCGACCCGGCCGCCGCGATCGCGGAGATGGCGCGCGTGACGAAGCCGGGCGGCCTCGTCGCCGTCGCCGAGCCGAACAACCTCACCGAGTCCCTCCTCCTCGACTCGATCACCAACGACGCCAGCGTCGATACCATTCTCGACCTCGTGCGGCTCCAGCTCACGTGCGAGCGCGGGAAGATCGCCCTCGGCGAAGGCGACAACTCGCTCGGCGATCGTGTGCCGGGCCTCTTCGTCGCGCGCGGGCTCAGTGAGGTCGCCGTCCACGTCAACGACAAGGCGACCGCCGTGTTTCCTCCCTACACGACAGACGACCAGCGCGCCTTCACCGAGGACGCGCGCGATCGTGTCGCGCGGAGGCTCTGGAACTGGAGCGAGGCCGACGCACGACGCCTCTTCCTCGCCGGCGGCGGCGAGGCAGACCGTTTCCCCGAGCTCTTCGCGCGTGCTTTTGCGTCACGAGAGGCGATCGTCCGCGGCCTCGACGACAGCAGGTTCCATGGCATCATCGGGGGCGAGTTTTACCTCGTCGCCGGTCGAAAATTGCCTATCCCGCGCTGAGCGCAGCCACGAGGTCTACGTGATTTTTGCTGAAATGGAGTATCGCCCTCACTACGACGCCTTTCATTCCGAGCTCACGGCCTTCGTGGCTCTTCACTTCCGAAGTGTGCAGTCTGGGCTTCAAGGCGACTCTTGGATTTGGATCTTCGAGGGTAATGAGAAGGTCGCGCTCGATACGTTCACGGCGGCCAAGCATCAGGTCAAGTCGGCCAAGGCGGGCCCGCTGGTGCGGAAAGTCATCGACACGTTGCTTTCGAAGTACGCGGTCAAGGTCTATCGGACGCCCGAGCGCGAGGGCCACGAGCACGAATGACGGAGACCGCGCGCCGACCGGTGCCGACAGGGTCCCGGTGATGGCCGCTCGAGGTCCGAGCCACCACACGATGGCGGCAACGGACAGAACGGTGGCGGCGGGGGACAAGGACGCACCGCCCGCGACGCCGTACGCCGAGAGGTATGGTCATCCCGATGGCAACGGCGCACGTTGACGACATGTCGCCGCCGCGAGGTACTCTTCAGACGCAGAAGGCCATGTCGCGCGGCAATTCCAAAGACACTTCGCGTCCGACGCGCTCCGAGCCCCGTCGCGTGGCCGACGACGCTCTCCACCGGGTTTCCCTGCGACGCTCGTTGCCGAACGAGACTGCCCCGACGGTCGGGAGCAAGGCCCTTCGGGCGGCATTCGGTGCCGCGGCTGCCGCGGGGCTCGATATCGGCGCGCTCGCCGCCTCGCAGGGGCTTCGCCTCGAGGCTCTCTCCGACGCCGACGTGCGCGTGCCCCACGACGCGTGGGTCGCGCTCTTCGCGGAGATCGAGCGGCGAACCGGCGATCCCGGCATTGGCCTCCACATTGCCGCGTCGTTGCCACTCGGGCACTGGGATACGGTGGACTACATGATCGCGGCGAGTGGCACTCTCGGCGAGGCATTCGCGCGCCTCGAGCGCTATTTCGTGCTCCTCAGCACCGCCGTCGAACACACGACGCTCCGCCAGGACGGCGAGGTCCGCGTCCGCCGCGTCCACGTCGCGGGCTCCACCCGCAGCCGCGCCGGCACCGAGCTCGCCGTAGCGTCGATCGTTCGCCGGTTTCGTGCGCTCACTGCCGTCGCGTGGTCCCCCATTCGGGTCGAGCTCGCCCACGGCCCCTCCGTGCCGATCGTGGAGTACGAACGTGAGCTCGGCTGCGCGACGCTATTTCACTGCCGCGAGGACGCCATCGTGTTCGCCGAGTCCGTGCTCGCGATCCCGATGGCGCGGCCGGAGCCGGAGCTGTGCGCGGTGCTGGAGCGTCACGCGGACGGGCTGATCCGCGACCTCCCACGATCGACCCCCGATCTCGCCGAACGGGTGAAGCGCGCCCTCACGCGCGAGCTCCCTGACGGTGCGCCCCCCCTCGCCCGGATCGCGAAGCACCTCGGGATCGGCGCGCGCACGCTGCAACGCCGCCTCGTGGAGACGAACACCCCTTTTCGCGCGCTGGTCGAAGGAACTCGCGAGGCGCTCGCGCGGCGGTACCTCGCCGATCCGGAGATCGGTCTCGGCGAAGTGGGGTATCTCGTCGGGTTCTCCGATCCGAGCGCGTTTTACAAAGCGTTCCGTCGCTGGACGGGCGAGACGCCAGGCGACTTTCGGCGCCGTCAGCGCGCCTCGGGGGCCTGATCGCCGCTCTCCGCGGCGCTTTCGACCGACCGCTCGTTTCGCGCTGCTACGAGCGCGCCGGCCGTGAGCACGTTCACGATCATGAACCCCACGACCCCGAGGTTCGCCCCGAAGAGCGTCTTCTCCACGCCGTTCGAGAGCACCATCGAGCCGCCATAGGCGTCGCGCACGGCATAGGCGACGAAGAATCCCCACGTGACGACGCAAGCGATGGCGGCCGGAGCGCGCGTCTCTCGGCGACGCCAGATCATGAATAGCGCCACCGCCGCAAAGAGGCTGTTCGTCACGAGCTGCCAAACCTCGTGGAGCCGCGCGTGGGGAGGCCAGGTCGGGTCCCAGACATGCGTCGCGTTGAGCTCTAGCGCCGGCACGACTACCCCATAGATGGCGGCGCCGAGGGAGAGCGCGACGCGGCTCCCCATCCCCGGGCCGGGCACGTTCGTTTTTTTCGTCATCGCGACAAGCTGCGCCGAAAACCCGCCTCCGTCGTTGACCGGGACTGCCAACGAGAGGTCCGCCGGCGCCGAAACGGGCGCCGTGCCGCGCGGTCTCCAGCGCGGGCCGGCGCGGCCCAACTGATCGCTCCCAAACGCCAGCGCCGGGGGTAAGCTGCGCGTCGCATGTCCTCCTCCACAGACTCCGTGCTCCGCGTCGACAACCCGTACACCTTCGAGACCGCGTGCGAGGTGCCCCTCGCGGACCAGGCGCGGGTGGACTCCGTGCTCGACGCGGCGCGCGCGGCGGCACGTGCGTTCCGAACGTCGCAGGTCGCGGAGCGCAAGCGCCTCTGCGAAGCCGCGTGCGACGCGATGGTGGCCGACAAGGAGCAAATCGCGCGCGACATCACGCGGACCATGGGAAAGCCGCTCTCGCAGGCGCGCGGCGAGGTCGAAGGAATGGCCGGTCGCGCGCGCCACATGATCGCGATCGCGGAGGAGCACCTCGCCGACGTCGATCTCCCGAAGGAGGGCTTCGTGCGCCGCATCCGGAAGGAGCCGCTCGGCGTCGTGTTCGACCTGCCGGCCTGGAACTACCCGCTCCTCACGGCGGTGAACGCGGTCTTTCCCGCGGTGCTCGCGGGCAACGCCGTGATCGTGAAGCATTCGCCGCGATCGCCGCTCACCGGCCCCGCATTCGCGCGCGCGTTCGAGAAGGCGGGGGCACCGAAGAACCTCGTGCAAGCGCTCGATTGCACACATGAAATGAGCGAGCGCATCGTCGGCGACGCGCGCGTCGATCACGTGCTCTTCACCGGCTCGGTGTTCGGGGGGCACCGCATCCAGAAGGCGGCCGCCGATCGTTTCCTCCACGTCGGACTCGAGCTCGGGGGCAACGATCCGGCCTACGTCGCGGCCGACGTCGACGTCGCGAAGGTCGCCGAGCAAATCGTCGACGGCGCGATCTACAACGCGGGGCAGAGCTGCTGCGCGGTGGAGCGCGTCTACGTGCACGCCGACGTGTACGAGGCGTTCGTCGCCGCCTGCGAGCCCCTCGTCCGCGCGTACGTGCTCGGCGATCCGGAGGCAGAAGCGACGAACCTCGGCCCAATCGCGCAGCCCTACCACCCCCGAGAGCTCGAGGCGTTCGTCGCCGACGCGAAAAAACGCGGCGCGCGCATCGTGCACGGCGGCAAGGCGATCGCCGTGAACGGCAAGGGTCGCTTCTTCGAGCCCACCCTCCTGGCAGACGTCGCCTTCGACTCCGACGTGTTCCGACGCGAGTCGTTCGGACCGCTGCTTCCAGTCGCGAAGGTGGGCTCGGACGAGGAGGCCCTCGCGAAGATGAACGACTCCACCCTCGGTCTCACCGCGAGCGTATGGACCCGTGACGTCGCTCTCGCCGAGCGCTTCGCGCGCGACCTCGAGGCCGGCACGGTCTACATGAACCGCTGCGACGCGCTCGATCCCGCTCTCCCGTGGAGCGGCGTGAAAGACTCGGGCCGCGGCCTCACCTTGAGCCAGCTCGCGTTCGACACGCTCACACGCCCGAAGGCCGTGCATTTCCGCCTCGCGCTCTGAAGGAGAGGCCTCGCGGTGTCCGAATGCCAGCATGACGCCGCAGTGCGGCGAGGTGCGACCGGGTGCGACTGAAGTTCTCGACTTGACGTGGAATTTCGCTGGGAGCCGGGCCACGTCAGCTAGCGTCGCCGTCGTGCGAAATCGAGCCCTCGTGGTCCTCTTGGTCGCCTCCGCTGGGCTCTTTGCCCAGGCTTGCAGCGACGCGGCCAACCCCGGCACCGATCCGGCGAGCGCTGGCGAAGGCGATGGCACCGGGCTCGAGCTCGGCAACCCTGCGTTCCCGGGCGCGCCGAGCGCTCGACCGACGAGCCCCGCGCCGAACGGGCCGGGCACGCCGACCGAGCCCGCCGTCGACCCCACTCCCGGCACGCCCGTCGACGACGCCGGGACGCCGGGCACGCCTTTCAACGACGCGAGCACCACGCCGCCGCGCGACTCCGGAACCGTGACGCCTCCGCCTGCCGCCGGCCCGAGGCCCACCCGCACGTGCACCGCAACGAAGGACGCGGAGGGCTTCTTTCAGCTCACGACCCAGACCGGCGGCTACGCGTATTGGGTTCGCCTCCCCCCCACGTACAACGCGAACAACGCGTACCCCATGGTCGTCGGGGCGCACGGCTGCGGGGACAACGCGAAGAACTTCGCCACCTGGGCGATGGCGCCTGCTGCCCAACGCGCGACGCAGGGGCACATCGCCGTGTCGGTGGGCGCCGGCCGCGACGGTCAGTGCTGGACCGCGGCGACCGACGAAGCGAAGCTGCTCGCCGTCGTCGACGACGTTCGCACCTGTTTTTACGCACACCAGAAGAAGATCGTGCTCGCGGGGTACTCGTCCGGCGGCATCCTTGCGTACTACACCGGCATGCGGAGCGCGCGTCGCTTCGCGGGCATCCTCATCGAGAACTCGAGCCTCGGCTCGGCGTTCGGAGGTGGCACCGACGCCGCGATCGCCGCCGCCGGCTGGAAGCTCAACGTCGCCATCACCGCGCGCACGGGAGACGGCTCGTTCCCGATCGCGAACATTCGCGCCGATCGCACGAAGCTCCAGGGCGCGTCCTTCCCACTCCAGTACCGCGAGCTCGCCGGAGGCCACGACGGCTCGAGCGACGACTGGTCCGGCTTCTTGCTCCCCAAGATCACGACGTACCTCGCCCCGTAACCTCCGGTCGACGGTCGACGTGGCGCTCGTCGCGGCGCTTTGCAGATGTACGTCGGGGTAGGTACGAATTCGTCGCCACCGTCGTTTTCGTGATCGCGCGGTCGTCGTGCGACCATTGCCATCCGTGAGCCTGGGACTTTTACCCCGCGACGAAGACGAGGGCGGCGGCAGCCCTCCGTCCGGCGCGCGCGTGGTGCCCGAGCCCGGCGTTCGCGTGCACGAAGGCGCGGGCGTGGGCGTGGGCGGAGCCGAGGGGGGTGCCCCGCGCGAAGGCGGGGACGCGCGGCTGCGGGGGCTTCTCCACGAGCACTATTCGTTCATTTGGCGTCAGCTTCGGCGGTTCGGGGTCTCCCCGTCGCGCGTCGACGACGCGGCCCAGGAGGTCTTCGTGATCGCGTCGCAGAAGCTCGAGTCCATCCGCGAGGGGAGCGAGCGCTCGTTCCTGTTCGGCACCGCGCTCCGCATCGCTTCGCAGGAGCGGCGGTCGGCGGTCGCGCGGCACGAGGTGGGCTTCTCGACCCCCCCGGAGATGGAAGCCATCGCGTCGCGACCGGACGAGCTCCTCGACCGCGGCCGAGCGCGCGCCCTCCTCGATACGGTGCTCGCGTCGCTCGACGACGAGCTACGCACGGTGCTCGTGCTCTACGAGATCGAAGAGATGGCGACGAAAGACATCGCCGAGCTGCTCGCGATCCCGGTCGGCACCGTGGCGTCTCGCCTCCGCCGCGCGCGCGAGGCGTTCGAGGCGAAGGTGAGCCGTCTTTTTCCGAAGGGAGGCCCGCGATGAGCGAGCCGAAACGACTACGCGACGGAGATGGCCCGGCGGGGATGCTCCTCGGCTCTGCCCGCGACGACGGGCCGTCCGCGGAGAGCTTCGAACGCGCCGCGAAGCGCCTCGGCCTCGTCGGCGCCGTGATCGGCGCGAGCACGCTCGGCGCCTCTGGAGCGGCGGCCGCGACCGCAAGCACCGGCGCGGCTTCCGGCACGGGCGCCACCGTCGGCGCTGGGATCGGCGCGACGGTCGCCACCGGCGTCGGAACCGGGATCGGCGCGACCACGAGCGCGCTCACCGGCGCGGCAGGCACCACCGCCGCGGGGGTAGCTGGCCTGTCGCTCTTCACCAAGGTCGCCGCTCTGGCCGTCGTGGGGGTCGCGCTCGCGACCGGCACGGTGATCGCCACCCGCGCCGAAGGCACCGCGCTCGAGTCCCCCAAGACGGCCATCGCCCCCACTTCACAGACGCCACCTACGGAGCCGGCGCGCGCGATCCCTCCCGTCGTTCCCGCGCCGATCGAGCCCGCTGCGCCCGCGGCCGAGCTCACGGTCGTCGAGTCCAAAGAAGCACCGAAGCCCGAAAAAACAAGCGCAAAGCCGGCCCCTTCGAGCGACACCGGTCTTCGCGACGAGGTGGCGTTGCTCGACGCGGCACGGGCCGCGAACGCGCGCGGGGACACAGCTCAGGCGCTCGCCGTGCTCGGTCAGCATGCCCAGCGATTTCCGCAGGGCTTCCTTCGGTCGGAGG
>JAAFHV010000305.1 GCA_013297655.1 Myxococcales bacterium | reverse complement strand
CGAGCGCACCTCGACGCATGAGGTGCGCTCCGTCTCGCGCGTGCACGGCGCTCTCGAGGCGCTCGATAATCGAGGAGCTCGACGAAGATCCTACTGGCTCGTTCTTGCCGTCCACGTGACTGACGCGCGGGGACCCCCCACCTTCGTCGCGCAGCGCGAGGCCCGCGTGAAGTGCATAGAGCTGCGCGGAGCTCGGCGCGGAGGGCCTCGCGACCGAGCTTCGTGAAGCAGCCGGCGAGAACGCGCGAGCTTCGGTGTGCGAGAATCGGGGGGTGGCGAACGGTGCCTCTCCAGACTCGTCTGTCGTGCATGAGCTGGCAGCTTCCCTACGCGCGGCTCTCATCGTCATCGTCATCGCGGTTGCGGCGAGCGGCTGCTCACGTTCATCCCACGGCGCGCCCGAAAAGGACGCCGGCTTCGGCGTGGACGTGACGATCGGCGAGCGGCTCGACGCGCCACCGGTGAGCTTCCGCGCCGACGTGGTCCCCATCCTCGAAGCGCGCTGTGCATTTGCCTCGTGCCACGGTGATCGAACCGCCGCGCACGGTGTCTTTCTCGGCCGCGGCGCGCCGCAGGATGCCCACGACGGGCTCGTCGGAGTGGTGTCCGCGCGCTACCGCGGGCAGGTGCTCGTGAAGCCCTTCGATTCGGGGGGGAGCTTCGTGATGCGAAAGATCGACGGCACTCTCGCCGGCCTCTCGTGCGGCGACGCCTGCGGAGCCCCGATGCCGAAGAAGAACCCGCCACTCGCCGCGCGCGAGCGCCTTGTCGTCGCGCGGTGGATCGCGCAGGGCGCGAAGGACGACTGAGCCGCCAGCGTCGGACTATAGTCTGCGCGCGCGATGAACGAGCCCTCGAACACGGAGCGAACGTCCCTCCGTGAGCTCGCGACCCTCTTCCTTCGCCTCGGCGCGACCGCCTTCGGTGGTCCTGCCGCGCACGTCGCGATGATGGAGGACGAGGTCGTCCGGCGTCGCAAATGGCTGACCGAGGAGCGCTTTCTAGACCTCATGAGCGCCGCGAACCTCATCCCGGGTCCGAACTCCACCGAGCTCGCGATCCATATCGGCTGGGAGCGTCGGAGGTTCGCAGGTCTCGTCGTGGCGGGGGTCTCGTTCATCGTGCCGGCGATGCTGATCACCGGGGGCTTCGGGTGGGCCTACGTGAGGTTCGGCAAGCTGCCCGCCGCGGGATGGCTGCTCTACGGCGTGAAGCCCGTGATCCTCGGCGTTGTCGTGCAGGCGATTCTGGGCCTCGTCCCGAAGGCCGCGAAGACGACGCGACTTCGCGTGCTCGGCGCGCTGGCGGTCGTGCTCGCCGCGCTCTCGGTGAGCGAGATGGCGGTGCTCTTCGGCGCGGGCTTCGTTTCGGTCGCGCTCGCGCGGTTCTTGGGCGCCGACATGGCGGCGAAACCAGCACCGAAGGCCGACGAGCGCCCCGCGGAGGAGCGGGCATCCGAAGGCGCGGCACACGAGACGAAAGACACGAAGGGCCCGGACGACGCGCCGGCCGTCGCGATCGCCGGATCGGCGACCCTCGCCGCGACGACCGCCGTGACGACCGCCGTGACGTTGCCGAACCTCTTCTGGATCTTCCTCAAGATCGGGTCGGTCCTGTTCGGGAGCGGTTACGTGCTGCTCGCGTTCCTGCGCGCCGATCTCGTGGAGCGGCTCCATTGGCTCACGGAGGGCCAGCTCATCGACGCCGTGGCGGTGGGCCAAGTCACACCCGGTCCCGTGTTCACGACGGCGACGTTCGTGGGCTATCTGCTGGCGGGGCCCGAGGGGGCGCTCGTGGCGACGCTGGGCATCTTCCTCCCTGCGTTCGTGCTCGTCGCGCTGAGCGGCCCGCTCGTGCCGCGCCTCCGTGCGTCGAAGGCCGCGAGCGCGTTCTTGGACGGCGTCAACGTGGCGTCGCTCGCGTTGATGATCGTGGTCACGGGGCAGCTCGGCCGCGCGGCCCTCGTCGACGTGCCCACGGTCGTGCTCGCGGCGCTCGCGTCGTTGTTGCTCGTGCGCTTCAAGGCGAGCTCGACGTGGCTCGTGGTTGGCGGCGCCGTGCTCGGATTCACGCTCCACGCGACGGGGTTGGCGAAGGTGTAAGACGAGGCACGCGCCTCCGGAGCGTCGTGAGGCACGCGCCTCCGGAGCGTCGTGACGCACGCGCCTCCGGAGCGTTCGCGAGGCACGCCTCCGGAGCGTTCGCGAGGCACGCGCCTCCGGAGCGTCGTGAGGCACGCGCCTCCGGAGCGTCGTGACGCACGCGCCTCCGGAGCGTCGTGAGGCACGCGCCTCCGGAGCGTCGTGAGGCACGCGCGTCCGGAGCGTCGTGACGCACGCGCCTCCGGAGCGTCGTGAGGCACGCGCCTCCGGAGCGTCGCGAGGCACGTGCCTCCGGAGCGTCGTGAGGCTGCGGCCGCTCCCGAAAAATGGGGCGTTTGCCCGATAGCGGGCGCCCCTTCTCGCGGTGTAGGCTCTCGCGAGCCGTACCTCCAACCTATTGAAATGGTTGGTGGTTCACCGTGCAAGAAGGAGATGTCATGTTGGCAACGATGTTCGAGGGGCGCGTGACGGTCGAGGTCCCGGACGGCACGGAGGTGTCCGACGACGGCAGCATTTTTGGGCCCGAGGGCCTCGAGCTCGCGGTCTACATCGAGGAGCTTCGTGCGGTGGTGGACATCTCCTCGCGCAAAGAGATCATCGAGGGCCGCAGCGGCGTCGAGGCGTTCACGAGCCTCGAGGCGCGCGCCGACGGTTGGGAGATCCTCTTCGAGAGCGACGACGCGGCTCTCGGCTTCGAGCGCGGCCGTGTCGTCGGAGGGATGCGGCTCGTATTCTGGGCCGACCGACTCCGCGACGAAGCGGCGCGGAAGGTGGCGCTCGCCGTGTGTGCGTCGGCGGTGGCCTGAACCGCGTCGCGTCCGAGCTCACCTCGCCGCGATGGCGACGGAGGCGTGCACGAGCGTTCGTGGCGCTCGCTTCGCCCGAAGCTGCAGGCACGGCGTCGCGCTCACGGCAGCGAGCGCGGCCCGTACTTGAGATCGAAGAAGCCCTCCATCACACGGAGGAGCGCGTCGAGGTCGGCGCCTTCGGAGACCGAGATACGGCAAATCTGGACGTTGTCCTTCTTTTGCGCGGCCTTCGTCTCCGCCGAGAGCGAGCCCTGCGTCGATTCCTGAGGGTTGATCACATACACATAATCGGGGAGGTTCTCGCCCCCGTATTGGCCATAGCTGACTCGGCTCTTCACCAGGGTCGGGGCGTGCTCGAGCAAGTAGTCGACGAGCTCGTCGACGAGGTCGGGGGCGGTAGTGGGGGCGGGCGGCAAGTAGAACGAGAGGAGCCCGGACGCGAGGCCCTGCGCCATGTCCGCTTCGCTCACGTGATAGAGCGTGACGCTCTTGCCGCGGGCGGCGATCGCGCGTTCGATGCGCCCCGCGAGATCCAGCGTCTTCGCCGCGACGCGCGCGAGGCGAGGGCGAAGACCGGTGAGGCCACCGACGGCGGCGGCGAGCTGGGAGGGCCGCGCGAGGGTGTCCATGTCTTCCGCGTAACGCCGAGCCCTCTTCATGATCGAACGCGCGAGGGGCTCTTCGGCCGCGAACGCGACGCCGAGGGTGGCCTTTCCGCGCGTGAAGTATTTCGATCCGCTCTTCACGCAGAGGAATGGCCAGTCCTTCGCGAAGGGCTGCGCGAAGAGCGGGTAGAGCGGCGCGAGCGTGGTGTCGACGAGCACCGGGATGGTGACGCCGTGGCGTTCGCGGTAGTCGCGGAGCGCGGCGAGCAGCTTGGGAAAGTCGTGGAGCTGGAGCTCCGGGTTCGTGGGCATCTCCAGGAAGAGGCACGCCGGCGCACCGCCGAGCGAGGGCAGGGCGCGTACGACCCGATCGACGAGCGTGACGGTGTCACCGTTCGCGTCGCGCTCGAGCACGGGGAGGGGAGCCGGGCGAATGCGGCCTCCGCGCGGAAGGATGTCGCCGAGGAGCTGGCCCGTACCGCCGTAGCCGTTCTGCGCATAAAAAAACGTGACCGCGCCGAGCTCCTCCGCGACCGCCTCGAAGACGGCAGCCTCGGCCGCGAGCCCGGTGCACAAGTACATCGCGTCGCGCATTTCGGGGAAGAGGCCACGAAGGAGCGCGTCGCACGCTTCTGGCACGGTAGTCGCGGCCTCGGGCAGCGGGGGCAGGCCCGCCGCGCGACGAAGCTCGACGAGGGCACTGGATGCGAGGAGCGCGCCGGCGGTACGCTTGCGAAGTACACGGATCGCGTTCACGTCGATGCGCGGGGAGCGAACGAGCAGGGTGCCGCCCTCGAAGGCCGTGAAGCACACTGCGTCGGCCGTGAGAGCCATCAGCTCCGGCGAGAAGCCCCCCGCCGCGACGTACACCGTGACGACGTCCGCGGGCGCCTCCGGGAGCGCGCCACGATGGCCCTCGTGAATCTCGGTGCCTCCCTCGCGGAGGCGCGCCTTTTCCACCTCGGAGAGAGGCAAGGTGCCCTCGGCGTAGATGCGCGTGGGGCCAAAGGCTGCGTCGACGATGGTGAGGTAAGGCTTCGTGCGCGAGGCGAACGAGATCGCGTGCGGCGCGCCGCTCTCCGCCTCGACGAACATCTCGTAGAGGGTCGAGAGGGGCTGGCCGAGGCGGGCGTAGTCGTACGGGAGGCCGCACGTCGCGAGCAGCGCACGCACGCGCTCCGGCGTAGCGGTGTCGTCCGCGAGGATCTGGGAGGCGACCGCGTAGAAGCGCTCCGCGAACACGGCCTCGGAGTGGAAGCGCGTGAGGTCGTACGTGGTCGCCTGCACGTCCCAGTCTTCGGGGAGGGAGCCTTTCGAATCCAAAATGCGAGGCAACACTCGGCGGAGCACCGCGAGGCGTTGGGACGGGGTCGTGCTCGTGCTCATCTTCGTACCTTGGCCGAGAGGGGTTGGGTGGCTGCCCCTTCTCGCGCGTGCGGGGCGCCAAATCAAGCACGATGCCGCGCGTCATCGTGAAGGTGGAGGCCGAGCCGATCCGTCGCGGCGCCGAGCCCTCACGACGGTTTCGCGCTCGCGTTCGCAGGCACGCCGACCACCCGCGTCTCTTTCATACGCACCGCGACGACGACGGCGGAGAGGAACGTGAGACCCGCGACGAGCCACATTGCGGCCGGGAGGCCGAGCGCGTCGGCGGTGACACCGGCGATGACGGCGCCGAACGCGTAGCCGAGATCTCTCCAGAGCCGATAGACCCCTACCGACGAAGCGCGCCACGACGGATGGGCCACGTCGCCGATCGCGGCGAGGAGCGTGGGATACACCATCGCGGTGCCGACGCCGAGGAGCGCGCCGCCGATCGCGAATGACCAGAACGCGCGCGCCGAGACGACGACCACGATTCCTATCGACTGCACCGCCATTCCCGCGGCGATGAGCCATTTGCGACCGATTTTGTCCGAGAGCGCACCCGTGACGAGCTGAGAGAGGCCCCATGTCGCTGGATAGATGGCGGCGAGGGTGGCGATCTGGTCGAGGCTCATCTTGGCGGCGGCGAAGAAGAGCGGAAAGAGCCCCCACGCCATGCCGTCGTTGAGGTTGTTGACGAGCCCTGCTTGCGTCACGCTCGAGAGGTTCCGGTCGAGCAACGTGGTGCGCCAGAAGATCGCGCGCTGGGTCGGCATTCCCTCTTTCGGGAGCGGGCCGGCGAGCTTCGCCTCGGCCGCGGCGTGGTGCTTCGTCTCGCGCACCGCGAGCACCGACAAGCCGAGGCCGAGGGCGACGAACACGACGCCGAGGTAAAACGGCTGCGGCCGGAGCCCATAACGAGCCGCGACGAGGCCGGTCGCGAGCGCGCTCGCCGCGACCGCGAAATACCCCGCGAACTCGTTCAGGCCCATCGCGAATCCGCGCTTGGAGGGGCCCGCGAGATCGATCTTCATGATCACGGTGGTGGACCAGGTGAGGCCTTGGCTTATCCCGAGGAGCGCGTTCGCGAAGAGCACCCACCCCCAGCTCGGCGCCCACATGAGGAGGAACGGAACCGGCACCGCGACGAGCCACCCGCCGACGAGCACGTGCTTACGACCGAAACGATCCGAGAGGCGGCCGGCGAGGTAGTTCGTGAACGCCTTGGTGACGCCGAACACGACGATAAAAGAGAGCACCGCGCTCTTCGCGGCGAGGTGAAACTCCTCCGCCGCGATCGACGGCAGGAGCGTGCGCTCCATGCCAATCATCGCGCCGACGAACGCATTGACGACGACGAGGAGCGAGAACTGCGCGAGGTTCTCGCGGAGGCCGAGGCGTACGGCCGGGACGTCGCGCGCCGTCATCGCGCGCGGCCTCGATTGACCGCGAGGATCGTGGCCATTCCGGCCGGCTTTTCGAGGGGGCCTTCGCTGCCCTCGGTGAGCGCGGCGACGAGCGCGTCGCGGTCGAGGGTGAGCATGGGATTGAAGCGGCGCTCGAAGCCGACGGTGCTCGAAGGCTTTCCGCTCATGCCCGCGCCGCACGGCGAGCCCGCGAAATGCGCGGGATAAACCTCGAGCTCGTCGGCGAGGGGGAGCAGCTTCTCGTGGAGAGAGCGATGAAGCTCGGCCGCGCTCGCGGCGGCGTCGCCGGGCAAGTCGGGCCGGCCCACCGCGCCGACGAAGAGGGTGTCGCCGGTGAGGACGAACCAAGGATCGGGCCCGCGGCGGAGGTCGGTCACGACGACCAGCGGTGGGTTTGGCGAATCGGGTTGTTCGTGCTCAACGCGGGTCACTCCGTCTTTGCGAGGAGATCGACGAGCTTTCCGCCCATCATGTTCCAGCCGTAGCGCGCGCCGCCGAAGCTCTGCTTTTGCTCGGGCTTGAAGCCCGATTGCACGAGCAGGAGCCGTGTGCCCGAGTCCGTCGGCGTCAGCGTGAAGGTCACGATGGTGTCGAGCGCCATGTCGCCGACGATCCACGCGTAGCTCAGCCGCTTTTCGGGGTCGCTCTCGAGGACTCGGCAATGCACGGTGCCGTCCCAACCGGGATACGCCTGCGTCTTGAAGGTGAACAGGGTGCCCGGCGCGAGCTCGAACCCGACGGCCGGAAGGAGCCACTCGGCGAGGAGGACGGGGTCCGTGAGCGCGCGCCAAACCTTCGCCGGCCGATGGTTCAAATCGAGCTCGAATGAAATGGAGTCGGTCTGTGACGGCGCGGTCTTGTCGGTGAGGGTCATTCGTCCATTTTCTCCAGCAGTTGTTCGAGGCGATCGACGTGCTCTGCCCAGAAGGCGCGGTAGTGCGCGATCCAGTCGACGAGCGGCTTCATGCCGCGCGGCTCCACCCGGTAGAAGACACTGCGGCCCTCGCGGCGGGCGTTCACCAGCCCCGCACCTTTCAAGTTCGCAAGGTGCTGTGAGACAGCGGGCTGCGAGATGTCGAAGCGGGCGGTGAGGTCCTTCACCGCCGCCTCGCCGCGCGTGAGCGACTCGAAGATCGCGCGCCGGCTGGGATCCGCCAGCGCCTGGAAGACCTTGTTTTCAACCGTGGAGGCGCTCTGCATGGTAGAACGATAAGTGATGACTTATTAATCGTCAAGAGGGCCAGTTGCTCGGGCGCGGCTTCGTGGTCGAGCGCGGGAGCTCGTGCGCGCGAATCGTCTGCGCGCGAGGTTTGCGTGTGTCGCCGTATCGCGTCTCGAGGTCGAGGACCCGTATGCCGCCGAGCCGTGCGCTACAGTAACGTGAGAGGCGATGTCGATTCGCAAGCGCAACCACGTCACGATCTCCGGGAGTGGGCCTTCGACGATGGTGTTCGCGCACGGCTTCGGCTGTGATCAAAACACGTGGCGGCTGCTCGCCCCCGCCTACGAAGGGCGCTACCGCACCGTGCTCTTCGACCACGTGGGAAGCGGGGCTTCGGACCTCTCCGCGTACGACAAGACGAAGTACGACAGCCTCGAAGGCTACGCCACCGACGTCATCGAGCTCGTGGAAGACATCGCGACGGGCCCGGTCGTCTTCGTAGGCCACTCGGTGAGCGCGATGATTGGCCTCCTCGCCAACGTGCGACGGCCGGAGCTCTTCGCCGCGCAAGTCATGATTGGCCCCTCTCCCTGTTACATCGACGACGGTGACTACGTAGGTGGGTTCGTCCGCAAAGACATCGAGTCGCTCCTCGAGACGTTGGAGGGGAATTACCTCGGCTGGGCGAGCAACATGGCGCCCGCGATCATGGGCGCGCCGGAGAAGCCCGAGCTCGCGATCGAGCTCACGAACAGCTTCTGTCGGACCGATCCGGCCATCGCCAAACAGTTCGCGCGGGTCACCTTTCTCTCCGACGTGCGAGCAGAGGTCCCCAAGCTCCAGGCTCCCACGTTGGTGCTCCAGTGCACGGACGACATCATCGCGCCGCTCGCGGTCGGTGAGTACCTGCGCCGCGCGCTTCCTCGCGCCAACCTGGCGCTCATCGAGAACGTAGGACACTGCCCGCACCTCAGCTCGCCGAGCGCGAGCGCCGACGCGATGGACACGTTCCTGCGGGAAGAGCGCCTCTGAGCTCCGAAGGCCCCGGCACTACCCCCGACGCCGTCCTGTCCTCGATGTTCGAGATGGCGGCATGCGGCCTCCTCCGCACGCTCGACAATGGCGTCATCGTGCGCGTGAACCCTACGTTCTGCGCGTGGGTCGGGCGGTCGGCGGAGGCGCTCGTCGGGCGTCGGCGTTTCCAAGATTTGCTCACGATGGGCGGCCGCATCTTTCATCAGACGCACTGGGCTCCGCTCCTTCGGATGCAGGGCACCCTCGCGGAGGTGAAGCTCGACCTCTTGCACGAGGAAGGTGCCTCGATCCCGATGGTGCTGAACGCTCGTCGCCACGAGGCGGACGGCGTGGTCGTGCACGACATCGCAGCCTTCGTCGCGCGCGACCGCGACACCTATGAAAAGGAGCTCGTGCTGGCTCGCAAGCGGCTCGAGTTGGCGGTAGCAGAGGCGGAGCGTCTGCAGGAAGAGTCCAAAGATCGTGCCCACTTCGCCGAGCAGATGATTGGCATCGTGAGCCACGATTTGCGCAACCCGCTCGCCGCGATCGCGATGGGCGCCGGCCTCCTCGCGGACGGCGACCTCTCGGAAGAACAGCGCGGCGCCGTCGAGAGGATTTCGCGGTCGACCTCGCGCGCGACGCGTTTGATCGTCGACCTCCTCGACTTTACCCAGGCGAGGCTCGGGCAAGGTCTGCGCGTGTCCGCCGAGCCGACCGACGTTCACGCGGCGGTGTTCCATGCCCTCGAGGAGCTCGCCGTCGTATTCCCCGCCCGCAAGACGACGCACGTCCGGATCGGATCAGGCCCGGCGCGCGCCGATGCCCAAAGGTTGGCGCAATTGGTCGGAAATTTGGTCACCAACGCGTTCGCCTACGGCGCCCAAGACGGTGTCGTCACAGTGACGTCGTCGGTCGGATCGGACCTCGTCGCGCTCGCGGTCCACAACGATGGACCTCCGATTTCGGAGACGGTGCAGCGCACGATGTTCCGGCCGATGGAGCGCGGAACGACCGACTCGCACCACCCTCGAAGCGTGGGTCTCGGGCTCTTCATCGTCCGCGAAATCGCGCGCGCGCACGGCGGCAGCGCGGAGGTGACCTCGACGGCCTCCGGCGGGACCACGTTCTCCGTCGTGTTCCCGCGCCGCTGAAGGCGCGCCCCGACTACTCCGCCGGCAGCGGCTCTTCGCCGAGCCCCGTCGGATCGTCGAGCACCGCGTCGTCCGGATCGACCACGCGCGACTTCGCGAGGAGGGTGAACATGGTCGGCACGAGGAAGAGCGAGAGCAGCGTCGACGACGTGAGCCCGCCCACGACCGCGAGCGCGAGCGGTCTGTTCGACGCCGAAGCTTCGTCGAGCCCGAGCGCGGTCGGCAAGAGGCCGAAGATCGTGGCGAGGCTCGTCATCGCGATAGGCGTGAAGCGCACGCGGGCGGCGTCGACCATCGCCTCGACCGCCGGGCGCCCGGCCAAGAGCTCGCGGTTCGCGTGGTCCACCATGAGGATGCCATTCGACACCGCGATCCCGATCACCATGAGCACCCCCATGAGGGCGGTAATCGAGAAGCCCTGCCCCGCCGCCATGAGCGCGCCCACGATCCCGACGAGCGAGACCGGGATCGTAAACAACATGACGAACGGGAGACGGAGCGACTTGAACTGCGTCGCCATGATCATGAACACCACCATGATGGCCAATCCGAGCGCCATGCCGAGGCCGCCGAAGGTGGTGCGCATCAGCTCCACCTGGC
>JAAFHV010000304.1 GCA_013297655.1 Myxococcales bacterium | reverse complement strand
GTCGCGTGCCTCCGCGCGGACGAGCTCGACGCGGGCATGACGGTGCTCGTGACGAACGTGCGCTCGAAGGAGAAACGCTGCGCCCGCGCCGGAACGGACGGCCGCCTGCGGATCCCGATCCCCACGACCGAGGGCGATCGCCTCGACGTGCAGGTGTACCCGAAGACCGACGCGGTCAGCTCGTATGGCACCTGTGAGATCGTCGCCGGCGCAGAGCCCGGCCGTCGCATCGGCACCTTCGAGCGCGCGATCACCGAGCCGCTCCCTGTCGCCGACGGCGACGCCACCAAGTGCACCGGCGACGCGGGCTGCGCGCAGTTTCGTGATCGCTTCTTCTCCGTCGGCTCCGATCTCGTCGCGCCGAACGACGGGCTCGGGTTGCGAAGGCAGTCCCCCGAGCTTCGAAGGCTTCGCGACCTCGCGCAGATCGGCGTCGACGCGGCCGACCCTTCCGTCTACGCGCCGTACTACTTCCGCAAGGCGCTCCTCGACGAAAACGAGCGCCCCGCTCCGCCGCGCGCGCTCCTCTCCACCAACACCGTGGGCGACAACTTCGTGCAGGTCGCGGCCGGCCTCTCCTTCGCGCGCGCGGCGGGAGCGCTCCCGTTCCTGCCTCCGCAAGCGCTCGAAAAGTATCGTGAATACGCCGACTTCGTGACACCCCAAGACCTCTACGAGAAGCTCGGGCGACGCACGCCCTTCCAGCTCCTCGTCACCGAGGGAGTGACGGAGGGCATCGCGCGCCTCGCGCGGGTGAGCGCGGGCCCGATGTGCAAAGGCAACTTCAAGCCGAAGAGCGAGATCTGCAAAGGCGAAGGCCAGCTCTCGGCGGAGGCGTGCAAGAACGCGCTCTACGACGCCGACTGGGTCAGCGAAGGCAAGATGGGGATCGACCAGGCGCACCCCGCGATTCCGCTCCGCCTCGCGCGCACCGCCGACACGCGCGTCTCCGACGCGACCACCCTCGCCCGCGCGTGGGCTCCCCGCCTTACCGGGGCGCCGTTCTCGGCCGACGAGCGCGGCTGGACGAGCGACGCGCCGGTGGTCGCGCTCTTCAATCACTACCTCGAGCCCGGCGGCGCCCACACGTGGAACGTGGGCGACGTGTGCGAGACGTTCGACACCGCGACCTACGGGAACGCCCTTCTTGCGCGGTTTTTCGCGTCGGAAGGGAAAGACGTTTATTACCTGAGCCACCCCTCGACCCACGGCTGCTTGGCCGACGGGACGTGCCCGTTCTTGCGCAAAAGCCCGTGATCGCTCGCGCTCAACCGGGGGGCCAGGAGAGGCCGCGTCCTCCGAGCACGTGGACGTGGAGGTGGTGCACGGTCTGCCCGCCGTCGTCGCCGTTGTTCACGACGAGGCGATAGCCCTTCTCCCCGAGGCCGAGCTTCTCCGCGACGGCGCGCGCGGCGGCGAAGAGCTCACCGAGGAGCGGCGTCTGCTCGGGGGTCGCGTCGTGGATGCATGCAAGATGCACCTTCGGGATGACGAGCGCGTGCGTGGGCGCGACGGGACGAATGTCGCGAAACGCGAGCGCGTGGTCGTTCTCGTAGACGATGTCGGCGGGGATGGAGCGTTCGACGATCTTGCAGAAGAGGCAGCTCATGTTCGTGGCGACAGTTTGGCACGAACACGAGGCCGACGCGCGGGCGCGAAAGCGCGGAGGGGCTCTCTCCTCGAGCGGCGCGCGCGGGGTGAACGTGTTTTCGACTCGCGACCTGGATTCGAGGGCAAGAAGCGGAGTTTCTCGCCGCCGACGGCGCGGTACTCCGCTGTCCATGAGTCGATATCTGCTTTTGCACGGGAGCTGGCACGGGGCCTGGTGCTGGTACAAAGTCGCGCCGCGCCTGCGCGCGTTCGGCGACGTGGTGGTCCCCAACCTGCCGGGGCGAGGGAGGGACAAGGCGGTCGCGCACTTCGTCACCGCGGGGCGAATGGCTCGCGACGTCGCGCGCCTCCTCGATCCGACCACGCCGACCACGATCGTGGCCCATAGCCGCTACGGGCTCGTGGCGACCGCGCTCGCGGAGGCGTTTCCTTCCGCGATCCGGCGCGTCGTCTATCTCGCAGCGTATATGCTACCGTCGCGCCACCGCGTCGCGGACTACTTCGCGAAGGACGCGGACTCGTTCATTCGCGCGCACGTCGCAGTGGACCGTTTGGGTGCGTGCGACGCGCTGGCGCGCGAGGCCTACGTGGAGGGGCTCTACGCCGATTGTTCGGCGGACGACGTAGCTCTCGCGGAGTCGCTCTTGTGCCCGGAGCCGTCGCTCCCGGCGGTCGCGAGGGTAAAGACGACGGACGCGCGTTACGGCTCGGTGCCCAAGGCCTATATCCGTCTCACCCAGGATCGTGCCGTATCGCCGAGCCTGCAAGATCGGATGATCGAGGCGAATCCACCGGCTCGGATCGAGAGCCTCGCCGCGAGCCATTCGGCGTACTTCTCGATGCCGGACGCGCTCGTGCGGACGATTCGTGCCATCGACGCCGATTGAGCACGATCGTTCGGAGGGGGAACGGCGGCGCGCGCGGGCCGGCGCCACCGAGGAGCCGATTTCGACGACACGGGCGCCCCTCCGCGGCCGGGCTTGCCCTACCCTCGTCGCCACCATGACCGGATACGACCTCGGAAGCGGGCGCTCTTTCTCCCTCGAGCACGCCGACAAGAAGCTCACGCTCCGCGCGGGGCTCCCCGGCGCTTACCTCTACGACCAGGCCACCCACGCGCTCCGCCAGGCGCGGGCGAAGGGGTTGTCGCTCGACACGCGCCTCTCGCTTGCGTTCGCGTCGAGCTGGCTCGTGAACTCCCCCGCGCCCTCCCCCACCCTCCGCGCGATGGCGCGACCGCCGCTGCGACCCCTCCTCGTCGCGATTGGCGAGGCACTGGAAGACTTGCCAGAGACGCTCGACGAAGCGAGCCGCGCGGAGCTCGCCGGCGCGGTGGACGCGCTCTCGGCCTCGTTCGGGGACAAGCGGGTGCAGGGCGCGGAGATCGTGTCGAAGCTCTTCGCGCTCCTCGTGCCGGAGACGGTGCCGCTCTTGCCCGATCCGGCCTGCGCCTACCTGCTCACCGAGCCACCGGCGGCCCCTGGCCCGCGGTTCGTCGCCGCGCTGGAGGTGTTTCGTGCGGCGACGTTTGCACTCTACACCGATTTGGTGGAGATCGCGAAAGGGCACGACGAGGCGGTGCTCGACGCGGCGCAGGTGCTCGATCGTGTGCTGTGGTTCGATTCGGAGGGGCACAGGCACTTTCCGAAGATCGACGAGCTCCCCGCGCCGTGAGGAACCATGCCGACACAACCGCCTCCGCCCTCGTTCGTGATGATGTTCCTCCCGCTCCTGCTGCCGCTCGGCGCGCTCGCGCTCATCGTAGCGGTGTGGCTCGTCGCGAGGCCTCGCAAGCTGCGCGTGGGGGAGCGGGTCAGTGTTTGGGCGGGTGCTGATCGCGTGCCCGCGACGGTGGTGGGCGGGACGGGCTCGACCGTGTGGGTTCGTTATGACACTGGGACGGAGGGAGAGGTGCCGAGGGCGGCGGTGAAGCCACAGGCTTAGCCGCCCGGACGCGCTCCTGAATAACCTCCGGAGAGGGCAGTCCAAGAGGCCCATGATTGGCTCCCGCTTTCTTCGTGGTCTCGCTGTTACGTTTTCTCTCTGTGCGTTTCCAGCCTTGATTCCCGCGTGCGGCGGCGAGACGGCCCCGCTCGCGATCACTCCCCACGCGATCGTGATCTCGGAGGCTCGAAAGGACGGCAGCTCGCCCACCCACGTGCTTCTCTTCGACGTACCGGTCACGTGCGCCGACGCGCGCTACCTGGAGGGCGGCGCGCCCGAGGGGGCGCGGTTCAAGGCGATCCTCGGCGTGCAGAAGTGGAAGCTCGGCGCGCTCGACGCGACGCACCAGGCCGTGCTGTTCGACGCGAAAGGCATCGTATCGACGACGGCGAGCGGTGGCACCAGCGAGTCGCCGTCCGGCGCGAAGAGCGCTTTGGCGTGGGGTAGCTTCGAGCTCCTCACGGCACCGCGCGCGAAAGGCGATATGGCTCGCTTGCGTGGCTCGGCGAACGGGGCATTCACGATCTACCAGACTCGCCCCTTCTCCGAGGAGAACGCCTCGATGGTCCTCAGCGCGGCAGAGCCGGATCGACAAGAGTTTTCGTTCGCGGGCGATATCGACCTCACGCTTTGCTCGGACATCGTCGACGCGAAGTGAAGTCTCACGCGCTTCCATCGTGACACGTAGTGGGTTTGCGCCAAGGTCGTCGCACCGTCGTGCGAGCGACCACGAGCACGAACCTTCGCGTGCCCACGCGAGAAAGGTCGAGGAGCTGCGCGTTCGCGTAGCTCCCCGACCTAGACAGGACTGCGTTGTCCGACCCTACGCTCGATGCGTATCTCTCTGCGGAATCAGAGCCGCGGGAGGACGGCGCAAGAGGCGTTGAGCTTGCTGGTCGCGTCTGCCGCTTTGGCGTCGTCGCAGAAGAGAACGTCGACCTCGCCGACTCCTGTCCCGCGGTCGATCGCGAAGGCGGTCGAGATCGACTGCGCGGCGAGGCCAGTCGCCTGGATGGCGTTCGACGACCACACGATCTCTCCGCCCGCGCCACCGGCTGCGCCGAGCGTGACGTTCGTGCCGCCGATGGGGAGCGGGTTGTAGCCGTTGGTCGCCGCCAAAGTGGCGTCCGTGCCTTTGAACGGCACGCTCCCGAAGAGCGTCCCGATGAGGTTGGTCGCGTTCGCGGGACCAACCCACACCGGAATGTTGGTGGAGGGCGCGGCGTGCACGAAGCGCAGATGCGCGTTGGCGGGCGCGGGCGTCGCGAGGAGGTCGACGTAAGGTGCGACCGTGAACGCGGTGTCTCCCGTGGAGGCCACCCGCCCAACGGCGGCGGCGGTCGCGAAGGTTCCCGCGCCCAGCGCCGGCAGCGTGTAGTCCGGCAGCGATGCGAGCGAAGTGGCGCAGTTGGTCGCCGTTCCCGCGACGATACGGGCCTTGTAGGTGCCCGGGGGGAGGTCGAGGTAACCGGTGACCGATTTGAACGCGAAGCTCGGAGTTACGGGCACGTCGGCGGCAGAGAAGTTGGCAGTGCTCGGAATGGCGCACACCTTCACCGCAGGCGCGTCCGGGGAGAGGTGGGCCACGCGAACGTGGATGAGCGCATCCGTCGAGCTCAACACCGCACACGAGGCGTTCAGCTTGGTCGTAGCGTCGGCCCGCGCTTCGTCGTCGCAGACGAGGACGTCGACATCTCCAGCTCCCGCATCAGCGCCCTTGTCGATCGCGAACGCGGTCCGGATCCCGAGGGCGGGCAAACCGGTAGAGACGACGGCGTCGGAGGCCCATACGAGCTTGCCCTTGTCGGCGGCGCTCGCCCCGAGCGTGACCTTGGTCGCGGTGGCGGGGAGCGGCCGGTAGCCGTTCGTCGACGCGAGGGATCCATCCGTCGCGCGGTAGGCGACGCCGCTAAAGAGTGACGCGGTGAGGTTCGGCCTGTTCGCGGCGCCGACGAAGACGGGAATGTTGGTGCTCGGGGCGGCGTGCACGAAACGAAGATGGGTGTTCCCCGCGGCCGGCTTGGCGAGGAGATCGAGGTAAGGCTGAACGGTGAAGGCCGTCGTGCCGGTGCCGTCGAGCTTGCCGACCGCCGCCGCGGTGGCATACGCCCCCGGGGGGAGAGCGGGGAGCGTGAAGTCGGCGAGGCCCGCGATGACGGGCGCGCTGCAGTCGACGGCAGTGCTCGCGACGACGCGTGCCTTGTACGTGCCGGCGTCGAGCTCGAGATACCCTGTTACGTCTTTGAAGTTGAGCTTGGGAGTGACGGGCTTGTCTGCCGCGCTGAAGCTCGCCGTGCTCCTCGTGACGCAAACTTGGACGCCGGCAGCACCGGCGGAAGGAACGAGGTGGGCGATACGAACATTGATCTTCGCGGGAGGCCCGGCGTCGCGCGGGGGAGCAGCATCGGGCGGCGGCGCGGCGTCCGCGGTGTTGGTTGGAATCGGGCCAGAATCCGGGCGCGCCGTGGACGTCGAGGGGGCAGGTCCTGCGTCCGACGGAGTGGGGTCCACCTCGGTGGAGCTACACGCGGCAGCCGCCATGGTGCCGCCCACCACGACCATTAGAATCGCCGCAACATTGACCGTCTTCATGGGGATTGCGCTCCGAAGGATAAAGGGGTGTCCGACTGGACAACCGACGCAGACCTTTCCGGTCGGCGAACGCGTTTGGATGCACGAAATCGTTCGAGGCACTTTTCGCTCCTCGTCCGCTCGATCGTCTATTTCGAAGGGCAGGCCAACGATTTACGCCGAAGGCGACGGACACGTGCCGGAGCACGCGCGCGCCCAGCGCCGGAATGCCGCGCCATAACTCTGGCCGGAGCGGCGACACGGGTGCTCGAAGGACGAGGATTCGTCGCTCCCCGCGGCTCGCCTGGCACCGCGGGGCGGGCGGGGCAGGCCATGTTCGTCGACTTTGCACGAACTGGCCGCTCACCTCGTGCAACCCCTCGCGCGAACGCTGGCATTTCCCGATGATTTCGGCGCGACGCGACCGGCACGCGCCTCGCAATCCGCCCCTCCCGAAGCGGGGAAATTCCCCGAAGGAGGCGGAACATGATGAACAGACGAACGTTCCTCGCTGGGCTCGGAGCTGGCGTCGGCGCGGCGCTGCTCGGGCGCGACGTGGTCGCAGGAAACCCGGCGACAGGCGACGAGGCCTTCGCGAGCCCGGGGACGCCGTACAAGATCCTCGAGATTTTTCTCTATGGCGGTCTCTCGCCTTGGGAGAGCTTCTACTGTGTCCCCGGGGAGCGGCCCCAGCTCTACACGGGGGCGCTCGCGACCAACTACACGAGCGTCGAGGTGGCGACGGGTGGCGCGTGCACAGCGGTGCCGAACAACCCGCTCGCGCCCCTCACCGGCGGAACCTACCGCTTCGGCGATCTACGGCTCGGCAAGGGTGCGCGCCCGCTCGTCGCGCGCCACGACATGCTCTCGCGTACCCGCGTCGTCTCGATGCGGAGCGATATATCGAATCACGTGCTCGGCATCCCGCAGGCCATCACCGGGCGCAGGTTCGGCGATCCGCGCGCGGTGAGCCTCGGCGCCGCCGTGCAACGCCGCCACGCCACGGACGGCCCGGTGTCGTTCGTCGTCATGCCGCCACCCACCCGCTTCTTCGGCGGCGAGAGTGGCGATTACCGCGCCTTCGACGCGTTCTTCGCGACTGGCAATTACCCGGCGTCGTCTCGACCGATTCGCCTCAACCTCGGAGCGAGCAACGACCTCGCTGGCTGGGCAGCTCGTGCTTCGCGCGGCGACGCGACCGACGCCCTCGCGCGCGATCTCGCCGGTCAGTACCGGGGCCGCTTCGGCGCTACGCGCGCACGAACGGCCGCATCGTTCGAATCCGTCGTTCAGAGCATGGGCTACGCGCCCGACCTCGTCGGCCGCTACAGCCTCGCGAACACGGCGACGATGGGGATCGTCCCCGCGAGCCACTGCCTGCCCGGCGGTGACGGTGGCACCACCGCCACCCGCGCGAGCCTCGGGCTCGCCCGTGACCTCTTCGCGAGCGGCGCCAAATACGTCGCTGTGGTGGATACCGGGATCGGGCAAGACAACGGCGCGGGATACGACGGCCACAACAACGCGGCCGAAATCACGACGCCGAACCTCTACCACCTGCTCAACGAGCTAGCGTCGATCGTGCGGACCGGGAGCGGCGGGAGCGGCATATCGCTCGACGACACGCTGATTGTGCTGAACACCGAGATGGGTCGCACCGCCGAGCCTCAAGGCACGTTCGGTCGCGACCATTATGGCGCGGCGTATGCGTGCGCGCTCATCGGCGGGCCTATCACCTCCGCGCGCGGAGCCACCATGCGCGGCACGTTCGCCCTCGACGGCGATCGGCCGGTCGGGACGTACACCCCCGCGAACCTCGTGAGCTCCCTCATGCGTGCCGCGGGCGTGGACGAAGCGCTCCCCGAGAACTTCGCCGCGTCCGAGCGCACGACCACCCTTCTTTCCTGAGGAGCCGATGCCATGAAATCCAATCGAACCGTTCATAGGAACCCCGCGCGGCACGGCGTCGGCGCGGCGTTCGTTCTCGCCACCCTCTCCCTCGGCGCATCGCTCGGATGCGGGGGCGGGTCGGGCGACCCGAACGACGACAGCCTCGGCACGAGCGCTTCGGCCCTCGAGGCGACGGAGGACGATCTCGCGTGGGTCACCCGCACGCTGCCCGTCGTCCTCGGGCGCCACGCCCGCGGCGCGGGAGAGCTCTTGGCGCTCGCGAACGCCACCGAAGCGATCGGAAAGCAGCGTGTCCTCGACCACCTCATGGACTCGGACGAGTTCGTCGAGCGCTGGTCCGGGTTCTTTCTCGAGCGCCTCCGTGTCGGCCGCGAAGCCGACAACGGCTGGGAGCACGCCGGATGTTACGACGCGCCGATAGGCGCGAACCGCGACGCGTGGGAGGGCGCCGCGCGCACGGTGCGGAACCACGTCCCGCAGTCGCCGCAGCCCGCGGGTGCCGGCACGTTCGTCATGGCCGACGTCCTCCGCGGCGCGATAAGCCTCGATGACGCGATTCCCATCTATCGCGCGTTCCCCTTCGCGCTCGTGCAAAAGGCATCGAGCACCGAGCCCGACTTCCCCGAGACCCAGCGCCAAGCCGAGCGAGGCGATATCTACACGCAGACCGTATTGAACAAATCTACGACGTGTATGGAGTGTCATCACACGAAATACAGCTCTACCCCCGGCACGTTCCTGCTGCCGAGCGGAGCGCCGAGCTCGAGCCTCGCGCAACCCTACGAGTCGCTCGTTTTCCCGGTGAGGCGAACCGACACCGGCCCTCGCCTCGTCGTCCAAGGGTGGGCGACCGGGTTTTCCCCCCGCGGGACGAGCGATGCGCCCTTCCCGGGATGGAGCACCAGCCGCTGCGGCGGCGTGGGGCGAGACGGCAGTCCTTCCGATCTCGGCAGCGCGATGAACGGCTTTATCACCGGAATGGGCGCGACGCCGACGGTGTGGAAAGTGGACGCCGCCTTCGTGGAGGGCTACCGCAGGCTCCCCGGTTCGTTTGCCTCTCCCTCGAACGGCCCGGATATGGCGATGATGATGCTCGCCGCTTCGTTCGCCAACGACGTATGGCGCGAGGTCATGGGAAAGCCGCTCACGATACCCAACTTCGTCTCCCGAAACTCCGCCCAATTTACCAAGTTGCGCGCCCTCGCCAACGTGGCGACCGCAGGGGCGGAGGGGGAGCGGCGCCTCTCGCTTCGGGCCGTTCTCTCGACCATACTCACGTCGCGTGAGTGGACCGGCTCGGTGCACGACGCCGCTGCCGACGTGTTCGAGCCCTTCCTCGACGGGCCCGACGTGTTCGCCGATCGTGTGCATCGCCATTCGGCAGACGTGCTGTTTCGCTCTGCGGCCTTCGCGCTCGGCAAGCCGGCGCCGACCCACTTCCCCCGCCGCACCGGAACCTTCCCTACGCTGAGCGTCGCAGCGGCGACGGGCTTGTCGCTCTCGCCGACCAGGCGCGAGGCGCCTACGGTCTCCCTCGAGGGAATGCTCGGCTGGGAGGACCAAGTCGCGAAGTGCGACTCCGGCACCAGTCCCGACTTCATGGGCGCGCTCTTCCGCCACGCCACATCGCGCACCGGGCTCCGCCTACGCGACCTCGTCGACGCGACGAAGATGCGCATCACGGGCGTGCCGATCGCGGCGGCGGAGGAGCCCTCCCTCACGGCCTTCTTCGGTACGAGCTTGGACGGTGCTTACGCGTCTTCACAAGACGCGACTCTGCGCGGCCTTTGCCGCGTGTTGCTCCGAAGCCCGGATTTCATGCTCGCCGGCGGGCCCCTCCCGCCTCTCTCGGGCGTCGCGACGATGCAAGTCTCGACCGCGGAGCTCGACGGCGCCGGGAACCTCGCGGTGGAAGACGAGCTGACCGCTTGCCGCGCCTGGGGCCTCGACAGCGCGGGCACGTACAACTGCGATCCGGTCGCGCGCGAGGAGGCTCGCCGCCTCTGGGAGCGCCTCTTCCGCGTCTGCCCGCGTGGGCGCTGCGCGTTCTTCGAGGAGCCGCGCTTCCGCTTTCGCCCGCCCGTTTGCTTGTCGTGCCCTCCGTGGCAAGACATCCTCACCGAGGCTCCGCCGCGCCTGTTCGATCCACGCGACAAGCTCGCGCTCCCCGCCCCCTCGATCCCGCAGAGCGGCGGAGTGTTCCTCGCTTACGCCCCGAAGGCGAAGGTCG
>JAAFHV010000303.1:5096-10310 GCA_013297655.1 Myxococcales bacterium | reverse complement strand
CTGAGGCGCGTTCTTCTCGACGCTCCTGAGGCGCGTTCTTCTCGACGCTCCTGAGGCGCGTGCCTCGCCGAAGCGGTGGTCCTCAGGGATCGCCGCTTCGGCGATTTTGTGCCTCGCGCGCGCGCGCCGCGTCACGTGCGTGACGCAGTTCCGTCGCGAATTCGCCACGGAATCCCGCGCACGAGGTGCGTCCGGGTGGTACGACGGATCGAGCGGCCCTCCCGCGAGAGGCTGCGATTACCCATGTGGAAAACCGAAGAAGGCAGCACCGGCCGCCTCGTACAGCTTTGCCTCGGATACTTCTTTTTCTACGTCGTCACCGGCGTGGCGGTGAAGCTCTTCCAGAGCCGCGGCATGAACGACATCGCGTACAGCGTGTATTCTACAGCCGCCGGCACCACGATCTGCATGATCGTCGTGTTCGCGAAGGGCTGGTACAAGCTCGCGAGCTCGGACCCGCGGAAGGTCTTCGGTCTCACCGTTCCGGGTGAGCTCGCGTACATCATCCCGTCCGGCATTTGCACCGCGGTCGTCATTCCCACGACCACGCTGATGTACTCGCTGAAGGGCGTGAGCGTCATGGTCGCAATGGTAATCATGCGCGGCGCGGTGATCGTGATCGGGCGCCTCGTCGACGAGATCCAAATCCGGCGCGGCATCTTGAAGAAGCGCGTCTACATGGAAGAGAACCTCGGCGTTCTCGTCGCGGTGTCCGCCGTCGCGCTCACCCTCTTCTTCTCGAAGAGCGGCGAGAACGACACCCCGTTTTACAAGTCGGTCGCGGCGATGACGATCCTCGGCTCGTACGTGACCGCGTACGCGATTCGGATCTACATCATGAATTACTACAAGAACACGCGGCCGCCGGGCGTGAAGCTCGACAACCAGGGGTTCTTGGGCAACGAACAAATCTCGGCCTCGCTCACCCTCGCTGTCGCCACCGTCGTGCTCTTCAACGCTCCGCGCTGGTTCGGCACCACCGCGCCCCAGATCACGCAGTTCGTCGCGGCGATCGCGACGCCACGACCCGATTGGATCTGGGCCTACCTGTCCGGCACGTCGTTCGGCATCGTCGCGTTCTTCTCGGTGTTCATCTTCATGTTCAAGGGCCGCACCGCCACCTTCGCGGGGCTCGTGAACCGCCTCACGTCGCTCGTCGCCGGCACCACGTCCACCCTCGTGGTGTGGGCGTTCCTCGGTGGCAAGCCGCCCAAGGGCTACGACTGGGGCGCGCTCGCGCTCATCTTCGTCGCCGTCTACTTCCTGACCCGCGCCGAAAAACGCCGCGCCGAAGAGCTGAAGGCGACCGAAGCGATCAAGAGCTGACGCGCAGACCACGCGCACGTGCAGCCTACATGTTTCGACCGCGCGCCTACGCGGACGAGATAGCCGTCATCCCGTGCATCATGCACGCGATGCGCGCTACTTCGCGACCAACCTGAAATAGACGGTCAGCTCCACGCCGCTCGGCGTCGCGGGGCACTTCGCGCTCTTGAGCGCGCCGTCGAACATCGCCGCGTCGAGCCGGATCGCGCACCCGCCGACAAAATCGTCGAAGTCGTAGTCGTCGTCCCACACCTCGATCGAGAAGGAGCTCAAGAGCTCGCGCGCCGGCACGGAGGCAAGGATGGTGTAGTTCCACTGCGGGAACGTGGTGTCGGCGATGAACGCGCTCGTGCCGGAGTGCGACGTGGCGCCGAGCGACGAATAACCCTTCGCGTACGGATCGGGGAGCCCGCCACCGAAGTCCCACGCCGACGCCGATTTGTTCGTCGCTGGCACGAGCGAAGACTGGAGCACCACGTCGAAGAGCGCGTTCTGATCGAGGGCGCAGCCGGTGGCGGCGCAGGTGCGCCCCTTGCCGCAGTCGATGCACGCGTTACCGGATTTCCCGCACGCGCTCGCGGCCGTCCCGCCGAGGCAGGTCGAGCCGGTGCAGCAGCCGGCGCATGTCGCCTTGCACGAGGTGTCCACGCAGGAGCCATCGGAGCAGGCGAACGACGCGCCGCATTTCGTACAGGCGGCGCCGGCTTTGCCGCATGAGTCCTTCGTGTTGCCTTCTTTGCACTCGTTGTTCTCGCAACAGCCGGCGCACGTATCCGGGCCGCACGGGAGCTTGCACGCCGCGCCTTCGCACGTCGCGGTGCCGGAGCAGGTCTCGCAGCTCCCGCCGCCGATCCCGCAGGCGTCCTTCTGGTTTCCGACGAGGCAGAGATCGTCGCGGCAGCAGCCGGCGCAGTTCGCCTTCGTGCACGTCACGACGATCGCGCCGCCGTCAGGAGCGCGCCGCTCGCCCTCTTCGCTACGCAGCCCACGGACGAGACACTCCGCCGCGCTCTCTTTCAACGCGGACATCTTCTTCTTCGTCGCGTCGAGGGCGCACGTCGAAAACCCGAGCTGGCAACCCTCCTGCGACGCACACTCGGCGGCGACCGCGCTCGTCGCATCGTCCGAGAACGCGAGGAGCGGAACGCCAGCGCCGCCTTGGGTGCCCGGGCGCGGGGCGGTGAAGAAGTCCGCCGCGCAGGTCGCTTGGCCTTTTGCACATGTGTTGCAATAAGCGTCGCGGATCTTGCTCTGGCCCTCCGTCGGCGGCAGATCGACGAGCGTCTTCGAGAGGCAAACGCTCGCGCACGCCCCGGAGAGGAAACAGTCGGTCGCGCGCTGGAGCCCCTCTTTCGTGAGGGTGCTCGCGAGCCCGCTGCATTCGTTGCCGAGGGCCTGCTCGCAGCCGCCGGAGCACTTGTCGCGCACGGAGGACATCGCGTCGCAGAACGCCTCTTCGGGGGTGCTCGTGACCGGCACCTCGGCGCTGCACGCGATCGCGATCGCGGAGGGGACCGCGACCGCAAAAAGAAGCCAAGGCCACCTCGAGCTCATGGAGCGGAATGTAGCCGACCTTGACCGCGGACGCCCTTTTCCTGCCGTCTTCCCTGCAGTCCTCCTGCGCTCGGTTGGCGCGAGGCGAGCCGTTTTCGCCTGCGACTCGCTCGCGTGCTCCGGCCCTCGTCTGCAGCGCGAGCATTACCTCGGAGGGAATCGCGGGGCCGCGATCGGGAGCCTAAATGTTCCTCGTGGCCGACGAAGGACACGGAAAAAAGGCGGATCCCATGAACACGATCAAGAAAGTTTACCTCTTCGCGAACCTCGCGACCTACGCCGGTTTCGCGGCCGCGTTCCTCGCCGCCCCGCGGGTGCTCGGGGAGGCGATCGGGGTTCGCTTCGAGACCGCGGCGGCGCTCGCGGACTTCCGCGCGATGTACGGAGGCCTCTGCCTCGGCGCCGCGATTGTCATCGGACGGGGACTCCGCGACCGTGCGTTCGAGAGGCCGGCGATGGTGCTCTCGATCGCCTGCGCGGCGGGACTCTTGCTCGGGCGCGTGCTGACCCTCGCGACGGAGGGCCCGGGCAACATGTTCATCTACGCGTCGATGGCGTCGGAGGTGCTCGCGGTCGGCATCGGGCTCGCGCTCCTTCGCACACGTGATTCGCGCGAAGGCGCGGACCACACACGCGAGGCGCTCGCGTGAACGGCCTCCGCGCTCCCGCGATCGCGGTCCCTGCTGGTAGGGTCGGACCGATGGGATCTCCCTTCGGCTCGCTCCTCAAAACATTTCGCTCCGAGCGCAGCTTGAGTCAGCTCGGGCTCGCGTCCAAAGCGAGCGTGTCGACCCGCCACGTGAGCTTCCTCGAGACCGGGCGCTCCTTCCCGAGCCGCGAAATGGTGCAGAAAATAGGCACCGTTCTCGACTTGCCGCTCCGCGATCGCAACGCGCTCCTCGACGCGGCGGGCTTCGCGAAGACCTACCGCGAGACCCGCCTCGACGACCCCCAGATGACCGACGTGCGGCGCGCGCTCGAGATGATCCTCCGGCGCAACGAGCCCTTCGGCGCTGTCGCGCTCGATCGCTACTGGAACGTGGTCGTCGCGAACGCGGGTTACGCCGAGGTGCACTCGCTCCTCGCGGGCCACGACGACATCGTCCCCTACCGCGTCGAGACAGCGCCGAAGGTGAACGTGCTGCGCGCCCTCTTCGCGCCGGGCGGCCTCCGCGACCACGTCGTGAACTGGCCCGCGTGCGTGCGCGCGATGCTCCCGCGCATAGAACGCGAAGCTCACTCTCGCGACCGCAAGACACGCGAGCTCGCCGACGAGCTCATGGCCTACGAGGGCGTCGCCGCGATCGCGCGCGAGGAGCGGATCGACGTGCCTCCGCTCGTCGTCCCGGTCGAGCTCCGCATCGGCGACAGCACGGTCGCGCTCTTCTCCACCCTCACCACCTTGGGCACCCCGCAAGACGTCACCTTGCAGGAGCTGCGCATCGAGTCGTTCCACCCCGTCGACGCCGCGAGCGAAGCGACCGCGCTCGCCCTGTTTGCCGCCATCGCCGCGGCAAAAAAGGGCCACCAGGGCACATAACCGTTCGGATATATACGGTCCTTCCGCACGGCGTCAGGTACGGCGAAATCGGCGAGGCAGCCCGGGCGCCATGGTAGCGTTTCGTTCCAACGAACGATGGTAAGGCGCAAAGTCTCCCTCGACGGCGAGGGTGGAAGCAGGGCTTCGGGGGCGGGAACGGACGACGCGCAGCCGAGCACGGAGGTGGTCGAGCTCTTCTTCAACGGAGGCATCGTCTTCCACGAGCTCGCGTTTCCGAACGGTCTGCCGGACGTGGTCGCGAGCTTCATTCGCATGCAAGCTCCGCAGACCACCCCGGGCACCGAGGCGTGGTCGGTCCGGCGCGCACAAGCGGGCGAAGATCCGGACGTCGAAGTGTCGTCCCTCGACGCGCTCGGCGATCTGCAAAATCGCTGGATCCCGATCCCGACCCAGCTCTCCTGCCCCTTCGCGGTGCAGATGTACATCGCGCAGGAGGGCCACGGCGTGCGCGGTCTCCTCGCGATCGACACCCTCGAGCGCCAAGGCTCGCGTGGGCGGGCGCTCGACGCCACCCTCGACGAGGGGCGCCCGTTCCGCGCCCTCGACAAGAACGAGATCGCGGGCTTCTTGGATTTGCCCGAAGCGCGCGACTACGTGCGAAAGCTCGAGCGCGCGGGGGTGGAGCAAGCGCTGTTCAAGCTCGCCGCCCTCCTCGACGTGCTCGCGCCGCGGGTGCCAAAGTTGCATTTTACACGGGTCGCGAACCGGGTCCCGATCCCGGTGTCGCTCGTGCTCGACTTCGGCAACTCGCGCTCCTCGGCGCTCCTCGTCGA
>JAAFHV010000303.1:0-5038 GCA_013297655.1 Myxococcales bacterium | reverse complement strand
AAAAAACCTCGTCGAGGCGCGTGACAAGGGCATGTTCGCGTTGCCGCTCGTCATGCGCAGCCTCGGGAGCCCCTTCTCGGTCAACGAGGAGTGCTTCGATTCGCGCGTCACGTTCATGCCGAGCCCGTTCGACAAATCGGTGTCCACCGTGGCAACGGGCGATGGCTTCGGCTGGCCCTCGATCGCGCGCCTCGGACGCGAAGCCCTCGATCGCGCCCTCGAAACTCCCCACCGCTACGCGTGCTCGATCTCCGGCCCCAAGCGCTACCTGTGGGATCACCGCCAAACCGAGGATCTCTGGTTTTTCGCGGACCGGCAGGGCGAGGAATACCGCACGATCTTCGGGCGGCTGCTCAAGTATCTCCCGGAAGAGTCCGGTGGACTTTATCTCCGTGAGGACGGGCCTCAGACGCCGGTCGACCCTCGTTATGCGCCGCGCACGATGATGCTGTTCGCGCTGGTGGAGATCCTCTGCCAGGCCTACGCGCAGCTCGGCTCACCGGCGTACCGCAAGTTCCAAGGCAAAGAGGCGAACCCGCGCGTCTTGCGATCGCTCGTGCTCACGTACCCCTCGGCGATGCGGAAAGAAGAGCGCAGCGTCTACGACACGCTCGTTCGCAACGCGGTCATCCTCGCGTGCCACCTCCTCGGCATTCCCCCCGAGCTTCGTCCGAACGTCACCCCCGAGGGCAAGTTCGACACGTTCCTCTTCACCGACGAGGCCCTCGCCGCGCAGATGGTCTACGTCTACCAGGAGGCGTCGCAGACCTTCGCTGGGAGCATGGAAGAGCTCATCCAGATCTACGGTCGCAAAGAGGGTCGCATTCGAATCGCGTCGGTCGACATCGGCGGCGGCACGAGCGACGTCATGATCGCGGAGTACGAAGATCGCCTGCCTGGCGCCGGCACCGCGCTCCGCATCAAGAAGCTCTTCCAAGACGGAATCAACGTCGCCGGCGACGAGGTATGCCGCGCGATCGTGTCGGATTTGATCTTCGATCAGGTGCTCGCGCAGCTGCCCACCCACGAGGCAAAATCGCGGATGGCGCACCTCTTTTCGGAGGGTGACGCCGGGTTCGGCTCGTCGTGGCGCACCCTCCGCGGCAAGCTCGTGCCGTACTTCTGGATGCCGCTCGCGCGCTGCTTCTGGGCGCTCGCCGAAGGTCACGTGCCGGAGGGCTGCTCCCCGGAGAAGAACTTCTTCGTGCCGGAGGTGTTCGAGCTCTTCCAGGTGCCGGCCTCGTCGTCGACCGTCCTCGCGGAGGCCGACGCGTTCATCGGCAAAGCGGTGCCGGGCTTTCCCGGGCTCATGAATTTGTTCTTGAAGCTCGATCGGCAGACCGTAGAAAAAACGATCGTGCGCGTGCTCCGCGAGCCGATGCGCCGCTACGCCGACATCCTCGCCCAGTTCGACGTCGACCTCGTCGTGCTCGCCGGTCGCAGCGCGCGTCTGCCGTGCATCCGTGATCTCTTCGTGACCGAAATGCCGGTCGCCCCCCCGCGCATCAAAACGATGGCGAGCTTCCGTGTCGGCGAGTGGTACCCGTCGAAATGGAAAGACCAGGGCCGGATCAAAGATCCAAAATCGACCGTCACCGCCGGCGCTGCGATTTTGCATCTCGCGAGCCGAAACCTGCTCCCCGGCTTCTTGATCGACGTCATCGAGGACGCGAAAGAAACGCCCATTTACGGCCTCTACCAAGACACCGAGCCCCACATCGCGCGCGAGAACGAGCTCTTCCCGGAATCGGGCGCGAACGCGGGTCGTATCCAGAAGAGCAGGCCGTTCGCGTACACGAACGGGATGCGGATCGGCTTTCGCAACGTGGCATCGCAAGAGATGGACGGGAGCCCGCTGTTCGAGGTGCGACCGCAGAACCCCGACGTGGAAGCCGCGCTCCTGGAGGATCGCGTGCTCCTCGAGTTCGCGCGCTCGCAAGACGGGCAAATCACGATCGCGACCGTGTCGTCGCAGCGCGGAGCCTACGCCTTCGAGCCCACCGATTTTTATCTCGCCCTCAAGACCACCGCCCAAGATCGCTACTGGATCGACACCGGCGTGTTTGCCGATCGCACGAGGTACCCGTGACCGACCCCGTCGTTCGCACGTTGCTCGGTCACCTCGAGCAGGCGCTCGTCCAGCGTGAGCGCGAGATCCGTCGCGATCTCGAGGTCCACTTCGCGCAGCGAGCCGCGACCGCTCCCGCTCCTCCCGCTCCCTCTCACGGAGGCTCGGGTGGTGGCGCGGAGGCCGACGTGCTCTCGCGGATCACGCTCTCCGACATCTTGGACGACGGCATCCTCGGCGCGCGGCCGACGGACAAATCGTTCCCTCTCCGCCTCGTGCTCGGCGCGATGGCAGAGCACGTGGGCGCGCACAAAAACGAAAAGGCACGCGAGGCCGCGTTCGTGCTCTCGAACGCGCTAAACCTCTATTTTCGTGCTGAATTGGACGAGGAGTCCAAGATTCGAATCGGCTACGAAGCGAGCCGCACGTACTACGCGTTCGTGCACGCGGCGCTCCTCGAACGCGATCTCGTCGCTCGTGCCTCGCCCCTCCTCGCCGCCCTCCTCGGCACCGAGCTCGAGCGCGTGAAATTCGAGGCCGCCGATCACGTGGCCGTCTTCGACTCGCAGCTCCACGAGCGCGATCGCGGAAGCGATCCCCACGGGTCGCGCATCCTCGCGCGCGGCAGCTTCCTCGTGCGTGTGGCGGCGAGCGGCATGGTCCGCATGAAGGCGCAGGTGCGCACATGAGTGGCGCCCGCCCGCGACTCGCATTCATGAACGTGAGCAGCCGCCTGCTCGCGTGTCTGTCGGTACCGAACGGACTGGGGGAGCGATGACCGAAAAAGACACGACCTGGCTCCCGAACCTCGTCGGTGGCGTCTCGATTTGGAAGCTTGCTCCCGACCTGAACGAAGAGAAGTTCTTCGGCGGGCGTCTGCTCGTCCCGGAGACCGAAGGCTCCGAGAGCCTGCCTTCGACGGTGCGATGGAACCTCGCCGGACTCGTGCCGCTCTCCGAGGCACGCCAGAAATACGCCGCCGAGGCCGAGCCCGCGATCGCCGATCTCAAGGCGTGCCTCGACCGCGCCGCGAAGGCCTTCGCGCAGGAAGACAGCGGGTATTACCGCTACCGCGAGGCCCTCACGCTGCCCTCCCTCGAGGCCGACGGGGTCGAGAATTACTTCTTCAGCCCCACCGACAAACGTATCTACGTCATCAACTGGGGCGCGACGCCTCGCACTCTCGCCGGCCAGAAAGAGTTCCTCTTCGGCTACGCCGACTTCGGCAAGGTGTTCGGCGCCGGTGTGGCCGCTGCTGCCGTAGCCTCCGCCGCGACCTCTGCAAAAGCTCCCGAAGCGCAGCCCAAAAAAGACGAAGAGAAAAAAGACGAGAAGGACGAGGAGAAAAAAGACGAGCCGGCAGGCCGCCCGTTCTGGGTGTGGCTCCTCCTCGGCCTCGGCTTCCTCGTGCTGCTGCTCGCCCTGCTCGCTCTCTTGAAGACGTGCAACGACGCGCGCCTCAACGCGGACGCGGGCACCGACGCCATGAGCGAAGCGGGCACCGACGCGTCCAACGACGGCGCGACCGAAGCGAGCACCGACGCGAGCACCGACGCGGACGCCGATGCCTCGAAGGACGCGGGCCTCGACGCCGACGCCGACGCTGGAGATGCGAGCGCCGACGGCGGTGATGCCGGAGACGCAGGAAAAGACGGCGGAAAAGACGCAGGGCCCGACGGCGGCAAGAAGAAGAAGGGCCAGACCGGCTACGACCACGACGCCTCGTTCAAGAACGGCAAAGTCACCGTCACCGGCGGTGGCGGGGGCGGTGGTGGGGGCGGCGGCCAAACGAAGGTCACGATCTCGCAGGCGGCAGGGGGCGGCGTCACGACCGGCCCGCACCGCAGGCACGACCACCCGCAGGCGGTCGCGTGGCGGATCGTAAAGGGCGACGATCGCGTGACCCGCACCGAAGAAGCGGGCAAGCGGTTCGACGTTTACCTCTTCAAGGGCGAGACCTTCGACGGCGTCGAGGTCGAGTACCAAGACGAGGACGGCGAGTGGCACGCCCACTGAGCGACCAGATGCATACTGCACGTTTTTCGTGCGCGCCGGAGGAGCGAGGGACATGAGCGGCATCGACACGCTTGACCAGTGCATTCGCGAGACTCTCGCCCACGTGAGCGGCAAGGAGTCGTCCACCGAGGCGACCGTGCTGCGCGATTTGTCGCTCCGTACGCGTCGCCTCAAGCGCGCGTGGGGAAGGCCGCAGGCGGTGGGGCTCTTCGGGCCTTCCCAGGCAGGAAAATCGTTCCTCGTCGGCGCGCTGCTGAACCACGAGCTCGGGAGCCTCAAGGTGCTCTCCCGCGACCGCGAGCTCGACTTTTTGCGCGAGATCAACCCCGCGAAGGGCGTCGAGTCGACCGGCGTCGTGACCCGATTTTCGACCGGGCAAGGACCCGCGCTCTCGCACGGCGACTTTCACTGCCGGCTCCTCACCCTCGACGTGATGCTCGAGTCGATGGCGACCGGGTTCCTCGTCGAGTGCACCGCGCCCGCGATCGACATCGAGCGGATCGACCGCACCCTCCTCGCCGCGAAGCAGCAGGCCGGGGCGATGCCCGGCCCCCACTTCGCCGACGCGTGGGACACCGTGTTCCACGGGCTCACCAAGAAATACCAAGACAAACACCCGTATTTGAACGAGCTCCGGCGTCACCTCGTGCTCCGCGACGGCGCTTGGAAGAAAGACATTCGCTCCCTCGGCGGCTGGCTCTTCATGTACTCGCTGCTCTGGGGCGGTCCGGGCTACGCAAAAGACCTGGACGCCCTCGCGGCGCGCCTCCTCGCCGGTCTCGAAGCGGTGGGGCACTCCGAGAACGTGGAGCTCGACATGGCGCACGTGCGCGCCTCGAGCGACACCTCGAGCCTCCTCGACGCGTCGTGCCTCAACGCGATCGGGCAGCCCGGCACCGGGCCCATTTCGATCTACGCAAAAGAAGCGGGGCGGAGCGTGAGCCTCGAGCCCGC